>JAZQTB010000125.1:0-13600 GCA_045630425.1 Kiritimatiellia bacterium | reverse complement strand
CTTTTTCTTTAAGAAAGGGTAGTGAAATGGAAATAGTCTGTCTTGACCTTGAAGGAGTTCTCGTTCCCGAGATATGGATCGCGTTTGCCGAAGCGACCGGCATTCCCGAATTCCGCCGCACTACGCGCGACGAGCCCGACTACGACAAGCTTATGCGTTATCGCATCGATCTTCTCGACAAGCACGGCTTCAAGCTCGGTCAGATACAGGATGTGATTTCCTCGATCCGTCCTCTTATCGGAGCGGAGGAGTTTCTCGACTGCCTTCGCGAGAAAACCCAGGTTCTGATCCTTTCCGACACTTTCGACCAGTTCTCGCGCCCGCTGATGAAAAAGCTCAACTGGCCCGCGATATTCTGCAACTCGCTCGAAGTGTCCAGCGACGGACGCATCGTCGACTACAAGATGCGCTGTCCTCAGTCGAAGCTTACCACCGTCAGGGCGCTTCAGAGCTGCGGTTTCGAGACGATCGCCGCCGGAGACAGCTACAACGATCTTCAGATGATCCGCGCGTCCAAAGCGGGTTTCCTTTTCCGCTCGACCGAGCAGATCAAGAAGGACAATCCCGACATCCCGGCGTTCGAGACGTACGACGACTTCCTCGCCGCGATCCTGAAAAATATCGGCTGATATGTTCGCCAGCGTTCTTCTCGCCGTAACGATCGCGTTTCCGAAAGCTTCCGCCCGGCTTCCTTATGTTCAGAAGTGTTATATGTCCGGCGCGGTCGAGAGCGGCGTTACGAATATCGTCGTTCAGGGGAAAAACGTTCCGGTCTACAAAACCGGCGGCTGGGTCACGATGCTGGATCTCGTCGAGGGCGACAACCTTGTCGAGATAACGGCCGGAGATTTTACGACCAATCATACGGTAAGGGTTGCGCGCAGACCGGTACCGTCCAGGTCGCCCAAAAAGAAGAAGGAATATAAAAAGCTGCCGTACGCCGAGGATTATCCGCGCGCGCTCGTCACTCCCGACAATCCTGCCGGACGTATCGTCGTGCTGGATCCGGGACACGGCGGATCAGAGGATTCGGGCGCGCTCAGTCCTCACGGATGGTGCGAGAAGGACGCCAATCTGGCTCTTTCGACGGCGACGCGCGACTGCCTCGTAAAGCGCGGATACAAGGTGATCATGACGCGCGAGAGCGATGTCGCGGTCTCTCTCTACGACCGTCCGCGCGTCGCCTGCTCGAACGAAAACGTCATAGCGTTCATTTCGGTCCATCATAACGCGCCCAATTACGATGTCGATCCGCGCAGGGTGCGCTACACCAGCGTGTACGCCTGGAACGACTTCGGCGCGACTCTCGCGTCGGCGATAAACGCCGAGATGGGCGCCGCGCTCAAGGGCGACATCCCCAACAGCGGAGTAAAGAGGGCGAATTTTGTCGTAATGCGAAATCCCGAAGTGGCCAGCTGTCTTATCGAGACCGATTTCATCACGACGCCGGAGGGCGAGGAGGCGATATGGGATCCGAAACGCATCGGACGTATCGCGGACGCGATCGCCGAAGGACTCGATAAGTGGTACAAGGGGGAGTGGTCGGACTGGCGGGGATCGAACCCGCGACCCCAACATTAAAAGTGTCGTGCTCTACCAACTGAGCTACAGTCCGAGGTCGTTAAGCGCATATTATATCAAATTTATGGAGCGGAAATCAAGATGACAATTGCAGTCGGTTTAAGCGGCGGCGTCGACTCCTCGGTTTCGGCTTTAATTCTCAAGAATCAGGGCCATGACGTAATCGGAATCACGATGAAATTATGGCGCGGGAAATACAGAGGCGGCGAAAAGGAGGCGTGTTTCGGCGCGCATGAAGCCGAGCATATCGCGGCCGCAGAATCGTTCGCCGGGTCGATCGGAATCGGCTACAGGGTTTTTGACTGTTCCGAGGAATACGATAAAACCATAATATCCTATTTCCGCGACACCTATCTGTCGGGGCGGACTCCGAATCCGTGCGTTTACTGCAATGCGATTATGAAGTTCGGGCTCCTGCCGCGTCTCGCGGCCGAGGGGGGCTTGAAGTTCGACAGGTTCGCGACGGGCCATTACGCGCGAGTCGTCGAGAAGGACGGGCGTTTTAAGCTTTTAAGGGCTGTTGACGAAGCGAAGGATCAAAGTTACTTTCTCTATCGCCTGAGCCAGGAGCAGCTTAAACGCCATATATTCCCCCTCGGATCGCTGACGAAGGCCGAAGCGCGCGATATCGCCCGCGAGTACAATCTTACGGCCGCGGAAAGGCCCGATTCCCAGGACTTCTATTCGGGAGACACCGCTGAACTTATCGGCGCGGGCGACAGACCCGGCGAGATCGTCGATCTCGACGGCAGGAATGTCGGCAGGCATACGGGGTTCTGGAAATTCACGATCGGACAACGCAAGGGTCTCGGCATCGGCGGCGCGGGCGAGCCTTATTACGTCGTCGATCTCGATCCGGCGCGGAACCGCGTCGTCGTCGGGCGCGTGAACGACGCAGTAAAGACGTCGCTGAAACTGACCGACGTCAACTGGGTGTCCATCGCGCCCACGGACGAGGAGATTCCCTGCCGAGTGAAGGTCCGCAGCGCGAGCCGTCTCGTCGACGGAGTTTACCGCCGGGGCGAATGCTTTTTCGAGAAGGGGGTCTTCGGTGTCGCTCCGGGACAGAGCGCGGTCGTTTACGCTTCCGATTCAGACGAGCTTCTCCTTGGCGGCGTTATCGAATAATGGTATAATTAACCGATCGGCGGGTCGTCGGTCTCCGGAAAAGACGAACGTCATGAATAAAAATTTATAATCGGAAATTCCTATGATAGACACCTGTCTTAAAGATTACGGAGCGGACGTCTTTTACGGCGAGGCTATCCGCAAGCACATGTCCAAAGCCGTCGCAGATAAACTTATCGCGACGATGCGCGAGGGCAAGCCCCTCGATCCGTCGATCGCCGATGCGGTCGCCGAGGGTATGAAGAACTGGGCGCTCGAAAACGGAGCGACGCATTTCACGCACTGGTTCCAGCCGATGACCGGCGGAACGGCCGAGAAGCACGACGCGTTCCTCGAGCCGACGGGGCCCGCCCAGGCGGTCAACAGATTTTCCGGCAAGAATCTCATCGGCGGCGAAACCGACGCGAGCAGTTTTCCATCCGGCGGTCTGAGATCGACGTTCGAGGCGCGCGGCTACACGGCGTGGGATCCCACTTCGCCCGCGTTCATCAAGCGCCACGGCAACGGCGCGACGCTCTGCATCCCGACGGCGTTCTGCGCCTACACGGGCGCCGCGCTCGACATGAAGACGCCGCTTCTCCGTTCCATTCAGGCTCTCTCCCGGGCGACCGAGCGTCTTATGAAGAAGTTCAGGCGCCCGAAGGCCCATGTTTCGGTCACGCTCGGCGCCGAGCAGGAATATTTTCTCATCGACAAGAGTTTTTATCTCAAGCGGCCCGATCTTCTTCAGACGGGGCGTACCGTTTTCGGTGCGGCCCCCGCGAAGCATCAGCAGCTTGACGATCATTATTTCGGCGCGATCCGTCCGCGGATTCTCAACTTCATGACCGAGGTCGAGCAGCGCCTGTGGCGTCTCGGCATTCCGGCCAAAACGCGCCACAACGAGGTCGCGCCCGCCCAGTTCGAGCTCGCGCCGATGTTCGAGGATATGAATCTCGCCGTCGACCACAACATGCTCGTCATGGAGGTTCTGCGTCAGACGGCGGAAGCGAACAATCTCGTATGTCTTCTCCATGAGAAGCCTTTCGAGGGCGTCAACGGCTCGGGCAAGCATTGCAACTGGTCGCTTTCGTACGGAGAGCGCAATCTCCTCTCGCCCGGAGACAATCCGCGCGACAACGCGATATTCCTCACGGTTCTCTCGGCCGTGATCCGCGCCGTCGATCTCCATTCCGACATTTTGAGAATGTCGGTCGCCGGGGCCGGGAACGATCACCGTCTCGGCGCTAACGAGGCGCCGCCCGCCATCATTTCGATATTTCTCGGCGATGAACTTTCCGAGGTCATGCGCGAGATCGAGACCGGCAAGACCGGGCGGAAGACGGGTCGCACGACTATGAAAATCGGCGTCGACACGATGCCGCCGCTGCCGCGCGACACGACCGACCGCAACAGAACTTCGCCGTTCGCATTTACGGGCAACAAGTTCGAATTCCGCGCCCCGGGCTCGTCGCACAACTGCGCCGCGAGCTGTATGGTCATCAACACGATCGTCGCGGAATCCATCGATGCGATATGTGATAAGCTCGATGCGGCGGGAGGCGATTTCAATACGGAGCTTCAGAAGCTTCTGCAGCGCCTTATCAAGAAGCATAAGCGCATTCTTTTCTCCGGCGACGGTTACGGCGCCGACTGGCCGAAGGAGGCCGGGAAGAGGGGCTTGCCGAATCTCGTCGACACGAAGGAGGCCGTCGAGCCCTACAACGATCCTGTAAACCGCTCGCTTTTCTCGCGTTACGGCGTATTGAGCGAGGGAGAGATGGCGAGCCGTTACGAAATCGCCTCCGAGGCGTACGAGCGCAGGATTCTGATCGAAGGGCGCGTAGCTCTCGACATCGCCCGCGCCATGATCCGTCCGGTAGTTGCGGATGAATTCACGCGTCTTGCCACGGCGATCGGTCAGGCCAAGAAAGACGGCCTTAAGGTCGGTGTCGCGGGGCTTAAGGCGCTTTCGCTTAAACTTGGAGCCGGGTTAGACGATCTTCACATAAAGTGCGAGCGCCTTGAAAAGGCCCTTTCGAAGGAGAATTCACGAGAAGTTTTAGTAGAGATGGGCGAAGTCCGCAGGACCGTTGACCGTCTCGAAAGGCTTGTGGATGACACTAAGTGGCCGCTCCCGAAATACAGGGAGATGCTGTTTATCTATTGATTTTGAGGTTGAGCGATGAGCGAGAAGATTTCATTTCCAGGATTTATCGATGTCCACGTCCACTTTCGCGATCCCGGCATTCCCGAAGCCGAGACGACGGCGAGCGGACTTGAGGCTGCCCGCCGAGGCGGTTTCGGCGCCGTCGTGACGATGCCCAATACGGTGCCCGCCTGCGACAGCGTCGAACTTCTCGATTATCAGCGCTCGTTCCATTCGCCCGTTCTCCTTTTCCCTTCCGCGTGCATAACGAAGGGCCGCGCCGGCCGTGAGCTCGCCGATTTAGAACGCCTCGCCGAAGCGGGCGCCGCTCTCTTTACCGACGACGGCGGTTATGTCGAGAGCGACAGGCTTATGGAAGAGGCGATGGCGCGCGTGGCCAGACTCGATTTCTGCGTTGCCGATCACGCGCTCGATCACAGCATCGTCGGCCCCGGAGTGATAAGGGACTGTCCCCTCGCTAAAAAATGCAACCTCCCCGTTATTCCCGCTGTTGCCGAGATTGAGGCGATAAAGCGTGATATTTCGGTTTGTCGCGTCACGGGCTGTAAACTTCATATTCAGCATATTTCGACCGCCGAGGGGGTTGAACTTGTGCGCGACGCCCAGAAGGAGGGTCTTCCTGTGACGGCGGAGGCTACTCCTCATCATCTTCTCTTCGCCTGCGATGAGCTTACGGCCGACGACGCGAACTTCAAAATGGCGCCGCCCCTCGGCAACAGGGAAGACCGCTTTGAACTTCGCAAGGCCGTTAAAGAGGGCGTTCTTATGTTCGCGACGGATCATGCGCCTCATCCCGCTGACAAGAAGACAATCGGGTTTCTTAAGTCTGCCAACGGCATTACGGGTCTTGAGATAGCCGTCGCTTCGACTTATACGGTAATGGTTCTTGAAGAGGGTATGAGCGTTGACGCTTGGGCCAGAGCGTGGTGGGAGATGCCGCGCAAGGTTCTTTCGGCCGCTTCGATAGAGCGGCTCAATGCGGCCAATCCTACGACTTCGATCGTTACAGGAGAGCGCCGCGCATACGATTTGTCGTCTTCGCTTTCTCTTTCGCGCAACTGTCCGTACGACGGGATGTCGTTCGACGGCTGGCCAGACGTCACTATGTGATTTATGATATAATATACGCATTATGAATATTGTAATTCTTCTTGGTGCCCCGGGTTCGGGGAAGGGTACGGTCGCGGGCAAGCTCGCCGCCGACAACGCTGATTTGAAACACGTCTCTTCCGGCGATCTTCTCCGCGGAGCCGTCGCGAAGGGGACCGAGGCCGGTCTTGAGGCTAAGGGCTATATGGAAAGCGGAAACCTCGTTCCCGACGCTCTTATCGCCCGCATGATCAAGGACGTCGTCGCCGAAACCACCGGCGACGTCACGATGCTTCTCGACGGCTTCCCGCGCAACCTCGCACAGGCCGAGATTCTCGAGGAGATGGGCGCTCCCATCAAGAGCGCCGTCCTGATCGACGTTCCCGACGAGATCATTCAGGACCGCATCGCCGGTCGCCGTACCTGCCCCAAGTGCAAGGCGGGCTACCACGTCAAGAACCTTCCTCCGAAGGTCGAGGGCGTATGCGACAACTGCGGCAGCGAACTGACGATCCGCAAGGACGACAATCCCGAGACCGTCAAGGACCGTCTCGTCGTATATCATCGCCAGACCGAACCTCTCATCGAGTTCTATAAGGCCAAGGGTTGCCTCAAGACCGTTGACGGGATGACGGGAGTCGACTCTGTCGCGGCCGAATTCCTCAAGGTGATGTAATCGTAATTTCAGGCGCCGGGCGGAGGCTTAAGCCCGCCGGCGCCTGATTTCCGTTTATGAAAGTCGACATAAAAACCAAAGCCGAAATCGACCGTATGCGCGAGGCGTGCCGGATGCCCGCCGAGATACGCGACATCTGCGCCGCCGCCGTTTCGCCCGGAGTCACTACCGGCGACATAGACGATCTGGTCGAGGAGTACTGTTCGAAGAACAGGGTCCGCGCCAGTTTTTTCAATTATATGGGCTTTCCCGGGCGGCTTTGCGTTTCGATCAACGACGAGGTCATTCACGGTATTCCGAGCCGCCATCGCGTGATAATGCCCGGCGATCTCGTTAAAACCGATGTCGGAATTTTCAAAAACGGCTTTAACGGCGACACTTCCCGTACGGTCGCCGTCGGCGTAACCGATCCGGAGGTCCTTAGGCTGGTCGAGACGACGAAGGCCTGTCTTAAGGCGGGCATCGCAGCGTGCGGTCCCGGGGTTCATCTCGGCGACGTCGGCTATGCGATCCAGAAGGTCGCCGAGGATGCCGGGTTTGGCGTCGTCCGCGACTGGATCGGCCACGGCGTCGGGCGCACGGTCCATGAAGATCCCCAGGTTCCGAATTACGGCAAGCCCGGGACGAAACTTGTCCTGAAGCCCGGAATGACTCTCGCCATCGAGCCGATGATTTCCATGACGAAGGCGGGCGAGAAGACGCGCGTTCTCGAAGACGGATGGACGGTCGTCACGGCCGACAGGTGTCTTTCGGCGCATTTTGAACATACCGTCGCCATCACCGACGACGGTTGCGAGATTTTGACTTTGCCGGCGGATTATCCCTGAAGTCCTTAAGCCCGAAGGCGCTCTGGTCGAATGGCGACTGATTGCTTGGGGGCGGATTTTCCGTCCGGCTCTTTATTTGTCCATTTTTGCGTTTATCTTTTTTCCCCTTGCATTCGCTCGGGCGATGTGATATACTACGCGCCATTCTTTCACTGAATCAAGGAGTTAAAAAACAATGGTAAAGATCAGAATGCGTCGCACGGGTTGCAAGAACCACGCGGCCTATCGTATCGTCGCCGCCGATGAGCGCAGCCCTCGTGACGGCAAGTTCCTCGAGATTCTGGGCTGGTACGACACCCAGATCAAGGATGAGAATTTCAAGCTCGACATCGAGCGCGTCGACCACTGGCTCTCCAAGGGCGCCAAGCCTTCCGCCACCGTCGCTTCGCTCATCCGTCGCGCAAAGAACCCCGCCCTCAAGCCCCACCACGCCCGCAAGGCGGTCAAGGCCGAGAAGAAGGCCTAAGGAGGTAAGTCATGGGTATCAAGCTTTTGGATAAGATCAACGCCGAGCAGACCTCTAAGCTCGCCGAGAAGAATTTCCCCGAATTCCACACCGGTGACATCGTCCGCGTTTCCATCAAGATCAAGGAAGGCGACAAGTTCCGCGTTCAGGATTTCGAGGGCAAGGTCCTCGCCATCGACAACGGACGCAAGAACATCTCCGGAAACTTCACCGTCAGCCGCGAGAGCTACGGTGTCCGCGTCGAGAAGCTCTTCCCGTTCAACAGCCCTTGGATCCAGGCCATCAAGGTCGTCAAGAAGACCTCCTCGTGGCGCTCCAAGCTCTACACCGAGCGTACTTTCTGCTCTCATAAGGCTGTTCGCAAGCTCGTCAAGAAATAAGGTTGCATACCTCGTTTCATCAGTGAAGGAACGAACGGATGGCGCCCACGCGGCTCCATCCGTTTTCTTTTTCCCTTCTTTTTCCGGATAGCGGTTTCTGGATTGCGCGGTGGAGTTCTTTGTGTTATAATCGTTTTAAAAGAAAGCCTGTTATTTTAAGAAAGGACAAAAAGATGAAGTCATTGTTAAGATATGCGGCCGTGGCGACGGTGGCGTTTGCCGGAGTCGCGATGGTTTCGGGATGTGCCACTCAGACGCGCCGCTATGCCGACGGCGAAGTCCGCCAGACGGTGACGGGATTTTCGGAAGAGGATATCAACGACACCGTTTCCCGCGCCGTCCAGAGCATTTATTCCCAGGACCGCATCAAGCTCAGGCCCGGAGCGAACAGAGCGATCCTTATCGTCGAAGACGTCGTGAACGACACCACCTCCCGCGGCCGCGACGCCGGAGCGCTTGCCGAGTCGCTCGGGCAGTCTCTGCGCGAGGAACTCACAAACGGCGGGAAGGTCGTCGTGTACAACAAATCCGTCGCGCAATACGCGACCGTCAAGGTCGATCCGCAGTATATTCTTCGCGGACGTCTTGTTCAGCGCAATTTACGTCAGGACGACGGAGATATCCAGATAGAGTACAATCTCAATCTTACGCTTATTGATATTCAGACGGGATTGGAGTTCTGGCAGAAGCGCGTTCATGTCGGCAAGCTCGCCGACAAGAAAAATATCATGTGACGATAAAATTACGATCAGAAAAGGAAATGGTAAAATGATGAAGTGTTCGACAACAGTATTGGCTCTTGTCGCGGCTGTGACGGGTTTTGCCCAAGATAAGCGGCCGTCGGCACAGATAGAGACCTCCGCCGCCGCAGAGATCAATAAAACCGTGACCACACACGTAAAAACCACGGCAAAAAGCAAGGTCAGGGATGATATCGACGCTTATTGCAGGGAGTCGAACATCACCATAGGAAATGTCCGCCCAGACGGTGCGCTGTATTTGTCCGGGATAGAACGCGTCAACGCCTACGAGAAAAGTCCGAATTTCGTCCGCTCGCGCATGATGGCGTACACGAAAGCGTATCAGAAGGCCGTTGCCGAATATGTTCGCGATAAATTCGGAGTTGAATGCGTTAATCAATTCAATAAGTATTTCAGCGACCGGTCGTCGGACAGGCTGCAGCCGTCGACTGACGCTAAATCGACGATGGAGCGGATTGCCGAGAAGACGGAACAGCTTACCGAGGCTAAACTCGACGAAGGGCTCAGGGCGATGGGAGTCACCCCGGCCGGAAGCATCCTTGAAAGGCGCAAACTCGCCGAAGATTCCATCGTGTCGCGCTCGACGCGCGCGGCGATCGGATCGGCCGCAGGGCTTCTGCCGGTTCAGACGTTCGAAGGCTGGACGGAAAAAGGCAAGTATGCGGTCGGAGTCGTGATCCGCGGCGGAATCGATACGGAGACGATAGCCGACTGTCTCCGCCATAAAATGCGTCCGGCCTTGTCGCGTCCGGATGCCGGTCTTACCGTCGCGCAGGCGCTCCCCACGGATGAAGAGCTCGTTTCTCAGTTTGGCGTCAGACTCTTTTTCGATGAGAAGGGCGTCCCCGCGCTTCTTAGTTTCGCGCAGTGGGGCTCCGCGTACGGCGGAACCGACGAGGACGAGGCCGAGGACGCTATGGACCACGCGATGATTCAGGCGGAGGCGCTTGCAAATGAACAGTTGACTGCATTTATAAACAGCACTATCAGCGTCAGCGAACAGTCCGACAAAGGCGAGTCGGATACAAAGGATGTCGTATTCGATGCGAACGGCGTTCCTTCCGAAGAAAAGATTGTCAAATATATAGACAGGGCGATGCGCACATCGACCGTAAAAGGCAGCGATACCATGATCGGACGCAGCACGGTCCTGAAGAAAACGATCGTCCATCCTCAGAGCGGGCAGAGCCTCGCCGTCTGCGTGAGGATGTGGAGCTTCGGCCAGTATGACGCAATGAAGCGCGTCATCGAGCGCCCCGCTCCAGCGACAGCGGCTCCCGAAGCGCCGTCCGGAACGTCAGGGCAGCGTCGCGGCCGCAGTTACGATTTTTAATTCGCGTTTTCATGGCATGGAGGTCTTTCCGCGATGAAATTAGTTTTTCTCTTGATGAGCGCTTTGACCTTTGCCGCGGCATCCGCGCAGGTCAAGGATGACGTGGTGAGAGCTGTCGGCGTGGCGGCCGGGTACCGAGGCGCCGTTAACGAGGCACTCGTGTCTGCGCTTGAGCAGCACGACGGAATCACCGTCAGTTCTTCCGAGCGCCAGCAGATGGTGCATGCCGACTCCTCGGTCTCCGTGCGTGACAACGGATCGCTCGACGATGCCGCGAAGCTCGAGATGAAGGACGACATCGTGAAGTCCATGCAGAAGTGGGCTAAGGGGAAGATCCTTGGCTACGAGGTTCTTTCCGAGTCGTTCGACCCGGTGACGAAGAAGCACCGCGTCGAGCTGTCGGTCCGTTTCCCCGGTAGGTACGTTGTCGGGCGCGACCCGAACGACCTCAGACGCATGGCCGTTGCCAACTTCGCGGTGAGGAGCCCCACGTTCAAGTGGTACGGTCAGACCGTCGACTCCGTCGAATGGTCCGCCGCTCTTGCAAACCAGTTGAACGTCGTGCTCACGCAGACGCGCAAGTTCACGATGTTAGACAGATCGTTCGGCAAAGAGATCGATGTCGAACTACAGCGCCTTGGCGCGGCGAACGCGGCTCCGGGCGATGCGATAAGATCGAACCAGAAGCTCGCCACCGACTACATCGTCGTCGGCGAAGTCGTTTTCTCCGACGTCGCCGCCCCCGGGGTGAATCCGATCACAGGACAGGCTCTGCCGCAGCAGAGCGCACTGTTCGCGGAGATACGCTATCGCGTGCTTCTCGCGCCGACAACGCAGCTCAAGTGGGCGGATACGGTCAGGCTCGACGCGCTGTCGTTCCCCGCGCAGGATGTCCGCTCGTTCGTTTCTATGTCGGCGGAGGCTGCCGCTCGGGCCGTGTGCGACGGGCTTATGTCGAACATTCTTCCGTTCGAGGTCGCCGCCGTAAAGTCTGGCCTGCTCGTGATCGGAGAGGGAGGCGGACAGCTTGCGGTCGGAGACAGATTTTCCGTTTGCGCTCTCGGAGACGAGGTGACGGATACCCGCACGGGCGAAGTCATCGACAGAATTGAGATTCCCGTCGCTACGGCCGAAATCGTCTCCGTTAGACCGAAGCTCAGCTACGCCAAGGTGATCGAAGGCGACGCTTCCAAGGTCGCTGTCGGTTCAAGGCTCAGGCGCATAGCGGTTCCCGCGGCCGCGCCGCGGCCGATTCCCGTAACCACAACCGTCAGGCCCGGCGCTTCGGGCGGGATCGTCACTCCGTTCTGACGCGGGCCGGGGCCGAAAACCGAAATTGTTCCAATAGGAGAAGGTATGAAAATTTTTGTTGCAGTTTTCGCGTGTGTTCAAATCGCCCTGATCACAGGCTGCAGAACGGTGGACGACGTCATTTCCGACTATCGCGCGGCCGTTTCCGCCGGTAAGTACGCCGAGGCCGCCGTAGAGCCGGCGAAACTCGCCCAGAAGGACGGCGCGGACCGCCTGATGTGGAAGCTCTTAGCGGCGAGCGCATACGATCTGGCGGGGAAAACGGATCTCGCTCTCGCGGACTTTGACGTTGCGGAAGATATTATGAGCGAGAACGACAAATCATCCGTTTTCGCCCGCGGCGCGGACACGGCGAACGCCATGCTTCTTAACGACAAGTATTTTCCGTACGACGGCGGCGGGCAGGACCGCATTTTCACCTGCCTGTACAAGGCGGTCGCGTACGCTTCGACGGGGAATCTGGCCGCTGCGCGGACTGAGTTCAACCGTGCGGCGCAGCGACAGGAAAACTGGCTGTGGGAGAGGCGCAAGAATCTTGCCGATGCCGACGAACGGCTGCGCTCGGAATCATCCTCCTATTCGAAAGAGAAGTGCGGAACGGACAACTCCGGTCAAAGCCAGATCGCCGTGCAGAACGCCGTCAAAGACGGCACTTTCCGCGAAAGCGTCAAAGAGGCGTTCGGCGTTGATATATTCAGCTCGAGCACTCTCGACGATCTGAGGCCGGCCGATTACCAGAATCCCTATCTTGCGCATGTCATCGGAGTCTACCGCTGGCTTTGCGGCGACGGCGACGCCAGAAACTACCTGAAGGACGCTCATGCTTTGAGACCTCTCAATTCGTGCGTCAGGTCGGATCTGGCCGCTTGCGACGGCGGTCAGAAGCCTGCCGGGCAGGTGTGGGTGTATGCGGAGGACGGACTTTGCCCCCGCCGGGAAAAATGGCGTATCGATCTTCCGCTTGCGCTCATTCCGTTTGCCGGCAGATACGTAAAATATGCGGGTCTCGCGCTGCCGCGGCTTCTCGAGATGCCGGCGGCGGCGCAGTCCTGGTCCGTGCTCGGGCGGTCCATGGAAGAGCTGGCGAGCGTCGACGCGCTCGTTAAAATCGAATACGACGTATATATGCGCGGCGCAATCCGCCGCGAAATCGCGCGCACCGTCATCGACGCCGGGATACAGGCGGCGCTCGGAATAGCGGCGGAGAACACGTCCGATTCAAAAACGAAGTATGCGCTCATCGCTTCTCAATACGCGGTGGCCGCATACAGCGCGATACGTCGAGGAGCCGATACGCGGGAGTGGACGACGCTTCCGAAACGTGTTTTTGTATCCCGTGTCGACAGGCCCGCCGACGGCGTCCTGAAAATAACCGCCGACGGAAAAAATGTCGCCGAGGTGGTTCTTCCGGAAGGGAATTCGATGGTTTTCGTGCGTAAACCCGCTCCCTTAGCGCAGGCATCGGTGAAAGTCGTGAGTTTTGCCGACTGATCGGACCGGCGGAGAGGTTGCAGATGAATAAACTGCGGAGGGAAGGGTGACATATTCTTCTCCTTGCTTGTTTGGGTTGGAATTGTTAAAATTCAAACATCAAACATAACTGACGTATGAAGGAACCGAAAACATTAGAACGCGCCAGTGAAAATGAGATATATTCCTCGCTTTCAGTTGTCTATGACGGTGCGGGACGTCCCGTATCGTACACCGATCAAGACGGTCTTACGAAGTCTTTTGAGCGCGATGCGTTCGGCAAGGTTTTGAAAGAGAAGTTCCCTGACGGCTCTGAATGTGCATACTCTTATGACGCGCTCGGTCGTAGGACATCAGTCATTGATGAGAACGGACATGAGATTCGCTTCGGCTGGGGTCGCTTCGGGCTCAAGTCTCGCACTACTGCCA
>JAZQTB010000124.1:0-38112 GCA_045630425.1 Kiritimatiellia bacterium | reverse complement strand
CGTAAACAGCCTCACCCGCTCAATCTCCTCCCTCATCCCACCCCTGCTAGGGCATCCGCTTCGCGGACTCGCTTCGCTCGGGGGATACCTTCCCTCTTCCCTCTCTACAGTCTACTTCGGCGGCGGCTCACCGGCCCTTTGTGACTTAAGGCCTCTTTTTAAGGTTCTAAATCCGCTGATTGATAAAAATACGGAGTTTTCCGTAGAACTTCACCCTCTTGACGTAACGGAAGAAACGCTTCAAGTTTTAAAAGACGGCGGAGTAAACAGAATCTCGATGGGACTACAATCTCTTAACGATGACGTCCTCGGACACATGCGCCGAGGCTACACGTTCAATGAAGCCGAAAGAGCGTTCCGTCTGATAAAAGAATACTTCAACAACGCGGGCGTAGACCTGATCATCGGCTACCCCGGCGACACATGGGGACAGTCCCCTCGCCTGCAGCGCCTTGCCGACTGGGGTCTTAAACATTGCTCGGCCTACTCCCTTATCCTTGAAGAAAAGAGCGCCCTGTTTAAACTCACCCAAGCGGGGACTGTCCCCCCGATCACAACGGGGACGACCACAACGGGGACAGTCCCCCTCAAGTTGTACAACGACGATGAGATCATGGACGAGCTGTCTTTTATATCGCATTTTTTAAATAAAATCGGCCTAAACCGTTACGAAATCTCAAACTATTCTGCTCCAGGATACGAATGCCGACACAATATGGCGACATGGAGCGGAGAAGATTACTACGGTCTTGGGATAGGAGCCCATGGCAGGATAGGACTAAAGCGCACACGCAACTGGTGGGGACAGTCCCCCGAAGTAACATCTCTACTCTTCCCCCAATGGGGACAGTCCCCCGAGGTGGAGACGGTAAGTGAAGAATTTGATTTTAAAGAGCGAAAAATATTCAGTTTGAGAACAGCAAGGGGACTTGATGCGGGGGACTGTCCCCATTGGATAGAGAGACTTGACAGATTTGCGGAAGAGGGTCTTTTAGAAAAAGAAAACCTCGTTTACCGGTTAACGGAACGAGGCTTCGAAGTCTGCGATTCAATTCTCGCGGAACTGATCTGAGTTAATGGGGACAGTCCCCTTTAACTCAAAGCGCCGCTATGCATTCGATCTCAACCTTTACGTCTTTGGGGAGGCGGGCCACTTCGACGCAGCTTCTCGCAGGACGAGTCTCACCGAACATCTCGGCGTAGACCCCGTTAAGCGCCGCAAAGTCATTCATGTCCTTGATGAACACGGTCGTCTTAACGACATTGGAAAGAGATGATCCGGCCGCTTCAAGAACATTCTTCAAATTGGTTATAACCTGACGGGTCTGATCTTCAATAGTCACCGCCTCGATGGAATTGGTAGCCGGATTGATCGGAATCTGACCGGAGCAGAACACAAAACCGCCCACCTTAAGAGCCTGACTGTAGGGACCGAGCGCCTTGGGCGCATTTTCAGAAGCCACGGTTTCAATCATATTAATCTCCTTTCGTTGAAAATTGATCATTTTTTCTTCTCGACAAGCGAAATTTCGGCAAGGGAAGCGAACTCGTTGCCGTTGTGTTCGTTAAGGCCGGTGAAGCGCCAGAACTTGACGCGGAGAGATTTCGCGAACTTAAAGCGCTGTTCACCCGATCCGCCCTTCATCGCGCCGGCGACGACCGTGTTCCAGGTCTTGCCGTCTTCGGAAACTTCGAACTTGAAGTCCTTAACGTTGCCGTTGACGCCGTAGGGACGCTGCCAGATCGAAACGCCCTCCGCGTCGACCGTACGACCGAGATCGACGGTGACCGAATGAGGATACTTGGTCAACGTGACTCCGTACTGGCTGTGCCAGATCGTGTTCACATCGCCGTCGACGATATTCTCGGCGTTGCCCTCGCCCGGCTCGGCCGAAGTGCAGGCGATGACGACGGGCATGACATCGTCACCCGTACGGACATCGGCCGGGAGTTCGGGTGCGGCCATCTTGGGAAGGCTCTTGAGCGTCTGAGGCGGGCTGATGAGGAAGTCGAGAGTGAAAGGCCTGTTGCTGCGGATGATGTCGCGACCCATGGGCCCGGGGCCGCACGACGCGCCGCCTAAGCCGCGAACCGCTGCGAAGATACCGAGCTCGGTCTTGGTAGACTCGGGGAGCGTCTGCGGATGCATGGCGTACGTAAGATCGGTAGGCGAATAGGGAAGAGCCGAAAACGCGAACGGTTTACCGAGAGTGACGACGCTGAACGCGCCCTCCTCGCCGTTCGACCTGCCGAGCATCACGCCGTATGTATCTTCCATATTGCCCATATCCTGGGGTTTGCCGTAGTCAACCACAAAGTCCTCGACTGCCGACGCCCAACGACCGAGGAACGCGCCGCTCTTGCGGTCGGGATAGTTCTCGAATGGACCAGCGCCGAACCACTGAACCTGTTCGAGGCTCTTATCGAGCGAGAAGCGGTAACCGATACGCGCAAGCTCGATGACGCGGCCGCGCGGGCGGATTTCGCTCTGGCATGCGACCGCGCCGTTTGCGAAAACGGTCCACTTCTGAGCGACGGAGAAATGAGGATCGAAGGGAGCGACGGGGCCAGAGGGCAGCACTTCGCAAGGCTTGCCGTTATTGCCGCCGTATCCGATAAGACGCTCCTTCTGCTTTCCGCGAACATCGGCTACAAGCACGAACGACTTAGATCCGTCGGCGTTAACGGTGACTTCGGAAATCGAAACCGCCTTCTGGACGAACTCTCTTAAACCCGCAGCGAGCCACCTTACGCCGAGACCGACTTCATTGGAGCTGGGCGCGCGGTACGCGTCGAGCGTCATCGGAGCAAGCAGCCTCTCAAAGCCGCCTTCCTCGTACGAAACGAGCGCGCCTGTAGACTTGGAGAACTTAACCGTGACGCCGCCCGCCTTGAACACGAGGTTATCGCCCTCGACGAAACTCTTGACTTCGCCCTTGACGGTAAACGTTTCGCGGTTTTCAAAAGCGGCCTTCTTGACAAACTGAGCGTCGGCGACAACATGCCCCGCCTTGAGAAGCCCCTCGTCACTGTCGAGAACGACCTCAACCGTAGTCGCGAAAACCTCGCCCTCGGGAAGTTCGATCGTCTGCTCGCCGCGAGGCGCCATGTCAAGAGGAACCTTAAAGCCATTAAGCCCTTTAACGGTAAGCGAATAACCTTTACCGGAACGGAAGTAATTGAGATTCTTTACCGTCACCTTCTTTCCGTCGTCGCTGAACTTGAAATCGAACGGCTGGAAGACGTGCTTAACCTCCCAATAGCCGGGCTCGGGCGTGCGGTCGGAGAGAACAACGCCGTTGAAAACGAACTGACCGTCGTTGGGCTTGTCGCCGAAGTCGCCGCCGTACGCCATGATCATCGTACCGTCGGCGTTCTTCTTCCAGAGACCCTGATCGACCCAGTCCCAGATCGCCGCACCGAGAATAACATCGGACGATTCGATGGCGTCCTGATAATCCTTAAGGTTGCCCATCGCATTGCACATGTTGTGGGCGTATTCGGAGATGTAGAAAGGCTTCTTGGCCGCGTGATGGGAGGCTTTCCAGCGGACCCAGTCGACGCCGGGATACTGGTTGGAATCCATATCGACGACGGAGTTATCGCGTTCGTACTGCAAGGGACGCGATGTGTCGATTTTTTTGATCGCCTTGGCCGCGGCGAGGAAGTTCTCGCCGGGCCCCGCCTCGTTGCCGAGCGACCACATCGTCACGCAGGGATGATTACGGTTGCGGCTAACCATATCGATGTTGCGCTGTACGGTCGCCTTCTCCCATTCGGGACGGTGGGAAAGCGAAGCTTCACCGTAGTAGTAGCCGTGAGACTCGACGTTCGCCTCGTCCATCACATAGATGCCGTAGATGTTGCAGAGATAGTAGAAATAGTCGTCCTGCGGATAATGGGCGTTGCGGATATGGTTGATATTCGCCTCCTTCATCATCTTGATATCCTGAAGCTGACGCTCACGCGGCACATAGTGGCCGTACAACGGATCGGTTTCATGACGGTTGACGCCGCGAAGTTTAATCTTCTCGTTGTTGAAGTAGTATCTTCCGTCGCGGATTTCGGAGACGAAAAATCCGACGATCGCGGAAACGAATTCCTTGCCGTTGTTCAGAACGAGCTTATAGCAGTTAGGCTCCTCAGCGCTCCAAAGCTTAGGCGAGCGTACGCGAAGAGTTATATCGCCTTCCGGCGCCTTCGCCACCAGCTTTCCGTCCATGGTAAAGAGCTGGATGGAGAGCTTGGGGAACTTGGCGCCGTCTCTTTTGGGGGTCTGCACGGTATTCTCCACATACATCACCCAATCGCCCTTCAGATTAGCGGGATCGACAGGCAGGGACTTCACGTAAAAATCACGGATGCGCGTTTTCGGACGGGCGAGAAGCCATACGGAGCGCGCGATACCGGAAAGGCGGAACATATCCTGGTCTTCAAGATACGCCGCATCAGAATAACGGTAAACCTCGACTGCGACGACATTCTTGCCAGGCTTGACGAACTTCGTAACGTTAAACTCGGCGGGATTGCGCGAATCCTTCGAAAAGCCTACGTACTCGCCGTTGACCCAGAGATAGAAAAACGAATCAACGGCGTCGAACTTAAGAAAAATATCCTGTCCGTCCCACTTCGCGGGGACTTCAAAATCGCGGCGGTAGGAGCCTACGGGATTGCGCTCCTTAAACGCCGTCCAATCCTTCGGAGGCTCGCCCATAACGTCGGGCTGATCGCGCTTAAAGGGATAGGTCTGATTGGAGTATATCGCCGTACCCCAGCCGCCCTTTCCGTTGGCTCCGAACGCCTGCCACGAGCAGGGAACCTTAATCGTCGCCCAGTTCGAAACGTCGAAATCGGGCTTAAAGAAGTCGACGGGTCTCTTGGACGGTTCGCTCGCCCAGTTGAACTTCCACTCCGTATCGGAGTCGAGCGAAATCGTACGCTCGGAAAATTCAGGAAGAATCTTAAGGGCGGATTCGAGGCTGTCGAAGCTCGAGAAAGCCGCGCGGCGCTCTTCACGCCCGAAAGAAAGATTCTCGGGCTCTTTCCACTCCGTTCCCGTAGGCGCGGCCGCAAATGCGCACACCCCTACCGAGAGGGCAAAACCAATTGTCATCGACTTTTTCATATACACTCCTTACATTACCGTCCCGTTCGCGCTTCTGCGCTCGCGAAGGGACAAAAGATTAGTCTTGCAACTGACGGATCCTATAATTTATAAGATTATGAAAACCACCCCAGAAGCAATGAAAACAGTATACCACATTCTTATTAATATAGCCATTGTAATCGGTTAGTCGAATGTTTAGAACACCATTGCGCAGTCGGTCGCAATCTGAGATTTCAACTCTTCAAACGTCGCAAATGTTCTTTCAGGCCTGACAAATCTTACGAACTCGACTTTTAATCCCGAGCCGGCGGCGAGATCGTCTAAATCGGAGGGGCGGCCGCCTTTAAAATGGATTTCCAGAATTTTCTCTTTCCACGCGGCGTCGCCCATCGTCGGAGCGTATCCGAAATTCGCGATCGCCTTAATCCCGAAAACATCCACCTCGTAAACGCCCGCAGGCAATTCGGGCGGAGAATTCAGAATTTCCAGATTGACCGTCGGATAACCGAGTTCACGCCCGACGCCTTTACCGCGGACGATTGCGCCGGCCACCCGCCAGTTCCGTCCGAGCATCCGGTTTACCGAATTCAGGTCGCCCTTTTCAAGCGCCGCGCGTATCCTCGTCGACGAGATACGCTCGCCGTCTAATTCAGCGTACGGGACGACCTCGACTTCAAATCCGCGTCCGCGCAGAAACTCCGCATCGCCTTTCGCGCCCTTCCCGAACCGCCAGTCGGCACCGCAGCGGACTTTGGAAAAGGAAGCGATAAAATCGATAAACCTCTCGGGCGGCATCGAGGCGAGTCCGGGAGTAAAATCGAGAGCGATAACGTTCTTTACACCGCAAGCCCTGATAAACTCCTCTTTTTCGGAATACGGCATAAGAAGCGTTTTCGCGGATTCGGGGCGAAGAACCGAGGACGGATGATTCCTGAAGGTAAGCGCCGCGTCGGCCCCCTCCAATATCCGGCGGTGACCCAGATGGACGCCGTCGAAAAAACCAACCGCGACAACGCCCGGCATGTTCAGAACTCCTTGACGAAAGGCTTCACGAAGGACGAAAGATCTCCCATCGCGGCCTCAAGAAGCCTATCGAACGGAACCGCGTCCTCGACGGTCCAGCGACCTACTTTAAGTCGTCTTAAACTCTCGAGCGCGGCGCCGCAACCTACGGCATCGCCGAAATCGTTGACAAGCGTACGGACTATAAGCCCCTTGGTCGCGGACAGCGTGAACGCGGCGGAACCCTCGATCGCCTCAGAAACGTCAAACCTGTAGACATGGGCGAGAAACGGCTTGTGTTCCCCCGTATCGGCGATTTCATACCCGGCGGAACCTTCGCGCCTTACGCTGCACCAGCGGCTCTCGGTCTGAAAAACGTCTCCCTTGAACTCGCCGATCGCCTCCGCCGCTTTCGCGGCGAAATCAGCGGGCGCCTCAGCGCGGGAGACGACATCGCCGTGGATATCGTGGGTATTCGTCTTGACACCGAGACGCATTGAACCGGAATAAAGCCTGTCGGCGCCCATCACATCGCCCGTAAAGCGGTTTGCGTCGTTCAAAAGGAGAATCAAAAGCCCGGACGCCGACGCGTCGAGAGATCCGCCGTGACCGACCTTGACGAGATTGAACTTTCGCTTGACCGTCTTGACGACGGTCGAGAACGACAGCCCCGCGGGTTTATCGATCAGAAGAAGACCGCTCAGGTCTTCAAGCATCTTAAGCTGGGTCAGATTGGCCATCTTTATCGGCTGTATCTTCGGCGACGGGAGGAAGCTTGTCGAGAAGCGCGAGAACGGCGTCGCCCTGCTCAAGCGAACGGTCGAGCTTGAAAACGAGGCGAGGCGTGAACTTCATGCGAACCTCGCGGTTGATGGCCTGCTGGAAGAACTTCGCCCTCAAGGCGAGATGTTTTACAGCCATGTCCTTAAGCTTCTCGTCGCCGAAAACGGAGACGTTGACCGTCGCGTCGCGCAGATCCTTGCCGCACCTGACGCCCGTGACGGTTATGAGACCCGGGGCGACGCTGTCGCCCTGCATGACGGTAAACATGCTCTCGGCGATAACTCGCCTTAAAAGCGAATTGATTCTCTGGAGTCGGTCTACGCTCATAGGCTGCGGGGAAGCTGTTCCATCTGATAGCATTCGATCGTATCGCCGACCGCGAAGCCTTCGAAATCGAGGAAGCACACGCCGCATTCCTGCTGGCCGGCGACTTCCTTGACCTCGTCCTTGAAGTGGCGGAGCGTCTGGACCTTACCTTCCCAAACCTGCTTCTTGTTGCGGAAGATGCGGTAGAGTTCCTTGGCGACGAGCTTGCCGTCGAGCATCTGGGAGCCGGCGATCTTGCCGAGCTTGCCGATGTCGTAGATCGCCTTGATCTCGGCGTGACCGAGGACGACCTCCTTGTATTCGGGCGGCAGAAGATCGAGCATGCAGTTCTTGACGTGGTCGAGAAGTTCGTAGATGATTCTGAACGAATTGATCTTGACGCCGTCGTGACGCGCCTGGCTCTGAACGCCGGAATCGTTGGAAATGTTGAAGCCGACGATGATGGCCTTGCCGGCGGCGGCGGATTTCACATCCGTAAGCGAGACGTTGCCCGTACCGGTACCGATGATTCTGAGCGAAACCTTCTCGCTCTTGATCTGGCCGAGAGCCTCGACGATCGCCTCGAGCGAGCCCTGGGTATCGGACTTGACGACGACGTTGAGCTCGCGCTTGCCTTCGGCGGCCATGCGCGACATGAGAGCGTCGAGCGTCGCGGCCTTCGAGGTCGAAAGCTCCTGCTCCTTGCGCTCGCGGGCCGCCTCCTCGGCGAGAGTGCGCGCGCGTTTTTCGTCGAGCATGACGCGGAATTCGGCGCCGGCGTCGGGAACGCCCGAAAGACCCGTGGCCTTTACGGGAGTCGACGGCGGAGCCTCCTTGATGCGGCGGCCGTGATCGACGATGAGAGCGCGGACCTTGCCGAAATGCTCGCCTATGAGGAGCGCGTCGCCGACCTTGAGAGTGCCGCCCGTAACGAGAAGCGTCGCGCACGGACCGAGGCCCTGCTGAAGCTCGGATTCGATGACGTAACCGTTGGCGCGGCGGGCGGGATTCGCCGTAAGTTCAAGGACTTCGGCCTGAACGAGAATGTTCTCGAGAAGCTCGTCGACGCCTTCGCCGGTCTTTCCGGAAACGGGACAGCAGATGATGTCGCCGCCCCAGTCTTCGGGAGTAAGGCCCTTCTTCTGAAGCTGCTGCTTCACGCGATCGACGTTGGCGGTCGGCTTGTCGGCCTTGGTGATGGCGACCATGATCTGGACGCCCGTCTGACGCGCGACGGCGATACACTCCTCGGTCTGAGGCATGATGCCGTCGTCGGCCGCGATGATGAGAACGGCGATGTCGGTAAGCTGTGCGCCGCGGCTGCGCATCGCGCTGAACGCGGCGTGGCCGGGAGTGTCGAGGAACGTGATCTTCTTGCCCGCGATCTCGACCTGGTAGGCGCTGATCTGCTGGGTTATGCCGCCCGCCTCTCCGGCGGCGACGTGTTCCTTGCGAATCCAGTCCATAAGAGTCGTCTTGCCGTGGTCGACGTGGCCGAGGAACGTGATGACTGGCGCACGGGGCTTAAGAGTCTCGGGAGCATCGTCCGGTATCAGATCGTCGGCGTCGATGGCCTTAAGAACGGGCTTCGCGGCCGCTTTGTCGCGGGCGTGCTCGACGGTAACCTTAAAACCGTACTTCTCGGCGATCTTCGTGGCGATATCGGGTTCGACGCGCTGGTTGATCGAGGCGAGAATCTTAAGAGCCATCAGATCCGCGATAAGACGGTTCGGCTTTATGTTGAGTTTCGCGGCGAGATCCTTTACGATTACGGCGCCGCGGATGGAAATCTCGCGAGATTCCTCGTTGACGCTTATGCGGCCGCCCGGCTGGGGAACCGGAGCGGAAACGCGGGGAACTCGCTTGTCGAACGCGCGCTGGGCCTCCCGGTCCTTGCGGTCCTTGCGGCTGTTGCGGTTATCATCGTCGAAATCAACCGCGACCGGCTTCGGAGGACGAGGCTTCGGCTGAGCGGCGACGGTGATCTTGACGGTCGGAGCGGGCGTCGCGTGCTGGAGCGGTTTGAAGCCTTTGGTGGAAAGCCCGACACCGACGGGTTTGGAAGCCTTCGCCGGGTTGACGGAAATCTTAGGCTTAACGCCGGGAGCCATGCGGATAACGGGCTTCTGGGGCGCGGCCGAAACGGAAATCTTAGGAGCGGAAGGGGCGACCTTTACGGGCTCGGCCGGCTTCGGAGGCTCGACAGGCTTCGCCTTGGGTTCATCCTTCCTGACCTCGACGGGCTTTTCGGAAGCGGCAGGAGCTAAGCGCACGATCTTACCCTCCGAGGCCGCCTTCGCGGTAGCGAGATGGGCGGAAAGGCGGTCTCTGTCGGAGTCGACGGCCTTCTTACGCATTTCGCCCGCCTTAGCGCGCTTAGCCGCGCGGACGGACTCGACGTCGGCGCGAGCGCCCAGATCGGCTATAGCGTTCCTCAGCGACGCGAGATCGCCCGCGTCGATCGAACTGATCGCGCTCGAAACTTCGGCGCCGCAATTTTCGGCGGCTCTGAGAACGTCAGCGCTCGTGACCCCCGCCTCTTTGGCTAATTCATATACTCTCATACGCAACCCCTTCAGAACTGTAACCTCTTTGAAAGCCCTTTATTCAGTCGATAGACTCTCCGCGCGTCAGCGCCGCAACGGCCTGAGCCGCCGCGTAAACGCCCTTGGCGGTAACCTCGTCGAGCCCCGTGGCGGCGATGAAACTCGTCTCGTCCTCCTCGACGATGCCTTCGACCGAAAGGAAGCCCGCATCGGCCATCTGAGTGGCGATGGCGGTGGATACGGAGAAAGTCTCCGCGAGATTCTTGATGGCCTCGGCCTTCTTGTCCTCGAAGCTCGCGGCGGCCATGGATCTCTTAACCTCGATGTGCCAGCCGGTGAGTTTCGTCGTAAGGCGGATATTCTGGCCGCGCTTGCCGATGGCGAGGGAATACTGATCGTCGGGAGTGACGACGTGGACCGTATTAGGAACGATCGGATCGACCTCGATCGACTCGAGCTTGGCGGGGGAGAGCGCGGCGGCGACATACTGACGGATATCCTCGTTCCAGCGGACGATATCGATCTTCTCGCCGGAAAGTTCGCTGACGATCGCTCTTACGCGGCTGCCGCGCTGACCGACGCACGCGCCGACGGGATCGACATTCTCGTTGGCCGTCCTGACGGCGATTTTCGCCCTGTAGCCGGGATCGCGGCTGACGCCCATGATCTCGACGACGCCGTCGGAGATCTCGCTTACTTCGAGACGGAAGAGCGCTTCAAGGAACTTCCCGCTCGCGCGCGAAAGAACGACGCTGGCGCCCTTGGCCTCGGGATCGACTCGGAGAACGATGGCGCGGATGGGATCGCCGACCTGGAACTCTTCGGAAGGAATGCGCTCCTTGGCGGGAAGGACCATCTCGACCTTTCCGACGGTGACGTAGGTGTCGCGATGAGATACGGCGGAAACGGTGCCGGAGACGATATCGCCGATGCGGTCCTTATATTCGGAGAACGTGTTGGAGCGTTCCGCATCGCGGATTTTCTGCATAATCATCTGACGCGAAGTCTGAGCGGCGATGCGCCCGAGACGGGAAGCGGGCATTTCGACCTCGATAGCCTGACCTTCCTTGACGGGATTGCCCTTGTTGAAACGCTTGGCGCGCTCGAGCGAAATGAAACCGGGACCGGTATCCTCGTTGGAGCAGATGAAGGTATCGAAAACATGGAGCGAAAGATCCTTACGGTCTATGACGACTCGAAGATCGTTGGTGACTTCCTGATTCTTGCTCGCGGCCTGCTTGAGCGCCTGCTCGATAGCGGTAAGAACAATTTCGCGACTGACGCCGCGCTCTGCTTCGATATGCTGAACAACTGCCAGCAACTGACTGTTCATAGCCATTTTCTTTCGGTCCTTCCTGTCAAAAATCAATAAAAGCCCATCGGATCGACCCACCCGGACCGCCGAAGACTTGCCGATATTTTATCAAAACAGCCTTCCTTTGGTCAATAGCGATCGGCAGAGAAGACAAGGACCGGGATATTTTGATATACTTGCGGATATGGAAAGACTTACTATACAGGTTGGCAGTTACGAGGTCAACTGCTCTATCATCTCAGAAAACGGCAGGGCATGGATCGTCGATCCGGGCCAGGAAGGCGCGCGCATCGCGTCCCTTCTCGAGAAAAAAGGTCTCGAACCGGAAGCCGTGCTTCTCACCCACGCCCACTTCGACCACATTACGGGCATCGCCGAACTCCAGAAACTGTTTCCCGACCTTCCGGTCTACGTGCATCGCGAGGATACCGTGATGTTCGGCCACCCCTTCAACCAAATGCCCGGCGAGTACTCCTCCATCGGAGTGCCCGCCAACATCCGCGATGTCGAAGAGTTAAAAATATGCGAAGTCATCCACACTCCGGGACATACGCCAGGCGCAGTCTGCTATCATTTCCCGTCCGACAGGCTTCTCTTGAGCGGCGATACGCTTTTCGCAGGCTCGATAGGACGCACCGACTTTCCGGGCGGCAGCATGTCGAAGATGACGGATTCCCTCAAGAAGCTGACGGCCCTTCCCGACGACACGCTCGTCGTTCCCGGCCACGGCTCCCATACGACGATCGGCCGCGAAAAGGCGACCAATCCGTATCTCGTCTAAAGTGATTTAAGAATATCGACGGCGAGCGAGGTGACGTCGTTGGTGCCGCACCTCCAGCTTCCGTCGCTCTTCTGGGACGAAACGAGCTTTATCGCGATATCGGTCGCCGAAAGTCCGTTCGTCCCGAAAACGTCGCCCGTCGGGTGATAAAGTATTTTTTCCACTTTGTTGGTCGTCGTCGCGACGGAAACGGTTGAATCCGTCGTGTCGACAACATGTACGCGCTCGGAACGAGGCGCGCGCGAAAGCGCGTGATCGACCTCGTTGCGGACGCTCGGCTCAAGTACGTTCTCGCTTACGAGCGGCTGAAGCGGAATCGTCAAAGCGAGAACAAGGGATTTCATTTCACCCTCTTCGCCGATTCGAGCGTATTCCAAAGAAGCATCGTGATCGTCATAGGACCGACGCCGCCCGGAACGGGGGTTATCGCGCCCGCGACGGCGGAGCAGCTTTCGAAATCCGCGTCTCCGACAAGGCGGAAGCCCTTCGGCTTCGTCTCGTCGGGAATGCGGTTTACGCCGACGTCGATGACGACCGCGCCGGGTTTGAGCATATCGCCCTTCAGCGTATCGGGGCGGCCCGCGGCGACGACTACGATATCGGCCTCGCGCGTGAACTTCGCGATGTCGGGAGTGCCCGTATGGCAGAGCGTGACCGTGGCGTTCGTCTCCTTACGGGCGAGAAGAACGGCGACGGGCTTGCCGACGATGTTGGATCGGCCGATAACTACGGCGTGCTTGCCCTTTATATCCATACCGGAAAATTCAATAAGCTTAATGATACCGTGCGGAGTGCAGGGCAGAAAGCACTCTTCGCCGATAAGCATCTTACCGACGTTGATCGGCGTAAAACCGTCGACGTCCTTCTCAGGCGCGATCGCGTCGATGACGGCCTTGTCGCTGATATGCTTCGGAACGGGAAGCTGAACGAGAATGCCGTGAATCGCGGGATCGACGTTGAGCTCCTTTACGAGATTTACGAGCTCGTCCTGGGTCGTCGTTTCGGGAAGGCGGATTTCGCGCGAATACATGCCCGATTCGGCGCACGCCCTTTCCTTCGCGGTCACGTAGCTGACGCTCGCGGGATTGTTGCCGACGAGAATGACCGCGAGGCCGGGAACAATGCCTTTTTCCTCCTTAAGTTTCGCGACGCCCGACGCGATTTCGGCGCGGAGATTCGCCGCAAGAAGCTTGCCGTCAATGATGTTCATACACTCGACCTCTCTTTATCAACCTTTGAAAATAATGAATTTGCGGATAAGAAAATTGAAAACGAACGACACGAGGACCTCCATGAGAACGGCAAGCGTCGTCATCAGTCCGAACCTTGAAATCAAAAAACCGCTCAGCACAGTGGCCAGAATCATCGCGAAACCGGATACCGCCATAAACATCGCAAGTTCCACCCACCACGCGTGCCTGCCCGGTTTGAAGACGAACGCTCTGTTCATCGCCCAGCAGAAAACGTTCGAAACGACAAATCCGATTCCGGTAGCCAAGCCGAAGCGCCACGCTCTGACGGCGTCGGACACCTCGGCGGCGGGCAGCGAAAGACACTTTACGGCGAAATCGTCGGCACTGAGACACATCAGCGCCGTCGACGCGAGAATATAGAAGGCGGCGGTCTGAACAATCGTCGACAATACGCCGATAACGCCGTATTTCACGAACTGCCAGAACGCGCCGCAATCGTGCGATAAGATCCGCTTTACGCTATCAGACATTCAGCTGGGCGTCGTCGGCCTTGACATCCTTAAGGCCGAGTTTCTTGAGATCGACCGTGACGATGTCGAGAGGCTTGTTCGTCTTCCACGCGCCGCGCGTGAAGTCGGGAACGTCGACCGAGTTGCCGCGGTTGAGGGCGGACTTCTCGGAGAGTTCGCAGACGGAGCAGGACGTCGCCAGATCGTAAACGTCCATATCGAGCGGAAGACCGTTCTGGAGACAGTAGCACAGCCTCAGGTCCATGAGGAAGTCCATGCCGCCGTGGCCGCCCATCTTCTTGGCGAGCTCGCCCGCGACCTTCCAGAGGGGGTGACGGTACTTCTCGCGGATCTCGGCGGTCTTCTTGGCGTCGAACCAGCCGTGGGCGCCCTCGCCGGGCTTCTCCTCGAGAGCGATCCTGAAGGGATAGTCGTTGAGGCAGCCCTTCGTGCCGGAGAGAAGATTGATGCGGCTGTAGGGCCTGGGGCTCGTGACGTCGTGCTGAATCATGACGGTCTTGCCGTTGACGGTGTGCATGACGGTCGTGGACATATCGCCGCACTTGGGATTGAGATCGTTGCGCCACTTGCAGTCGGAATGTTTCATCTTGGCGTAGAGGTTCATGCCGACCTGATTGGTGGCGATGCAGGAGAGGTAATCGAAGCGGTCGCCGCGGTTGATGTTCATAGCCTGCATCAAAGGCACGAGACCGTGGGTCGGATAGGGGTTGCCGGTGTGCGCGTTGTTCCACCTGAGACGCCAGTAGTCCTGGTAACCGCCCTTCGCGGGATCAAGGTAGTTGAGCGAGCGCAGATCGTGGATGTAGGCGCCCTCGGCGTGCATGATTTCGCCGAGAATCCCCTTGCGGGCGAGATTGAGCGAAAGCATTTCGACATCGCCGTAGCAGCAGTTCTCGCGCTGCATGCAGTGGCGGCCCGTACGCTCCGAAGTCTCGACGAGAGCCCAGCACTCGTCAAGCGTCATCGCGGCGGGAACTTCGATGGCGGCGTGCTTGCCGTGCTCCATCGCGTAGAGAGCGACGGGAGCGTGGAGAGCCCAGGGAGTCGCGATGTAAACGAGGTCGAGATCGCTCTCGCAGAGCGCGCGGTATGCGGCCGTCTCGTCCTTCGCCGGACCCTTGGCGGCTTCATACACGTAATAGGAGCGAGCGGGCTTCTTGCCGTTCTTCTTCAAAAACTCCTGCTGCCTTTCGACGCGGTTCTTGTAAAGATCGCAAAGAGCGACAATCTCTACGCCGGGGATGTTGGCGATACGGTGGACAGCACCGGGACCGCGCATGCCGAGACCGACAAAACCGACGCGAAGTTTTTTAATGGGCTTGTCCGCGAAAACGGTCATCGAACCAGGCGCACAAATCTTATTGCTCCTGCATCCGGCGCCGGCGAGAGCGGCTGCGGCACCCATCCATACGGTTCCCTTTAAGAAGTCTCTGCGGTTAGTACTCATTAGTCGTTGTCCTTTGTGTTGTTTAATATTATCGGTATAAAAAAGAAACATACGGATTATATCAAATAACCCGTATGTCTGTCTATCTCTTATGGATTGAAAATCACATTCCGGAGCGTCCGCGAAGCCTGCCGTGGCTCAGGAATCCGTCGTACTTGCGCACGAGAAGATGGCTCTCGAGAATACGGAGCGTATCGAGCGCGACGCCGACGATAATGAGCAGCGACGTACCGCCGAAGAACGAGGCGAGAGCGTCGGGAATGTTGAGCCAACTCATGAGAACCATGGGGATGAGAGCGATGGCCAACAGACCAAGAGCGCCGATCAGGGTGATCTTCGTCATCATATCGTCGAGAAATTCAGCGGTGGCGCGGCCGGGACGTACGCCGGGAATGTAGCTGCCGTCCTTCTTGAGGTGTTCGGAGATGTCGATAGCGTTGAACTGGGTAGCGACCCAGAAGAACGTGAAGAACACGATGAGAACCGCATAGATCGAAAGGTGGGAGAGCGACGTCGAAGCCTGGAGTTCGATAGCGGCCCTGTAGAGGAAGCCGTCCTTGGGCGCGACGTACTGCAGACCGACCGCCGCGATCTGGATAAGCGGCTGCGCGAAGATGATCGGCATAACGCCCGTATAGTTGACCTTGAGGGGCATATAGGTCTGCTTCATGCCGTAGGTGTTGCCGCCGCCGACGCTGCGGCGCGTGGAGTGAATCGCGACCTTGCGCACACCCTGGGTGAGCATCACGGTAGCCATAACGACGACGAGGAAGAAAAGAACGAGCATGCCGAGCTCGACCATCTTACCGTCGGGGCTGACGAAGTAACGCTGATAAGCGCTCCAGAGAGCCTCGGGGAGACGCGAAGTGATGTTGATCATGATGATCAGCGACGCACCGTTGCCGACTCCGAAAGCGGTGATCTGATCGGCGACCCACATGATGAAGAGAGAAGCCGCCGTCATGCAGATAACCGTCATCACGTTGAAGCCGAATCCGGGTTCGGCGACCAAGGGCTTGACGTAACCGATCTGCCGGAGAGCCTCGGGACTGGAAAGAAGCGTCGCGATACCCCACCCCTGAACGACGCAGAGGACGATCGTGAGATATCTCGTGATCTGTGCGAGCTGCTGACGGCCGTTCTCGCCTTCCTTCTTCAACTTCTGAAGCGAAGGAATCATCGACGAGAGAAGCTGAATGACGATCGACGCGGAGATGTAGGGCCAGATGGAGAGAGTACCGATCGAGAACTGGCCGAGGGCGCCGCCCGTCATATTGTTGAAGAAGCCCAGAAGACCGCTGTTCTTCGTAGCTTCCTGCAACGCCGTCTGAACGGAAGTCCAATCGACGCCGGGAGTGGGAACGAGCGAAACGAGGCGGCAGACAGCCACGAGACCGAGGGTAACGAAAATTTTCTTACGCAGTTCCGGAATGCGAAACACGTTTGAAAAGCCCTTCATCATAGACATAATTGTATATTCTCCTTAATTTAGAAAACTATCCTGTTATTATACCAAAAATCACAGACCTCTTTCAAGGTCGCGTTTTAACGCTTTTTTCTTGAGAGTGTCCCGCTTGTCGTGGAGAGCCTTGCCGCGGCACACCCCGAGCGCGACTTTAATCCGACCGCGCTTCAAATAAACCTTCAGCGGAATAAGCGTAAGCCCCTTCGCTTCCGTTTTAAGCCGCAGTTCGCGCACCTCCTTGGCGTGAACCAGAAGTTTGCGCATGCTTTTAGGATCGTGATTGAACCTGTTGCCGAATTTGTACGCGGCGATGTCGGCCCCGACAAGCCACAGCTCGTCCTTCAGAACCGCACCGTACGACCCGGCGAGAGAAATCTCGCCGTGGCGCACCGATTTGACCTCCGTTCCCGTCAATACAATACCGCACTCGACGGTATCGAGTACGGTATAGTCGTGACGAGCCTTGCGGTTTTCGGCAAATACGGGATTGAACTTAGGGTCTGACACCTTCTATCAATCGGCGAAAAGCGAGTTCACGTTAACCCGCTTCTGATTCCACTTCTTCTTGGCGTCCTCGGCCTTGGCGTACGCGTCAAAGTCGATTTCGGCGATAAGCTTACCCTCGGCGACCTCGCGAAGAGCTATGTCGCACTTGTCCTCGTCGAGCGAAGCGGGTTTTACCAACGGCTTCGCCCCGTTAATGAGTTCACGTTCGCGCTTGGAAATGAGATTAACCAGGACGGGCGTGGACTTGATCTTTTCGTGGGCCTTTTTCAAAAGTTCGCTGTTCATTCGATTTTCTCCAATAAATCAATAGTATACTAAATTCCCCGCCGATGCGCAACTACTCGACTTCACGATATTTCGCAAGAGCCTCCTTATACGCGGGACTTCCGAAAAACCCGCACGTCTTGAATTCGGGGCAGAACCCGCGGTATACGCACTCCGGAACGCAACAGGCCGCGACTTCGGGCTCCTTCTCGGCGATCGCGTCTACGACAGCCCTCCATGCGGCACGTGTTTCGGCGCTCGCCTGCGCGCAGAGACGCCGGCGAGAGATGAACATCACCGCCTGGGCGTTCGCGAAACACTCGTGCATGACGGGAGCGTCCTGACGGTTCGCCTCGCGTTCGACGCCGGTACGGTCGGTGCGCTGGGTCGAAACGAAATGCTCGATGCCGAATTTGTGGCGCACGAAATGGACCGAAACCCAATACGGCAGATCGACCCACTTCCAGTTGAAATTCAGCTTTCTGACGGGAGAATGCTCCGCAAGCAGAATTCTCTTTTTCCACCTGGACGTCGGCTCTTTTGTCCCTTCGTCCTGACGGATCGTGGTGCGGGCGGCATCGGCCACCTCGCGCCACGTTCCCTTGACATTCAAAAACTTTATCGTCATATTGCGACGCGATGTCACATCTGATCGAGAGCGGAGGAAATCTCTTCCTTGAACTGAGGGATGATCAGCTCCATGAAATCTTCCGTGTCGATGACGCTTTCGAACGTTACTGTCGAACCGCTGCGGTCGACCTCGGGCGCCTCGCGCACGATTTTAGCCAGTTCCCTGCCCGCGTCGCCGGAGAAAGCCTTGGTCGCGTCTTTGTTCTTGACTCCGAACACGCCCAGCATGTTGGACATTCCGGAGAAGACGTCAACCGTGACTCGGCTGGCGAAAACATAAGTGTTGAGCAGACCCTCGAGAACCTTGGCGATCTCGGAGGATCCCGCGTCAAACTCAAGTCTGACGCCGAATTCGCTGTCGCCGATCATCACGTCGGCGACGAGGCTGCCGATGTCAAGGATATCCTCCGCCAGGTCTTCGTCGTCGCAATTCTCGCCGAACTCCTCGATGAGTTTGCGCACGCCCATGAGATCGATGATCGTACCCGCTTCGGCCGTCTTGATGCGGGCGACGACATCGTCGTCGATATCGCAGAGATCGCCGAAGTCGCCGGAAGTCTCGCCGTCGCCGTCACGATAGAGAGAGACAAGCTTTCTCATGAAATAATCGGCGCGCTCTTCGGCGCAGGACTCGACCATGAGAATATATTTCCCGTCGACGAAGGTCATGAGCATGCCGCCGGAACGATAAACCTTCGAGTCGTTGATCGTCTTGTATTCGGGAGCGCCCTGCGTCAGAAGTTCCTTCAGGGGGGCGTTCTCCGCCTGCGAAACCTTCGCTTCGTAATCGCATTTCACCACAACACCCATTTTAGGCTCTTTGTCCTTGCTTCCGCAAACCATGACAAGCGCCCATTCGGGGTTGATGTCGTCGAGGTCGCCTTCGAATTTATCAAGGTTCTCGTTCAGAAGTTTCTTGGCCTTATCCTTCGCGGAATCGGGAAATTCGGCGATCGCGGCCTCGATGAAGTTAACGCCGTTGTCGAGAGCGAGTTCCAGATCGACATACGCCGCCGCCAATGTGTCCTCAGGAAGTTTAGGACCGCCGCAACCCGTCAAAAGGAGCGACAATACAAGCGTGGACATGCCTATGAGTATTTTTTTCATGTTGTTTCCTCCTGTGTGTTTTGGTTAACGTATTACAAAATTCACCATTCTCTTCGGGACGGCGACGACCTTGACGATCGTCCTGCCCTCGAGGAATTTCGCGACTTCGGCGTCGGCCTTGGCGGCCTCCTCCATCTCGGCGGGCGTCGCCGCGACGGGGATTTTAACGCGGCCGCGGAGCTTGCCCATAACCTGAACGGGGATTTCGATCTCGTCTTCGACGAGCGCGGCGGGATCGTAAACGGGCCACGGCTCGTATGCGAGAGTCTTCCCGCCGCCGAGACATTCCCAGAGTTCCTCGCCGAGGTGCGGCGCGAACGGCGCGAGGCAGAGGACGAACTTCTTAAGATATTCCTTGGAGAGAGCGCCCGCCTTCGCGAAATCTTCGGCCTCGTTCATAAAGACCATCATCGCCGAAATTCCGGTATTGAACGCCATCGCCTCGAGATCGTCGCCGACCTTCTTTATCATCGCGTTCAGGCTCTTCGCCTCGGCCTTCGTCAACGCGCGGTCCTCGACCTTCGACTCGGTGACGAGACGGTTGGCGCGCTTGAGGAAGCGGTGAACGCCCTCGACGCCCTTCGTGGACCAGGGCTTGACGGCCTGCAGAGGGCCCATGAACATTTCGTAAAGCCGGAGCGAGTCGGCGCCGAAATCGCGGATCACATCGTCGGGATTGACGACGTTTCTCAAAGACTTCGACATCTTCGCGGGAAACTCGGTAAGTTCCTCCATCTCGCAGCCCTCTTCGGCGCCCCACGGCTTGCCCTCGCGCCACTCGATCTGGTCCATGGGGATCAGAACGCCGCGCTTCGTCTTGTAGGCCAACCCGAGAATCATACCCTGGTTGACGAGACGCTGGAACGGCTCCTTCGTCGGAACGAGCCCGAGATCGAAGAGAACCTTATGCCAGAAACGGGCGTAAAGGAGATGGAGTACGGCGTGCTCGGCGCCGCCGACGTAAAGGTCGACGGGGAGCCACTTCTTCAAAAGTTCTGAATCGGCGAACGCGCTGTCGTTCTCGGGGTCGATATACCTTAAGTAGTACCAGCAGCTGCCGGCCCACTGGGGCATCGTGTTCGTCTCGCGCACGCCCTTCTTGCCCGTGACGGGATCGACGACGTTGAGCCATTCGGTCGCCTTGGCAAGCGGAGGCTCGCCCGTGCCCGTAGGCTTGTAGTCGGCGAGCTCGGGAAGCGTAAGAGGCAGATCCTCTTCGGAAACGAGGCTCTGGGTGCCGTCTTCCCAGTGAATGACGGGAAAAGGTTCGCCCCAGTAACGCTGGCGCGAGAAGAGCCAGTCGCGGAGTTTATACTGCGTCTTCGCCTTACCGACACCGTTCTCCTCGAGCCACGCAATCATCTTAGCCTGAGCATCCTTTACGGAAAGGCCGGTAATAAAGCCCGAGTTGACCATAACGCCCGAGGCGATATCGGTATACGCTACATCAGCGGTGTATGGAACTCTTCCCTCTTCCCCATTCCCAATTCCCTCTTCCCCATCCTTCGCAACGACCTGATAAATCGGAAGATCAAAAACCTTCGCGAACTCAAAGTCGCGCTCGTCGTGCGCGGGAACGGCCATGATCGCGCCCGTACCGTAAGTAGCGAGAACATAGTCGGAAATGAAAATCGGCAGCTCGTCGCCGTTGACGGGATTTACGCCCGCAACGCCATCAAGACGGACGCCGGTCTTCTCTTTGTTGAGTTCCGTGCGCTCGAGATCGCTCTTCGAGGCGGCCTTCTTCTGATACTCGCGCACCGCGTCGGCGTTCTTTATCGTGCCGTCCGCGAGCCACTTTTCGATAAGCTTGTGCTCGGGCGAAAGCACCATGTACGTCGCGCCGAAAAGCGTATCGCAGCGCGTCGTGTAAACGGTGATCGTATCGCCCGCGGCCTTGAAATCGACGAGAGCGCCGGTGGATTTACCGATCCAGTTGCGCTGCATCTCCTTAATACCCTCGGACCAGTCAAGCTCGTCGAGATCGTTCAAAAGCCTCTCGGCGTATTCGGTGATCTTGAGCATCCACTGGCGCATGGGCTTGCGGATAACAGGGTGGTTGCCGCGCTCGGAGCGGCCGTCGATGACCTCTTCGTTCGCGAGCACCGTGCCGAGAGCGGGACACCAGTTGACCGGCACTTCGGCGACGTACGCGAGCCCCTTCTCGTAAAGCTTCTCGAAAATCCACTGGGTCCACTTGTAGTACTTCGGATCCGTCGTGTTGATTTCGCGGTCCCAGTCGTAGCTGAAGCCGAGAGCGCGGATCTGCTCGCGGAAGCGGTCAACGTTCTTCTTGGTCGTGACCGCAGGGTGGGTACCCGTCTCGACGGCGTATTGCTCGGCGGGAAGACCGAACGCGTCCCAACCCATCGGATGAAGAACGTTGAAGCCCTTCATGCGCTTGTAGCGGCAGAGGATATCGGTAGCCGTATACCCTTCGGGGTGGCCCACATGGAGACCGGCGCCCGACGGATACGGGAACATGTCTAAACAATAAAACTTCTCGCCCTTGGCGTCGTTATCCGTCTTGAACGTCTTGTTCTCGAGCCAATAACGCTGCCACTTCTTCTCTATCTGGGAAAAATTATAATCGCTCATTACTGCAACCGATCCTCGGCATGGGCGGCGATGGCTTTTTCGATAAGCCCGGTAACGTCGTTTCTCGCCGCGGACACGCCGGTCTTGATTGCATAGTAGATACCCTTATGGGTGGAATTTCCGTGGGTTATGATAACCGCTCTCGGAACGCCTAAAAGCGGAGCGCCGCCGTAAACCTCGGGATCCATCTGCTTTTTAAGCGAATTGAACGCGGGTTTTAGCATAAGCGCGCATATTTTACGGAAAAGACTCTTTTTCAATTCGGCCTTGAGCCAGCCTCCGATGGCCTTTGCGACCGACTCGACCGTCTTCAGAACGACATTGCCGACAAAACCGTCGGCGACGGCGACGTCGAGATTTCCGCCGCAGATATCGTGTCCTTCGACATTGCCGACGAAATTGATGTCCCTGATCTTCTGAAGCAGCGGATTCGTCTCGTGAATAAGCTCGTTGCCCTTGCATTCCTCGGAGCCGATCGAAAGAAGCCCGACGGAAGGATTTTCGCGCCTGAGGACGGTCTTGGAATAGACGCTGCCCATTACGGCGAACTGGGCAAGCCACTCGGGGTGGCAGTCCATGTTGGCGCCGGCGTCAAGCAGCAGAAGCGGACGGCTCGGCGACTTCGTGGGAAGCACCATCGCGATTGCGGGACGTTTCACGCCCGGAATGCGTCCGAGATTCAAAATCGCGCTTGTAGCGACCGCTCCGGAATTGCCCGCCGAAACGAAAGCGTCGGCCTTGCCTTCCTTAACAAGCCGCATCGCGACATTGATCGAGCAGTCCTTCTTCTTACGAACGGCGTCGACGGGAACATCATCCATCTCGACCTGATCGGGGGCGTGAACAATCTCAAGTCTGCCGCTCGAGACGGCTTCGAGATACATGGCCTTGCGGTTCTTCGCAAAACGACCGACCTCTTTTTGGATGGTCTCGGAATTGCCGACAAGAAAAACCTTGACGTCGTCGATGCCACACACGGCCTCGACGGCGCCGACGATGATCTGCTTGGGGGCGTAGTCGCCCCCCATCGCATCAAGAGCTACCCGCGTCATAGGAAAAACCTATTACGGAGAAATACCGCTTATTCAGCGGAGATAACCTTACGGCCTTTGTATGTGCCGCACTTCGGGCACACGCGGTGCGAACGCTTCGCCGCGCCGCACTCGGGGCACGTCGAGACAGAAGCGAGGATGGGCTTCTCGAGAGAAGCGACACGCTGACGCTTGCGCATTTTCGAAACACGGTTCTTAGGGCTAGCCATTTCTTTTTCTCCTTTTCTCTGCTGTATCTCACTCAACCTTCAATCCGTCGAGCGCGCTCCATCGATCGTCGGCCACATTCGAGGCCTTTTGGACGATCCCAGGACACGATTCATCGCACAACGGGAATGTCGGTAAAGCGAGTATTATACACTCTCTTGCTTCATCGGTCAAATCGGCGAACTGATCCTTGGCGGAAACTTCAACCGAAACAATGAAATCCTCGACCTTTACGGTGGTATCGAAATCCTTGCCGCAACGCGAGCAGACAAGGTCGAAATCCTGCTCCAATCGGCCTTTTATCAAAAGTTCGGTACCGAAAAGCTGTGCGAAGACGCTGTATCTCATAGGCGCGAAGGACTTGACGAACTCCTCATCGAGATCGACAATGTCCACTTCGCCCTCAAGACGCTCGCCCCCCTCGTCGAGTCTGGCGACATCTATCAGAAATCTTTCCTCAGTTTTCAGATCCATATCCGATATTATACCAAATATTCCGTCCTTACAGCAACAAGATACCATAAAAAAGGCCGCCCTTCACGGACGGCCCCCTTGTCTGCGTTTATGCGACCGGCTTCATCAGAAGCCCCATCCGGAGCGGATGTAAGGCTTGACGAGGCTGTTGGCGGCGTCGAGATCGAACTTCTGGTCCGAGGAGTTCCACTTGAGCGTCTTGCCGGGCAGCTGCTGCGCGACACAGCCGACGAGAATACCCTCCATCTGGGGAATGCAGTATTCGATATCGGAGAAGCAGCGCGAATGGGTCTGCTCGTAATAGTGGCCGTCGCCGCGTATGGCGTGAAGGAATTCACCGTAATGACCTTCAGCGAAACCCTTCATCGCGACGGTCGACTTTCCGACCGCACCGTCGGAGACGGATTCGGAGCAGAACGGAATCGTGCGGGGAACGGCCTTCGCGGCTTCGTGCTTGAAGATGTCAACGAACTTCTTGTCGTCGTTGAGCGCGAGCGCGCACTGGGCGCCGTAGTCGTCCTGCATGAGAACGGCACCCTTCGAGCCGATGATGTAGCAGCCCGTGTAGGGGACCTTGCCGCCGTTGACGGACGCCCACTTGGGCATGATCGACGCATCGGGCTTCTCTTCGCCGTCGTACCAGTAAAGCGTAACGGCGGGAAGCTTGACGCCGGGACGGACTATGGATTCGCGCTCCTTGTAGGTGAGCTTGACGACGGACTTGAGAGGATAGGCGATGTCGTTCTCGGAGACGATCTTCGTGCAGACCGCATCGGAAACGGCGCCGAGCTCAAGGCCGCGGAAAGCGAGGTTCATCGTGTGGCAAGCCATATCGCCGAACGCGCCCGCGCCGAAATCGAAGAAACCGCGCCATGTGAACGCGTGATAGACGTTCTTTCCGAGTTTCCAGGGATCGTAAACGTCGGCGTCCTTGGGATACTGATCGAGGAACGGACGCTCCTTCGCGACTCCGAGCCATGCATCCCAGTTGAGACCGGTACGCACACTGTCTCCCTTCGGATGAGACTTCACCCAGTCGGCAACGGCCTTGCCCTGAGGCCACACGGGACGGTTCGTCCAGACATGGACTTCCTTGACGTCGCCGAGAATGCCGCTCTGGAGAACTTCGGTGCAGCGACGCATCGAATTGAGCGAGGAACCCTGGTTGCCCATCTGAACGATGACGTTGTTCTCGCGGGCGGTCGTCTCGAAATACCTGTTCTCCCAGAGCGTTCTTACGAGGGGCTTCTGGACGTAAACGTGGATGCCCTGCTTCATCGCGCCGATGGCGATGGCGGCGTGGGCGTGATCGGGCGTCGAAATCGTCATCGCGTCGATGCCGAGTATGCCGGCGTCGTCGAGAAGCTTGCGGTAATCGGTATAGAACGGAATCTCGTAGATGTCAAGATCGATACCGTCTTTGATGAGAGCCATCTGAGCCTTCTCGCGGGTCGTGTAGTCGGCATCGCAGAGAGCGACGATTTCAGCCATGCCGGTCTTGACCATCGGCGTCCAGTCGCTGTAGCCCTTGCCCCAGACGCCGACCGCCGCGAGGCGGATCTTGCCGTTACGTCCGCGGCCGATCGAAAAACATCCGCCCGCGCCGAGCGCCGCGGCGCCTGCGATACCGCGCAGGAAACCTCTTCTGCTTGCAGTGATATTCATTTTATCTCCTTGTTTTTAGTTTATCTTCCAAATTCAATAATCGTTTTGCCGCTGTAGCGCGACTCCTCGGCGAGAAACGCGATGCGGTGCGATTCGAGCGCCGCGTCGAGAATCTTCGTGTAACGGTCGGACGAAGCGTCTCTGACGAGCTTTACGAACTCGGTCATGATCTCGCGGTCGCCGCCGCCGTGATGGCCCGTCTGAGCCGGAATTATCGTCGTCGAATCGCCGAGGAACGGCATGATCTCAATCTTGCGCTCGTCGGCGATGATCTCGCCCTTCGTCCCGTAGAAGTGGGTTACGCGCGTTCTCTGCTGGGAGTAGCTCTCCATCTCGAGAATGATCGTAAGCCCGCCCTCGTATTCCATAAGAACGGTCTGATGATCGACGGAATCGTTCCCGCACGCGTAAACGCAGCGGCCGTACGGAGAGGTCTCGATCATCTTCAGAATGGCCTCGTCGGATTCGTCGGCGAAATGATATCTCAGATCGTCGCGATCGTAATAAAGCTTATACGCGTCGAACGCGCACTTCTCGCGGACGGCCGCAGGGCAGTCCTTACAGCGGTCAGCCGCTCCCTCCGGCTTATTCTCGGGGCGCCAATGGAAGAGCGAGCCGAAGCTTGATATCTTGGTGCACTTCTTACCCTTCGTCCACCATTCGATAAGATCGAAGTCATGGGTGCACTTATTAACGAGCATCCCAGTACCCTTTTCCTCGACGGACCAGTTGCCGCGGCAGTAGGCATGGGACGCCTTGCCGTACGAAATCGCGGCCAGGTGGTGAACGCTCGTAATGTCGCCGATGACGCCCGAAGTGATCACTTCGCGAAGCTTCTTGTAGAACGGCGCGAAACGGAGAACGTAACCCGTCAGAACGAGACGGCGCGCCTTTATCTGGGCGTTGCGGATCGCAATGCATTCGTCCCACGTGCAGCCGATGGGCTTCTCGAGAAGCACGTGATAACCCTTCTCGAGCGCCATCACGCACGCGTCGTGATGAAGACGGTCCGGAAGCGCGATGATCACGGCGTCGGCAGGAGTGTCAGACTCGAGCGCATCCTCCCAACGCTTCCACGTAGGAATATCGGGATCGTCCGGAAACTCTGCGACTGGATCGGCGAGACCGGCGATGATGAAGTCTTCAGGATGGGTTTTGGCATAGGCCGCGTAAGCGCGGCCCCTTATGCCGTAACCGAGAATAATCGCTCTTACCGGAGCTTTCATCAGACCTCGACCTTCCAGCCGTTGCAGTCGCCTTCACGCTTAAGCGTCATTCCGACGCCCGTGCCGTTGGCGAAGTCCATCGCCTTAGGATCCCAATCAAAGCCGCAATCGTACTGGTAGCTCATATTGCACAAGAGGCAGAGCGTGCAGCTGCGGCCGCCGACTTCGGCGGGCGTAATCGTCTGCTCGCGCGTCTCGACGCACTCACAGAAGTTCTGAATATGGTTGGCGCTCTTGTAGAGATCGGCCTTGCGAATTTCCTTTGCGTAAACATCCTCGATTTTATCGAGAGCCTTTGCGAGCTTGTTGTCCTTTTTGACGGTCGCATCGGTACCGTAGTCCCTTCCGACGGACTCGGCGACGATTTTGTCCTTCATATAGGAGACATCCTCGATGCCCTTGCGGATGACGGCATCCGGCTTCTTGGCCGTGGCGTCGAAACCGACCCAGACGGCAATCTTGCCGCGGTTGACGGCAACGATACCGTTCGTACCGTAAAAGACCGTTCCCCAAACGCCAAACGGTCCGTGATAAAGCTCAACATCGCCGTAAGGCTTCTTGAAGAGCATCTTCATGCCGAACTGGCAACGGCCGCCGTGGTAAAGGTCGGTAGAATGAGGCTCTTCCGAGGGAATGATCCTGTAGGGCCCGGACTTGTCCATATCGAGGCCCCACTGCGCGATATCGAGATGGTGGGCGCCCCAGTCGCCGTTGTACCCGGAGCCGATATCGTCGTCGAAGCGCCAGAACATCGGATAGAAATGATTCACTCCGCGCGGAGCGAGCTGATCGGAGTAGGGGCGCATTCTGGCCGGACCGAGCCACATCTTCCAGTCGACGTCGGGATTGGCCCTGCCTTCGCTCGCAACGTTCATCGGATTGTCCCAGAAGCGTACGGGATGCGAAGGTCCGCCGAGCTTCGCGCGGCCGCGGCCGTAGTATGCGTCGACATACTTCACATCGCCGATAAGACCGCCGCGCACGAGCGAAACCGCGTCACGGAATTCACGCCAGCTGCGCTGCATCGAGCCGGTCTGAAAAACGCGTCCGTATTTCTTCTGGGCGGCAATGACCTTCTTAGACTCGTCAATGGAGAAGGTAAGGGGCTTTTCGCAGTAGACGTCCTTGCCGTGCTTCATCGCTTCTACGGAGATATAGGCGTGCCAGTGGTCGGGCGTTCCGATGCAGACCATATCGATCGAAGGATCCTGAAGAACTTCGCGGAAATCATAGACGACCCTACACTTGTTGTTCTTGTAGGCCTTGTTGACCTGCTCGGCACCGGCCTTGGCGCGGACCTTGTCGCAATCGCAGACCGCGACGACCTCGACGTTCGGGGCATACTCTGGATTGAGGAAGGACGGCAACAGAGCGGTGCGCATCTGAATGCCATAGCCGATCATCGCGGCTCTGCGCTTCTCGCCGGGCTTTAGCGGGCGCGCGCCCGTCTTCATCGTGCTGCAGCCCGCGAGGGTCGCGGCGGCGGCCGTTCCGAAAATAAAATTTCTTCTGTTGAGTTTCATGATGAATCCTTTCGTTTAAATTTCAGAGTTAGGATCTTCAACTCCTCAGGTAGGCGCTGTACGCGCAATAGGTCTGATGGCAGTCGAACTTCGACGCGATCTCCCACGGAGCGTGCATGTTGAAAAGCGGAGTTCCCATGTCGAGGACCTTCATGCCGAAGCGCGACATGTACTGGGCGATCGTTCCGCCGCCGCCCTTCTCCATCTTTCCAAGTTCGGCCATCTGCCACGTTACGCCGCCCTCGTCCATGATCTTGCGGATTTCGGCGACGAACTCGGGACCGCAGTCGCTCGAGCCGCCCTTGGAGGTCCCGCCCGTGTACTTCGAAGCGGCAGGACCCTTATGGAGATAGGCGCAGTTGCCGGTCGAATTGACGTCCGGGAAGTGCGGGTCGGAGGCGGCGGTCACGTCGGCCGAAAGCATGGACGAGCGCTCGAGCGCGCGGCGGACCATAATGTCGCGCGCGTCCTTCTCCTGGCGCTCGATGAATTCGGCGACCGTGTTCTCGAAGAAGCTCGACTGCATGCCGGTGGAACCCATCGAGCCGATCTCCTCCTTGTCGCACATGAGGATCGAGGCGGTGACTTCGGGAGTTTTACCTTCCGCCGCGTCGATAAGGGCCATAAGCCCGGCGAACGAGCAGACGCGGTCGTCGTGGCCGTAGCCCGCGATAAGCGCGCGGTCGAAGCCGACTTCGCGAGGCATTCCGGCGGGAACGATCTCAAGCTCGGCGGAAAGAAGATCGGCCTCGTCGATTTTATAAGTCTTCTTCAGATATTCGACGAGCGCGTTCTTATCGCCCTTGGGCGCGGCGTCCCCATCGTCGTCCTTAGAGCCCTTCGCGTATGTAGACCAGCCGATGACGTCGAGATCCTCGGCGGGGAAGAATTCGTCTCGCGTCTTCTTCGCCTGATCGTAACCGAGATGGGGAAGAATATCGCTGATGAGAAAGATCGGATCGCCCGGATTGTCGCCGACAGCGATATCGACGGCGGAGCCGTCCTTGCGGATCACCGTTCCGTAAAGCGCGAGCGGCATCGTGAGCCACTGGTACTTCTTAATGCCGCCGTAGATGTGGCAGTCGAAATAGACGAGGCCGCCCTTCTCATAGAGAGGTTTTGGCTTGAGATCGAGCCTCGGCGCGTCGGTATGGCCGCCTACGACCTTAATCCCGGCTTCGGCGATCGGCTTTCTGCCGATGACCGCGGCCATGATCGTGCGGCCTTCATAACCGCGGTAAACCTTGTCGCCCGCTTTGAGTTTTTTAAACGACGAAAGCTCCTTAAAACCCTTCGCCTCAAGACGGCGAACGCTCTCGGAATAACTCAGGCGCTCGGTCTTGGCGGCGCCGAGATATTCCATATATTCTTTACAGTATTTATCAAGAGACAGATATTTCATTTTCATACTTTTAAAAGTATAGCAAATACAAGCCTGACCGTTCCATAGTTTTTTTTTAGACGCGTTTCCTACGGCGCGCCCGGTTCCGGAGCGTTAGCGCATCACCACGGGAATGCCGCGGCCCCGCAGATAGGCCTTGAGCTCGGGGATGCCGATGATGCCGAAATGGAAAACGCTCGCCGCCAGAAGAACGGTCGCCCCCGCTTCGGCCGCTTCGGCGAAGTGCTCCATGGTCCCAGCCCCGCCGGAGGCGACGATGTCGGCGTCGGTAACCGCGCGTATGCCGCGGATAAGAGGCAGATCGTACCCGGTGCGCGCCCCGTCTGTCGACTTTGAGGTCGGCAGAATCGTTTTAACGCCGTATCCCGCCACCTTCTTCGTCCATTCCACCGCATCGGCTCCGGTCGCGGTGCGCCCGCCGTCGATGTAGACCTCGTATCCCGAAGGCATGTCCGGATTCTGCGCGACGTCGATCGCGACCGTAACCTTGCCGGGACCGAACTCCTTCACGAGTTCTCCGATCATGGAGGGCGAACGGAAAACCGCCGAAGACGTCGAAATTTTATCGGCCCCCGCTCCGAGAACCTCGGCCGCCGCCTTGACGGAGGATATGCCGCCGCCCATCGTAAAAGGTATCGACGCGACATCGGCGACCTTGCGGACGGTCTCAAGCGTCGTCGCGCGGCCTTCGACCGTGGCGTTGATGTCGAGCATCGCGATCTCGTCGGCTCCTGCCGCGCAATAGGCCTTGCAGCATTCAACGGGATCTCCCGCATCCTTGATATCGACAAAATTAACGCCCTTTACAACTCTGCCGGCAATCATATCCATGCACGGCATAACGACAACAGGTTTGATCAGGTCCATATTTTCTTTCCTTTCCTTAGAGAATAAAATGGATTGCGGTGTATTATATCAAATCTCTTTTTTTCTCCGCAAAAGTTTTTGTCAGATTTTTGATATAATATCATACATGAAAGCGACATACAGACAGCTACCCATCCCCTTGCCGACCATTCGCCGCTATCCGATTTATCTGCGGGCGATAAAATCTAAAATCGCCGGCGGCGAATTATACGTTTCCAGCGCTGTTCTCGCCGAGGAACTGGGCTTTGATCCGGTCCTCTCGCGCAAGGATCTCGCGATGGCGGGCGTTCCCGGGAAGCCGAGGCGCGGTTACCCCGCGGTAACGCTGTGCGAGGCGATCAACAGGGCGCTCGGATGGGACAATCCCATCCAGGCCGCCCTGATCGGCGTCGGATCGCTCGGAAGCGCCCTTCTCGGGTACAGCGGGTTTGAAGAGCAGAACCTGTCGATCACCGCCGCGTTCGACGCGTCCGCCGCCGCGACGGGACGGAGGGTTCACGGAGTGAAGGTAAGAGCGATGGCAGATCTCCCGTCCATGGTCAGCCAGCTCAACCTGTCGATCGGGATCATCACGGTGCCGTCGTCGGCCGCCCAGGACTGCGCCGACCGTCTCATCGCCGCCGGAATAAAGGCAATATGGAATTTCGCGCCCATACAGCTGTCGGTGCCCAAAAACGTCACTGTCCAGAACGTGGATCTCGCCCAGTCGCTGGCCGTTTTATCGCATTCGATCTCTTTGGGGGAATCGTCCGACGGTTCCTTTTGAAAAACTCTACAGACACCCGGAATTGAATCTGTCGCAGGCCGCCTTGTACGAACGGAACTCCGCATCCGTGAAAGGCTCGAGCCCGCGTGAACGCAGGTATCTGAGCGCCTTTCTGCAGGCGACGGACGAAACGTCGAATTTACGCAGAACCGCCGCGTTTTGGCGGGTCAGATGATCGCTGATCCAGCTTCCGTCGGGATTCTGGGTCCGCTTGATCTCCTTAAGCGCGTTTCCCGCCGGAGTCTCGAAAGCGAGCGAATAGGGATTTGGGCATTTTTCGCCGCCGGCCGTCGCGCCGCCGCCAGGCGTTCCTTCGACGCCGAGAATCCACAACAGCCCCGCCGCAGCCGCGAACATCGCCGCGGCGCAGGCGAACCGCTTCAGCCTGACGAGGCGTAGGACGCGTACAGCGCGCCCGGACGGCTCCGCCTCGCGCGCAACCCTCAGTCTGGCGACGGTCCCGGCATACTCGGGACCGAGTTCCATCAACGTGTTCTCAAGATCCTCGCTCATCAAAAACCTCCTTCAGCCTTTTCAGCGCGTTAAACATCCGTGACTTGACCGTCCCCACGGGAATATCGAGGATTTCCGCAACATCCCGATAGGGGAGGTCCTGAAAGAAGCCGAGTTCAACGACCTCTCTCAACGGCTCCGAAAGCCGCGAAACGGCCCAGCGGACATCGTCGCCGAGAGACGTATCCTCCGGACGCTGAATCTGATAGGCCTCTTCGGAATAAGCATCTTCCCTCGCTTTCCTGCGCTTTCTGCGCCGATGGGCGTCTATCAGCACCTGTCTGGCCAGAATAAAGAGAAATGTCGACAGCTTCGCGGACGGTTCGTACCGGTGCCGGTACTTCCAGAGCCTCAGGTACGTCTCTTGGACAAGGTCCTCGCCCTCATCAAACGAAACGCCGTGACGCAGGAAAAAGTTCAAAAGTTTTTTTTCGTAAATCGCGCCCTCTGCAAGCAGTTCGTCACCGAGCATCGCCATTCGCCTCGATTAGACGCGAAACCTCACGCGCGATGACGGAATATTCGCGGGCGACGGGAATGCCCGCCGCGACATAAATCAGCAGCGCGCCGAGAGCCGCCCCCAGAACCAGTCCGAAAATCGAATCCGCCGGCTGCGACAGAAGGCGGCTGACGATGCGCCCCACGACAACGCGGACAAGCCCGAACACGACCAGCGCCGCCAATATGATCAATGCCACGCGGACCCACGGCGAAGCGAAACGCCCGCAAATTACCGGCCAGAGAAAGACCGAAGAGGCAAACGAGACGATCGAACCGGAAACGAGCGAAAAAAATCCGGAGACCCCGCGAAAGACCCCCAGAATCACGAAAAAGCACGAAAACGCCAAAAGAACATAATCGGCTATCTCTATCGAATGACTCATTGCTTGGCGTTTGAAAGAGTTCTCAGATACCCCCTGTACACCGATGCGGCCTGAGCGTCGCCGGTCTTCGTCAATGCGAGAATCAACCCTTCAACGGCCGCCTTCGACGCAGGGTTCGCGGCTAAAGCCCGCGAGTACAATTCCACCGAGGTGGCGGGCTTCCCGGAAACGAGGGCGAACTGCGCCGCTTCTATGTACGTGGGAATCGCGCTCGGACGTATCTTGCACGCGGCCAGATACATCTTCATGGCCTCGTCGCGCTCAAAGCCGGATCGATTGGAATGGACGTAAGCGCGCGCCAGGCCGACTGCGGCGGGGAAACTCCCCGGGTCCTTTTTAAAGGCCTTGGCGTAAGACGTTATCGCCGATTTCCAGCTTTTACGGCGGAAGGCCGCGTCCGCCTGCTTGAGGAACGACGCGCAGCCGGGAGAGTCGACGCGCGATGACGGCGCCGAACTTCTGGCGATTTCGCTTTTCAGCGACGGCAGAACCTCGTTCTTTATCTTTTTGACGCGCTCGTCGGCCACGGGAGACAGATGGACGAAAAAATCGAATTCGTCTCTGGCGGCCTCGAGGTACTGGAACGTGTCGCGGTAAAGCCTGCCGAGATGATAGCGGGCCGACGCGTTGCGCCTGTCGAGAATAATCGCCTGGAGGAATTTCACCCTCGACTCGTGACGAAACCGGGCCTTGTCGGGATGAAGTCCGATCATCAGAAAATCGATAACTCCTAAACCGGTCCAGCCCCTCGCTCTCGTTTCGCCGTCGAACCCGTCGCCGGAAGCGAGACGGGCGTAATACCCGGTCGCGCCTTTATAATCCTTGCGGTAGAAGGCGATCTGGGCGGACAGTTCTATAATGTCGATATCGTCCGGGTTCATCGCGGACGCCTTCGTGAGAGCCTCTTCGGCCTTGTCGAAGGCGCCGACCGCGAACTCGGATCTGGCCAGCATCACCAGAGCGTCGACATTTTCCGGCGAATGCCCGATGACGCCGCGGAACTTTTCGACGGCGAAACCGTAATCGCCGTTTTCAAAGGCTCTCACGCCCTTTGCGTACTCTTTCGCGGGATCCGAACCGCACCCGCAGAGAATCAGGCAGAGAAAAGACGCCGCAAAACCTTTAAGCGCGAATTGTCGCGAGAAATTCGTCACGCTTAGCCTCCATGATTTCTTTCGTTTTTCCTTCAAGATTGAGACGGACGAGAGGCTCCGTGTTGGACATTCTCACGTTGGCCCACCATCCCTCGGTCTCCCACGCGTCGACGGAGACGCCGTCAAGCTCGAACACCTTGGCCTTCGAGGCGTATTCGGATTTGATCTTAGCGAGTATCTCCGCGGGAGGCGTCACCGTCTTCGTGTTGATCTCGCCCGACTGCGAATACTTTCTCAAGGGCGCGATAAGCTCGGAAAGAGGCTTGTCGCTCGCGGAGACGATATTGGCGAGAGCATACGTCGCCATCGCCGAAGACTCGGCCGTGAAATTGGCCTTGAAATAATAGTGCCCGGAAAGTTCGCCCGCGAAAATCGCGTCGTTCTGGCGCATCTGCTCCTTGATGAAGGAGTGGCCGACGCGCGACATCATCGGCTTTCCGCCCGCTTCGGCGATCGTCTCCTCGGCCATCTTCGTGGATCTGAGATCGTAGAAGCACGCCGCGCCGGGGTTCGACCTGAGAAGATCCTTCGAAACGAGGGCCGTCACAAAATCCATCGGAATGACGTCGCCCTTCTCGTCGATGAACCCCGCGCGGTCGGCGTCGCCGTCGTAGGCGACTCCGAACGCGTACCTGCCGGGATTCGCCCGCACGAGCGCCTGAAGATCCTTCAGCGTCTCGACGTGCAGAGGGTTCGCGTCGTGATTCGGGAAATCGCCGTCGTACTCGCCGTAGAGATCGTCATGCGTAAGTTCGCTCTGGCCCTCGAACGCGCACGATTCGGCGATACCCATTCCGTTCGCGAAATCCATCGCGACATGGACGGGGCGCGCGAGATGGGCGAACTTTCTGACGTGTTCGGCGTATTGGGCGGCGATGTCGACCTTGGTGACCGATCCGACGCCGGTCGGAGGCTCGTTGCCGGTCATCTCACCGACGAGCTTTTCGATATCCTTGATGCCGGTCGCGCCGGAAATCGGCACCGCGCCCGCTTTGCAGAGTTTGCAACCGTTCCACTCCTTCGTGTTGTGGGAAGCGGTAATCATGACGGAGCCGTCGGCCTTGAGAGAACCGTTGGCGAAATAACTCATCGGGGTCGAGGCGAGCCCGATGTCGAGCACCTCTACGCCCTCGTCGACGAGACCCTGCGAAAACGCCGCGAAAAGAGCGTCGGACGACTTCCGGCAGTCTCTGGCGACAACGACGCGGCCGCCCTTCACGCCGGTGAACTGAACGTACGCACGGGCGATCTTATAGAAATCGTCGTCCTTGAGTTCTGTACCGTATATTCCGCGAATGTCGTAAGCTTTGAAAATGCTCATTATAGTGCCTCCGGTTTTTTGCTTATCGTTTTACATAATTATACCATAAATTTCACCGATCTTCATTAAGCCATATCAAAATTGACACGCGGATTCTTCAATGGTATATTATCACCGTACAATTTGACACTGAATCGTCAACACCAATCAGCCAAGGAGCGAATGAAAATGAAAAAAATTACCTTTGCGGCGGCGGCCGCCGCGCTGACCTGTTCAACCGTGTTCGGCAACTGGGCCGGGAACGCCCGCTATGCGGCCTCCAACAGGGAAGCGCCGAAGGGCGCGGTTGTCCTGTACGGAGACTCGATAACCGACGGATGGCCGCGGATACGCCCGGCCTTCTTCAAGGACAACGGATTCATCGGACGCGGCATCGGCGGGCAGACGACGGCTCAGATGCTTTGCCGTTTCCGGCGCGATGTGATCGAACTGAAGCCGGAGGCGGTCGTCGTTCTGGCCGGCATCAACGACATGGCCGAAAACAACGGTCCGATCGAAGCGCGCGACGTTCTCGGCAACATCAAATCAATGCATGAACTCGCCCGCGCGAACGGCATCCGGTTTGTTCTCTGCTCGGTGACGCCCGCAGCCGCCTTCTCGTGGCGCAAGACGATCACCGACGCCGCCGAACGCATCAGGAATCTGAACATTCTGCTGAAACAGTACGCCGAGGCCAACAACATCCTCTGGATCGACTACTACTCGAAGCTTGAAGACGGCAAGGGTGGAATGAGGAAAGGCCTTGCCAACGACGGACTCCATCCCAACGCAAACGGATACGTCATCATGGAGAAGGTGCTGCTTGACGCGCTGATCCGTCAAGGCGGACGCTAAGCTTCTCTTAACACAGAGGCACAAAGGCTCTGAGGCACAGAGGGAACTAACTCTCTCTGTACTAAAACAACTCACCCGCCCAAAGGCGATCAATAAAAACTCTCCACGGAAGAATCAAAACTCCTTCAACTTCACGTTCTAATGGCTCATCCGACACTACGATACGTTGCCTAAAACTTCCCTCTTCCGCAATAGCGCGAAGCCCCTTCAAATCATCCCTTACCAGTTTTCTATCGATATACATAGAATTTAAGAGAATTTATTCTAATTTAGGCTTATTATAACATCTCACCTCCATTAAAGTCAATTGCAAATCGCCAACTCTGTCGGCATTTTTACTGCAAAATCGCCAACTCTGTCGGCATTTTGCTAATCACTACCTACTAATCACCGAACCGTTTCTCGACAAACGGCGAAGGTTAAAGGTGAAGGTGAAGAGAGGAGTTAAGTTTATAAACTCCGATGATCGCAAAGCATTAAACATCCACTGTTCGACTTGGGCTCTCGACTAAGGAATCAGAACGTCGCGGTAAGCGAAAGACCGCCGACGAAATTCCATGTTTTGTCTTCGCCCGCGCCCCACTCGCCGTTATACGCGGCAGCGGCTTCGCGCATTTTGCCGTCAAAGAGGTAATCGTAATATGCGACATAAGCGCCAAATGTGAGCCAGTCGTTGATCGCGTATTCGAGATCGACCTTGATCGTCGTATCCATTAAACCGGCGTGATCGAAGCCTTCGACTTTTTCAAGCTCTCCGAAGTAGCCCTTGGTTCTAAGAGAATTGCCGAAGCCCTGACCGATCGCCGGACGAATCGTAAGGCCGTCGCAGATTTCAAAGGTATGACCAAGCTCAAAATTGACATACGTTCCGTTATCAGCCATAATATCGCGCTCGAACGCTATCGTAGGCTCGAGCCAATGTCCGCCTAATGAAAGTTCAGCCGTAAAGTACTGGGTGTCACCAACCTCGCCCTGATAACGCGGCAGATACTCGTACATATAGCCGACATCCACGCCGAGTGTCCCGATCGTTTCGCCTAAGTCGAACTCGTGCGCGAGACCAACAAACGCATCAAGAGTCGTATACTTAAACCCGCGCTTACCATAACCGCCGCGCTTGCCGTTGCCGTCGGTTACGTCAAAGATCGACTCTACCCCGATATACGCCCAATCGAAAAACGTCGCAGTCGCGCCAGGTGTGAAAATAGGATCCTTACCGTCGATTACACCGTATGTCATATAGCGTGAATCTAACGAAAGCGAAACCTCCGTACTTACAATCGGCGTTTCATTAAATGACACCCCTTCTCCAGGAGCATAACTCCAACCAGAGCTTTCGCCACACCCCGCGCATTTACATAATTCACTCGTGCAAGAACAATTAGCTGCGCATTTGCACTCGTCCTTACCGCATTTACAATTTGTATTCTGAGCGTAAAGAGCACCTGTTAAAGCGATGGTTGCTACTGCCCAGATGGTTTTCATTGTGTTCATTTTATTTCTTTTTTTATTTATGTTTATCAAACTTTGTTTAGACTAACTTTGGCTATGTTTTTTGGGTTATCTATGAGAAGAAGAATTTTTTAGTTCTTAGCGCAACACTCGAAACTCGAATTTCGACATTCGCTAACGACTAATCACTAGCGACTAACCCCTAAATCATATCCACCCTGTGCTTCTTGCCGTAGAGCCAGAAGGCACCGAACATCGCTACGAGAATACCCGTTCCGATCATAAGCCACATTCCGCTATGGCTTACCATTACCGCGTGGTAGATCGTGGCGACGCTCCAGCCGAGCAGCGTCAGGTAGCCCACGAAAATAGTTCCGTAAAGTTTACCGATTTCACGGAATACCACACCTGTCGCCGCGAGACACGGAATGTAAAGGAGCACAAACAACAGGAACGAATACATCTGGTGAACGCCCTTGGGGAAGTGGCGCTTGAGCGAATCTATCGCTGCGGAATTTTCGGGTTCTTCGGAGGACGCTTCCTCTTCCGCGCCGGAAAGACCGAGAGGATCCACAAGGCCCTCCCAGACACCGGAAAGATTTTCGGGAATCGAAACGAAAGCTTCTTTAAGTCCGCCGACAAGAGAATATTCATCCTCTTCTTCTGTCTCGTTAAGATTCGCATCATCCTGGCCGTAAAGCCCCTTCATCGTGCCGATAACCGATTCCTTGGCGAAAAGCCCGGTGAAGATTGAAACACTCGCCGGCCAGTTATCCTTCTCAACGCCGATCGGCTCGAATACGGGCGTAATCGACTTGCCGACGACGGAGAGGAGCGACTCCTTTTTATCCTCGTTACCGATTGAACCGTCAGTACCGACAGTATTGAGAATACCGAGAACAAGAACCATCGGAACAATGAATTTACCGGCTCTCCAGATGAAGATTTTAAGCCTCTCCCACGTATGAAGGAAAATGTGGCGTGCGCGCGGCAGATGGTACGGGGGAAGCTCCATGATAAAGTGGGTCGGCTCGCCTTGGAAAAGCGTATGCTTAAGGATAAGACCCGTTACAATACCAAGGACAATGCCAGTAATGTATATAAAGAATACGAGCTTACCTGGATTCTGCGGGAAGAATGCTGCGGCGAACAAAACCCAAATCGGGAGTTTAGCACCGCAGCTCATGAACG
>JAZQTB010000123.1:0-19959 GCA_045630425.1 Kiritimatiellia bacterium | reverse complement strand
TTCTTCTGCTATGTAGCCTGCTCCCGCGGCGCTTGCGACATTCCAACGGTTCAGCATCTTCTCTGCGGTTTTTGCATCATAAAGAACACGAATGCGACGCAAGAGTTCTTCATCTGGAAGCTTAAATTCAAGAGGCGGTCGGGGTAAGGCCGTAATAGGAACATCATCGTCTTTTGACCAAATGGGAATGCGGCATTCCGCTGGGCGCATACCAAAAGCGTATGACGGAGGATCGATGTCAGGATTGATGCGATACTGTTTGGGTACATTCGGCACATGTACGAGCATGTGGATATGGTTATCCATTATGCACCATGCGTATAGTTCGACTCCGCTGAACGCAGCGGTTTTATACATTGCGCTAACGACTCGCTCTTTAACAGCGTCACTCTTTAAGAGCATTGCGCCATGGGCGATACGCGTTGTGACGTGATAGATCCCGTTCGGGACGCTTATTCTGTTTTTCCTGGCCATGCGAGGTATCCTTTCGTTCGCCCCTTGGGGGACAGTCCCCCTGGGGGTGAGAATATTATCGCATATTTTCAAGGAAAGTTTTGTAACATTATCGTAACATTTTCGATACGAAAAAGGGATTGGATGCAGACGGGGGCAAGGGGACTGTCCCCCCCCATCCCTGTCATCTCTGTTTCCTTTACCGTTGTTACTTAGTTTATTTCACCATAATCTCTTTAACAGCCGTCGTCCCGTCAGCGTCTTTCCATGTCAGGCGATAACGGCCGCGAAAACCGCGGAACGAAATTTTCCCGTCGTTTGCTTTGATGGTCAAGCGAGTCTTCCATTCGCGGTTGATGAGGTCATCCATCGCAAAGTAAGCAGCCTTCGGCTTCATGTCGCGCGTGAATATACCCGACTTTACGGGCTCTCCGGCAGAACCGCAATCGTCAACCACATTCCACCAGGTAATGCCGTTCATCTTCTCAATCGAGAACCAGATGCGATAGGCGTTGCGCATAATGATTGCCTGAATCATCTGCCCCTTCGGTGTATCGTCGGGAGCGGTAATGGTAACTTCCGACAGATGGATATGTCGCCCGCCTCCGGCCGCCGCCACCTTCGCAAAAGTATCCCAAATGCCGTCCGGCGAAAGTTTGGTTTTCACTTCATCGGTAAATTCGCCGGCGGCGATCGCCTTCGATTCTGCCGGATTGAACAGGTGCATCTGCGATCCGACAATCTGGAAATCTACGCCCGAAGCATTCAGATCCCGAATCTGCCCCGGAAACGCCTCCATGTTATACTCGTTGATATTGAGCCATGCATCGCTACGCATATACTTCTGGGCGAGCTGAAGCGAGCGATAGGCGTAGTTGGCGGGCATGACGCCGTAGTGCGGGCTGATGGTGAGCGGTTGGGAATTCTTGGCGGCGGACTCCCCCTTCGGCCACGCGCGTTTTGCATTGTGCGCCCAGTCGGACGCAGACTCATTGACCACATCCCAGCTGTCGATACGCGAGCCGTAGCGCTCGCCGATCGTCCGAATCCTCCGCTCGATCGCCTCGTCAAACGCCTTGACGAAGGAGGGGACGAGATCGGCGATCTCCCGTTCGGTCAATTTCGAAAATACCAGCTTCCACGCCTTACTCCAGCTGTTGATAAACTCTACATCTTTCCGACCAAGCGGCAACGAGGTGTTGCGGCGCGGAATCTTAACGCCGACTCTCAACTCCAGCGCCTCCTTCTCGGATTCGGGACAGAACTCATCCCAAATCCATCGCGGCATCTGCGAAAGATTCCCCCAGACGAGCGGATGACCGTGAATTCTGCAGCCGCGCGCTTTAAGATGCGAAACGACTAGGTCAGGCGGCGGACGGCGCCAATGCGGCTGCTCGCTGGGATTCATACACGCATTCCAGAAAAGTTCCGTATCCTCGTAACGCTGATCAAACCTCAGTTGATACGGGAACGGTTCAATCGGCTGCCAGTAGAACGCGACGGTTCCGGAATTGAAAAGCGTCCCGAAAAGATTTTTGTACCTGTCGTTGCGCTCTTTACTGCCCAACTGATTATAATTGAAAATGTTGGCTCCGAAGTAAAACGCATGCGTCATCTGTTCGACGGAAACATCGGCACCGTCGGCGGCGGACAGCTCGACGACCGCGTCAACCTTGCGGTATTTCTCGATATCGGCATCAATTTTCGACTGAACCTGGTCGTTCCAGATTTTCCAGTATCCTTCCGACATCACCGATTTATCCATTTCAAATGCGGCGTGCACGGACATTGCGGCGAAGAGAAATATTATAAACCCCGTACTTTTCATTTCTTCGATCCTCTTTTGCGTCGTTGTTCTTTTGTATCAACCTTTTACCGGACGATCACCTGGAAATTCTCAAGCGTTGTCGTCCCCTCAAATCCGGCGTTGGAATTATTATAACATATCACAATATGCGTGCGGTAAAAAGTTCGCGGCGCCGAGCTCGACGGCAACATGTCGTGCTTCAGCGCCGCAGGCGTTTTTTCCGCCGTGACTTACTTGCGCCGCCAACCCTTCTCACGAAGGGCTTCTTCGGGCCAGACGGGGAGCGGTTCGCCGATCTTGTAGATCTTGATGTCATCAATTTCTACGCGCGAATACCCCTCGGTTATTTCGGTGGTGACCTCAAGGAAGAGCTCATCGGCGCCTTCAGGGATGCGAATGAGCGTTTCGCCGCTACGCCACTCGTCCTCGACACGCGCTCCCGGCATAACGATCTGCGGAACACGCATCTTCGTTTTGACGATCTCGCCGTTGCCCCGTGCGTGAGCGAAAAGATAAACATATCCGGGGCCGCGGCGCTTCATCGAAAGTCCGACCGAATAAAGCTCGCCGGGTTTCACACCCTTTATGCATATCTCCTTCGGCGGCTTCTGATGCGAAATAAGACTGTGGCGGTGATCGAAACACTTGAAGCCGGTCGGAACAGACTTTAAGGCTCCTAACTTTTTAAGCCTGTCGACACGCTTGGACATCGGCGTCGTCGCATACCATCCGGCAGACATCTCCCCGATGACGACGGAAGTCAGATTCGAGCAGTAAGAAAGCCCTCCGTCGCGCGCGTAAACGACGTCAGGCCCGTAAAAGGCGCTCATCGACTGGATGTTCTTAAGCTTGCCGATCTGGTTCACGATATAGCCCGTATCGGCTTTCACCGTCGTGAAATCGAGAACGCCCGAACCGGCCGTATTCTCGTTTTCGCCGCTGACAGAAAGCGAGCCGGACTTCTTGTTGAGCGTCGCCGAAAGCGTCCAGTTGCCGTTCGAGAGCATCTTCTTGTCGGCATCGTAGATCCACTTGCCCGCAGCGGCCGCCGTGACGGGCTTGAGAGGATTCATGAGATTGTAAACCGACAGCGACCAGTATGTGACCCTTTCGCGAAGATTCAGCGACGCGCCAAGATCAAAAACGAGTTCATTGGCATCCTCGGGGACGACGACCTCTATCTGGGCGGGAAGCGCGCCTCGGTTATTGCGCTTCGCGCTTCTGTCGATCTGAATCGCGATTGGCTTTGCCGAAGTGGGCTTGCCGTCCTTCGCCCAGTAGGCGAACGGCCTGGCGGCGCCGTCGCGGTATTCGCCCTGCTTGGTGCCGCGCTCGATAATGTCTAAAAAGATACCGTAACGCTCGCCGGGCTTCAGATTCTTGGCGACCGGCTTTTTCGACTGATGAAACTCGCGCTCGCCGGGCTTCTGCTCAAGCACAAACCCCTTGAAGTCCTTCGCGAGGTTGACGAGTTTGCCCTCCTTTGCGAGAGCCGACTTGCGCTCGGCCGAAAGACCAAGCGGATTTTTTACGAGCATGATCGTCTCGGTCATGCCGGGGGCGAGCTCTTCCCATGTTTTCCGCTTTCCGTAATGACCGTCGCGCCAGTTGAAAAGTTTGCCGGAGCCTTCGCCGTAGAGCCAGACGTACTTCGTCGCCACCTGATAGGACTGCTCGAAGTTAAGGCGCATGTGCTCTAAGCGCGAACCGTCCACCGGCCCGTGATACCACAGGCTCGCGGGACTCGCGTTCGTACGATACATATCGAAGTAATGGGTATTGCTGAAGTAGAACTGCGAACGGTATTTGGAGACGTTCTCGGGAGCGACGAGCGAGATTGCGGTCGTCGCCGCCGAAATGAACGAATCCTTATAGGCGTTTTGGGTCGCCGAGCCGGAATACTGCTCGGAGCCTTCGACCACACGGACCTCGGGCGGCATGACATCCACCATGCCGTTTAAGAAGTGCGTGAGAAGCTCGCCGGACTGCTCGACGTTGCTCAACGGGAACGGCTGACGCCCGCCCTCCATCCAGAAACGGAACTTATTGAACGTCCAAAGCGAGAAGATCACAGCATCGGGAAACTCCTTAAAGACGCGCGAGAACACTTCGCGCCCGCGCTGACGCGCCAGCTTCGCCGTTTCGGGGAAAGGCGGATCTTTATAGCAGTGGATGTACTGCGCGAATTTTCCGCCCTGCGCCGCATACTCCTCGGGGTCAAGCATCAGACCCTTCAAGCCGGCCGCCTTCGCGAGCCACGCGACGTTCGCCATATTCTCGGCATAATTCGCCCATCCTTCGTCATCATCCCATGTGATGCGGTTGTCCCCGCTGGGGCTCATCCAGAAAAGAAGCATGCTCTCCGTGAGATTAGGCTTCTTAGCGATTTCCTTCAGATAAGGAAGATGCTTTTTAATCTCTTCGCGCGTCCAGCGCTGCGAGCGATGCATGATCTGATGATGCTTGGCGGTGATGACGCTGCCGTTTTCATCAACGACATTGGCGGTGATGCCGATAGCCACACCATCGAGATAGGGAGTGTATTTGGCGAACTGATCGGCGTTCGCAAGGATATTTGACGGGGTCGTGTTGAAAACATCGAAAAAGAGACCGACGTACTTCTTGTCGAGTCCGCCTGGCGTAACGACCGATCCGTCGGAAGAGCGCGGAGGGTCGAATTCACTTCGTCTGGAGTCGACCCCGACCCCCATCGCAAACAATGCCATAGCCGGCAACACGCACAATGCCGATGCTATAAACGAGGATTTTTTCATCATCAGTACCTTTCTTATGGTTATTGTAATTATTGTGTTAGTGTAGCATTTTCCAAAACCGATTTCAATCAAAATCTAAGCACAACAAATGCGCTGTCACCTTGTCGCCGCATCGGCGAAGATTATGTTTCTGAAGGGGCGGGAGGATTCTTCGCGGATGTCGTTTTTCTCCTTCGCCGTCACCCGAATATCCTGAAAGGTGATATCTTCAATCACGGCCTCCTTGGCATCGCCTTTTTTTCGCCCATAACCGAGACTCAGAAAGCGGTCGCATTCACCTTGCACGGAGGCGAGCGTGATATCGCGGATATCGGTGCCGCGGGAAGCCGCCGTGTAGGCGCTGATGATATTGACCGCCGTCACCGTGTTATGAACGTCTATCTGCGAAAGATGACAATCGCGGACCGTTCCTTCCCCGACGCCGATGCGGATCGCGTTGCAGCGCGACGACAGGCGGCAGCGCTCAACTCTCACATTGCGGCATTCCTGCGGAAAGCGAAGAACTTTTGCACAGGACGCCCTGAGCGTAATGCAATCGTCCTCGGTGTCGATGTCGCAGCGCGTCACATACACATCGCGGCATCTGTCGATATCTATTCCGTCTCCGTTCCAGGTACGGTACTTTTTCCGCTCCGTGCGGATACGGCAGTCCTGCACGGTCACCTTCTCGTTATTCAGGAGAAAACACGTCCAATAAGGCGAATTGACCAGTTCCAATCCTTCAATCACGATATTCCGGCTGTCGACGATGTAAATCATCTGTCCGGGACGCCACGGAATCCCCTTCTTCCAGTTATCGTGCTGCCGACCGTTCGCATCGACAAGAAACGCCGCCGAATTTCCGTCGATCGTCCCTTGACCCGTCAAGGCGATATTCGTGCAGTCCGCCGCGACGATCAGATGCCCGCCGGACATATTGTCATACGCGGAAGCGAAATTCTGCGCAAAGGCATCCGCCGCGCAGTAATCCTCCCTGTCGGGGCTCGCCTTGAGAACAGCCCCTTTTTTAAATTCAAGCTTAACATCACTCTTGAGAAAGATTGTCCCCGAAAGATAGGTTCCCGCCGGGAAAAGCACCGTTCCGCCTCCTGCCGCACTTGCGGAATCAATCGCCTTTTGAATGGCGAGCGTATCCTTCGATATTCCGTCGCCTTTCGCACCCGACTTTAGCACATCAAAAACGGGACGCGACGCTTCCCTGTAAACCGAACCTCCCTCAATTTCAACCTCAGCATTTTTTATATCGATTCCGACGGGAACATTGATGTTGCTGAGGCGGATATTCTTCCATTCGTCCGCTGCCGAGCCGTGAATCATCCCGCCGAATGAACTCGCGCCCGAGAAATCGGCAAACAAAATGTCACGCATGCTTGACTTGCGCTTAACGCCCTCGGCAAGTGGTCCCGCATAAAGGATGAACAAATACCGGCAGTCGACCGTCCAGTTTGAAAATTGAATATTTCTGAAATCAACCCCGTCGACGGCATCGGCCTTCCAAGATGAAACAAAATTGATCGCCGTGCGGGTGTTGTGCACGGTAATGCCGGTAAAAGTCGCATCGTGAACCACACCGTCGCCGACCCCGACCCGGACCGAATTGCAGGGCGACGAAAGAATGCAATTTGAAACGGTAATGTACGCGCAATCGCGTTTTTTCTTAAGCCGCCGCTGATCGGCGCGCAAAGTGATGCAATCATCCGCCGTGTAGATGCGGCAATCGGAAACGGTCACGAATTGACACGAATCAATATCAATCCCGTCACCGTTGTGGGTATGAAAGCGATCGCGCTCGTTGTGGATGTACAGCCCGCGTACCGTAATCTGTTCGCACCCGTGAAAGAAGAGCGTCCAATACGGCGAATCGGCAAGCTCTACATCCGCAACTCTTATGTTCCGCGATTCTACAAAATAAAGCATCTGCGCGGGACGCCACGGAATATTCCCCTGCCCCTTTGAACGCGCCATCAAATCATAGCTCCACGGGCGCGATGTCGCCGGATCAATGAGAAAGGCCGCAGAATTGCCGTCGATTTTCCCCGGGCCGCGCACCGTGACATTCTCCTGTTCGATACAGAGCAGCAAATGCGCCCCTTGGTGGCTTTCAGCTTTTGATGTCCAATTCTGCGGACAGATATCCGCCTTGTTGTAATCTTCCTTATCGGTGCTTGCCTTCAATACCGCGCCGGCTCCGAGATGGAAATCGACATTGCTTTTAAGATAAACCGATCCCGACAGATAGACGCCGGCGTCGAAAAGAACCTCACCGCCGCCGGCCGCATGCGCCGCATCTACCGCCCGCTGAATGGCGGCGGTGTCCTTCGTCGAGCCGTCGCCCTTCGCGCCGAATTCGCGCACGTTGAAAACGGCGGCATTGAGCGAAAACGCCGCGAGCAAAACTCCTGTAGCAACCTTTATCTTCCTCATATTTTCCTCCTAATTCCTAACCCCTAACTCCCAACTCCCAACTACTTCCTCGCACTGCCCTTCTCAAGCTCGTATTCGGCCGGCCAGGCGGGAATCGGGTCTCCGATCTTGTAGATCTTAAACTTATCGAACTCAAAGACGTCAAAGCCCTCCTTTATATCGGCGGAAATGTCAAAGCAGATCGAAGCGGCTCCCTGCGGCGCGCGCATCACCACCTCTCCGTCGCGCCAGACACCGTCTTCGCGCGGCTGCTTCATGGTGATCGTGTGCTTCGGCCACATATAACGCCCCTTGTCGTTCAGGAAGCGGGCGTACAGATACACGGTGCCGGAACCGCTGCGGCGCATCGAAACACCGACATTATAAAGTTCGCCGGGTTTTACGTCCTTCACGCTGATTTCGCGCCCGAAACCCTGGCAGACCGAGGAAGGATGATAATACGACTCTCTGAGTCTGCCGTCAGCAAATTCATTGCGGATGCCGAATTGGTTGAGAACCGCCTTGCGGCGATCGATGAACGACGGCGTTTTTTCAGGCGAGGTGAAATCCTTGCAGATCGCCGCGCGGAGATTGGTGCATCCCATAAATCCGCGCACCGCGATCATCGGAACATCCGGCGCCACAAGCGCGGTAATGCCGTCATACCCGCTGAAACGGCCCACCTCGAAAATATCATATCCCGTATCGGCCTTGACCTGACGAAGATCGAGAACGCCCCCGCCGATAGTTTTGGAGTTGGCGCCATGCACGAAAAGATGCCCTTTATGCGTAAACGCCTTCAGCTGCCAATGACCATTCGAAAGTGTTCGCTTCTTGAGATCGAGCGTCCACTTCGACGCCGGCACGGCCTCTTCGATCCTAACGGGGTCGAACGAGTTGCAGATCGACGGGAAACGGTATTCGACGCGCTCATCCGCGTTCAGTTCGGCCGCGAGATCGAGCCGCATCTCGTCGACTCCTTCAGGAACCGTGACGAGCTCTTCAACCCGCACCCACTTCTCGGCCGCATCGGCGGGAACCTTAAGCGGCGTCGGCGCGATGTCGGCGAGCTTGCCGTTTTTACGCCACACCATGCGCGGGCACGCCGAAGAGGAGCGACCTTTCTTGCCTCTGCGCCCGACCGACTCGCGCACGCTCACGCTCACCAGATAGCGCTCTCCCGGTTTAACGTTTTTAACGGCAGGCATCTTATTTTCGGCCATGCCGTATTTTTTGAGTTTGGTCGGATTATCGAGCTTGACCGGCTTTGCGTCCGCGACGAGATTGACGAGAGCGCCTTCTGAAGAAAGCTTATCGCGCCGCATCGCCGCCCAGCGTTCGGGATCCTTAACCGTCATCAGCGTCTCGGTCATTCCGGGAATCGCCTCTTCCCACGTTTTCTTCTTCCCGTAATGGCCGTCGCGCCATGGGAAAAGTTTTCCGCCGCCCTCTGCGTAGACCCATACGTATTCGGTCGCCGTCTGCATCGACTGCTCGAAATTGAGCCTTAAGTGCTCCAAGCGCGAACCGTTGACCGGACCGTGATACCAATGACTCTTCGGATTTGCTTCCTGCGCGTACATATCGAGAAAGAACGTATTGCTCACCAGCATCTGAGAGCGGTATTTGTCGACATTCTCGGGCGCGACGAACGGCAGAAGCCCCGTCGAAATGGAATTCGCGTTATAAAGATACTGGTAGCGCGTCGCCGAAAGCGAATAATGTTCGCATCCGTCGACGACCCGCGCCCCGGGCGGCAGAACATCGAGCATGCCGTTGTAGAAGTGATGCAGAAGATCTCCGCGATCCTCGGCGCAGTTTACGGGATTGGTCAGCTTCATATCGCCGACGTATCCGCGATAGCATCCGAAGAACCAGAGTGTGAAAAGCGTCATGTCGGGATATTCCCTGAAGACGCGCGAAAAAACCTCGCGCCCGCGCTGCCGCGCCAGCTTTACCGTTTCGGGGAACGGCGGATCCTTGGACGTATGGCGGTATTGATGGGCGACGGCGTATTCCTCGGGATCGAGCATCAGGCCCTTCATGCCGCCCTCCTTCGCGAGCCACGCGACGCTCGCCATGTTCTCGGCGAAATTCGCCCACGCCTCGTCGTCCGCCCAGTCGAGGCGCGTATCGTAATACTTGGGCGTCATCCAGAAAAGAAGGAAGCATTCGCTTAAATGCGGCTTCTTGACGATTTCGCGAAGAACGGGAATATGTTCCTTAACGGCGTCGCGCGTCCAGCGCTCGGTGGCGCTCATGATGGTCGACACGCCGCCGGTCACGACTGCGCCGCTCCTGTCCGTAAGAGGCACCTTGTTCAGCGAAATCGCGACGCCGTCGAGGTAAGGTGCGTGTTCGGCGAACTGATCGGCGTTGGCGAGAATGTTCGAAGGCGTCGTAGACATGACATCGAACACAAGACCTATATGTTTTTTGATCCGCCCGCCCGCTGGCAACGCGAAGACGTCGGCAGCCAGAAGGAGGGAAACGAGGAGAACCGCTTTTTGCTTTTTCATGAATATCACCCTTTCAGTCTTTGTTTGTCTTGCCGGTCAGTTTCACCCATCTTTGCGTAAGCTTCATGAGCTCTGCCGGAACCGGAGAATCGCCGTCGTCCGTCTGATATACGCCGCACCATTTCCCTATCTTCACCATCGAAATGTCCGCCGGTTTTTCAAGTTCAAGTGAAATTCCGCCGCCCTTGACGCGCGTCACCTCACCGCCGCAGAACGCGACTAACTTTCCGTTCTCGACCCGCGCCGCAAAAAGACCGCGCGCCGAGTAGGCGACTTTTACGCCGCCGAAATCGAACTCGCCCGAAATCGGCGCTCCGGCAAAATTCCCTTCTCCGCCTTTAATGCGCACGAGCGTACCGTCCGTCAGGCGAAAGACGCCGTCGGCTTTTGGGAGCCGCCCTTCATCCTTTTCAAGCGGAATCTGACGCACCGCGCCGACCGACGCAAGGTACGCTTCAACCTCCGCGACTTCCGGTTCGACAAATACCTTTGTCGCAAGTTTCCGGCCGCCGATAAGCTTCTCCCATTGGGCGCGCTCCCTGTCGGAAAGATGCCACAAAATACAGGCGCGGTAGCGCTGCTTTCCGACGCGAAGAGCGCCGTCGGCATCGACTGTTACCGTCCCGTCGGGAATCTCGCTCGCGGGAAAGACATCGACGTAATAACCCTTGTGCCCAAGACCGTAAGCGAGCTTTTCGCCCCAGTTTTTGAAATCGCCTTCGTTAAGCCAGTCGGTCAATCGCTCGTGTCCGAAAATCTGCAGAACGGGGCAATCGATCGGCGCGCGCGTTGTCAGCGGCAAGAGACGGAGAATCTGCTCGGCACGCATCGCCTCGGGGCTTAAGAGATCGGCCATGCGATGGAACGAGCGCTCGTCGGGGTCGGTATATTTCGCAACCGACGACACCTTCGGATCCCAGCTGAAAATCTGGTGATAGACAATGCGACCGCCCGCCGCCGCATAACGCCAAAGGCGCTTCGCATAATGTTCGGGATTCGGTCCATAGCCCTCGTCCATCCAAAGGGGCGTGCCGAACTTCTTCATCATCGATGTCGTTACCGGGACGGGATGACACTCGTCGGTCTGCGCCCAGTCACGCTTCGCCGCCCACCAGACGAGCCCGTTATGCCACAGCTCATCCCAATCGAACGGCGGATGCCAGGTCACATGCTTGGCGACATACGCGTCGGTTCCGAAATATTCTTTGTTGATGTTGTAAAGCTCGACTTCCGAGGCTTTGCAGGCGTCGTAGATCGACATCGTGTAATCCATCGCGGCACGGTGGTTCTCGGGCGTATCCCACCCGAGCGCCAGGGCGGGGAGATCCTTGTCGAGATCGCGCCCGCCGGAACGCTTAAAGTAAAGCTCCTTGAAATACGACGAATACCAGTACGAAAGATGCGCCATAAAAATGAGCGTATTGGGCTTCTGAAAACCGTATTCGTCGCGCATCACGCCCGAAACGCCGAGCGAACGAAAGTCTTTGGCAATCTCACGCGCGAAGCGCATCACATTCGGCGAACTGGGATCGGCCTCGTAGAGCGGCCACTCCACTTCAACGAGCAGCGTCTCATCGGCTTTGAGCCCCGCGACAGTGCCCGTCACGGACTCCTTGGTCGAAACGACGTCCGTCGCCGCGAGCGTCCGAAGAGCCGTCCCTTTCGCCGCGCGGACGGCGACGAGCCGCCCGGGCCGCCACTGACTGAAGACGACGCCGCGTCCGCCTGTGTTGGCGTAATCGCTGAAGACATCCTCTTTGACCTCAAAGCGGACGACGCCGTCGGCGCCCGGCTTAAAGGTGGCGAACTGGCGAAGGCGCAGATAATCGTTCGGGTACTCCTTTAAAAAAGCGTCACGCCAAAGGCGCGGCTCCAAATCCATTAAAAGCTCAACCCCGCTTCCGCGCAAGGCGGCTACAGCGTCCGTCAGATGATCGCGAACGACACTCTCGGTATGATCGGCGAATCGGCAGGTGCAGGTTAAGACATTCCAATCGCTCTTCTCGCGGATAAGCCTCAGTTTCCGCAAGTGAACCGCCCGCCCGGCGTCATTGGTGTTAAAGCCGCCAAAGACATTTTCCGGCACGATCCAACTCGGCAACCGACGGATTGTCCGCCCTTCATTCTCGGCGTAAAACCGCTGAAGAACATCCGGACGCTCCGCCGCAAACAGGCTAAAGCCGAATGAAAATGCCATCAGGCAGAATAAGTTTTTCGTTCTCATTTCCTCTCCTTTACACCGTGATACACATCTTATCTAACCGAAATCGAAAATCCCTTTTGCGGAACGCGGAAAATCCATGCGCCGTGCTTGCCTTCATTAGTCGATTTATAAAGAAAACCCACAACGCCCCTTTCAGTCAACTCTACACGATTCGAATCGTCATACCGGCAAAGAGAAGTGTCCATAACCATATATTTGGCATAAGTTTGCAATGTCGCCTCGGCGTTGAAATTCTCTTTGAGAACAACCGTATTGTTTTCGCGCATCTTATTTAGCCACGCTTCTTCATTCCCTTTCAAGTAAATTCGCGGATACGCGTTTCCGTTTGCAAGACGAGCGACGGCGAGTGCGCCAAAATCTATAGGCGGCTCCTTGTGCATATAAACTTCAGCGCCGGGCTTAATCCCGCAAAAAGCATTACTTTGAAATTTAGCGATCGGCGTTTTAAATACGAGCTTTCCAATTGATGAACACCCGAAAAACGCCTTGGGTCCAAAATTCGTCACCGCCGGTACCGAGACCTCCTCAAGCGCTTTACACATATTGAACGCCCCTTCCCCAGTGTATGTAATAAGCGGAAAATCGAGTTTTCCAGCGAGTTTCTCGCAACCGGAGAAAGCCCAACTGTACAAATACTTGCAGTTTCTAAATGAGCGCGGAGAAATATCAACCAGTGCTGAACAATTGCAAAATGCACCTTGCGGCATATCAGGAACGCCCTCCTCATTCAGAACTACATTCGTGAGCGCCGTACACCCGTTAAAGTTGTACCCATTGTTGCTTCCTCCATCAAGAGCCGTGCAGTGCGGTGCAATGAACTCCGACAAGCGTTCTTTTGAATTATAGAGAAAACCTCCAGGATTTCTATGTGAAATGCGCCCAAAAAACGTGACGGCAAAAAACTCTGACTTATCTTTACTGTGGATAACGGTTAAATTAATGGGATAGACACAGCTCTTTACACCATAGAACGCACCGCCCGAAGCGGTTGCAGAGAGATCTAAGGAGTTCTTTTTTCTGCGGGTAGCACTGAGCTTCCAGACGCCATCGGTTATGTAGCCCGAACCAATACCATTATGATCCTTCTCCGTCTCATAATAAGTCCACGAGGTGCTGGGCGGCGTCGTCACGCTTTGAGCGGGCGAAATAAACACCTTTCCGTCACCGGTTTCGACCATCACCAATACGTAGTACTTTGAACCGGGGGCGAGATAGCGGCTGCTTCCCGGCTCCGCGTCGCCCAGCGTGAGCGAGAACTCCCCGGCAGATGAGAGAGAAGAGCCGGCCAATTCCGTCCACACATTCGTGATCGTCTCGAGACTGTCGCCGACAAGAACCGTAAGCGTCCCGCCCGATGCCGACGCAAGCGTCCCCCTTACGGTAAGCTTGTTGCCGAGCGACGCGTCAAGGCCGATATTTTCAAGAGGCGACGAAACCTCCCCCGCAACGGAAGGATCTGCCTGAATCTTAATTGCCTCCGTTTCTACCACCTGAGGATCATCCTCGTTCGTTTCGATGGACGCCTTCACATAATAATAGACCCCTGGTATCGTATTTGGGAGAGTCATTTCAAGAACGCCGCCTTTTTCTACCGCCTCATCCGCAACATGTGTCCAGCTAAAATTATCCGGGGTAATCCCATAAAGAAGTTTCACCTTAACAGACGACGCCGTATAACCGATACCTGTAACATCAAGTGAAAATTTGAGATAATTCCCGCCGTTCTCCACGAGGGCGAAATCACGCGCCCCGAGTTGATCTCGCGCTTCCCAAAGCCATGTCATCACAGCGGGTGGATTATTATGGACATAGTTGCAGACATCAATCGCTTCCCCCGCGTCGGACGATGAGCGAAGAAGTGTTTTCTTCCCGCTGACGACGTCAATCGACTCGAGCGTCCAGCCCTTCAGATAATTCGTTACCGTTCCTTCACCGGGGACTTCACGTGAAGGTTGACTAAGCGTAAGCGATTCATCGGGAGTTAGGCTGTTGATTGTGCCGTACGCAGGGTCAGGCAAGCCGATGCGGGAAGGCTCACCCAAGATCATCAGTATGCTACCGACTGCAATATCTTCAGCGGCAGCGTAAGTTATGAAATTATCACTCTCCATTGAATCGTATTCTGCCTTTATCCATTCCGCACTCGGGACGCCGTCTTTCAGGCGAAACTCGTCAAAGTAGCCGCGGATGTAATAATCTCCGGTAGTGCCGGTAGCTCCGCATCCGAATGAAAGCGGAAGAGAGTTATCTTTCGGCGCCGCGATCGAGGCGGTTGTGGATTCAAAACCGTTTGTATAAATTGTGCAAATTTTTTCGTTATACACAAAAGCAAGATGAACCCATTTATCTTTCGGAGAGCAAATCTCTTTATCTTTATCTTCTGCACTGCTCGCGCCGCGCACTCTCACTTTGGACCAATCCCTAAGTTCAACCTCCCAACCATCTGTAGAGTTATATGCGCTTTTATGCCCAATCAAACGATGCTGCTTCATTAAATCTGTCAAATAAACCCAGCCAGAAACGACAAATGTTCCACCCAGCGACAGGCTGTCTTGATTCGAAACCGAGAGATATCCGCCCTTGCCCTTTTCTGCAGTCTGACGAGCGATGCCGACCTTACCGGCAACGCCGATGGAATAAGTGTCAAGCTTTGAAGCGTCTGCCGAATTGGGCGCAACTTTCGGCTCAGCATCAAGTCCATGTCCGGTCGAATCGGGCGTCACGCCCGAGGCTCCGTTCATGTGCCAGACTCCGGCATAACCGGCCGCCCACACATTCGAAGGAATGTTTTCCGCTGGTCCCGAATCATTCCAGCGAAAATAAAAGGACGTCTCCGTGCCTTGAAGAGCGGGCAATCTTACCCAGACGAGCGATTCGCCGTCTCTCTTCCACGTGTCGATCTCGTGAGGGAGAATCTCGCCGTTTTCAAGAGCGAATGAAATATCACTCCCGTCCAAAGCGCAATCACCATAGCTGAAGCCCGAAATCCTCTCCGGGGAAATCCGCACGAGAAGCGGAAAATTCTCAAGCGCCGTTTCCCCGCCTTGATATCCGCTTACCGTCAGTTTCGCCTGCTTCAAAGGAAGCGCAAAGAGCGACGAGGCGAATAACGCTACGAAGAGCGCAACGCCCTTAATCACTATCTTTTTCATATTTCCACCTTATCTTTCTTAAATCTCACCGCATCGGGCATTCGTATGGCTCTTTCCCGCCGACGATTTCGCTTCCGGCGCCCTTAACGTTCGAAAGCTCCAGCGCCGGGCGGCCGTCCCACGTCCGCGCCAAAGGCGCGTTCGCGCCCCTGAACGTCACATTCGTGAGCGCAAGAGTCTTCACGTTCGCAACCGAAAAAATCTCTTCCTGCGATTTGGCGAACCCGACGGTCGAATCTTTCATCGTAAAGATGATCGGTCGATCGCCCTCGCTCGCCCGGCCGCCGTTGAGCGCGATCGGGAGCCACAATCCGGACGCCGTGATACCTTCAAAGGTAATGTCGGCAAGTTCTCGGGCGTGCTGCCAGGTTTCGCCGCCGTAATTGTAGCGGACGAGCCGCGCGGCATTCTCGACTTTGCAGTTGCGGACGACGATATTCCCCGGCTGGTGCCTTACAGGCATCGTATAATCGCAGAGATAGAGGAAAAATGTCGCCATCGTGTAGCGCCCGGGAACGGTCGCCGGATCCCAGAGCCCATCACGCTTCGCGGGCAACGCGAGGGAGCCTCGGAAAACATATTTGCACGGCCCGTGCGCATGACAGTCCTCTATCAGAATATTGCGCCCGCCCAACCGAAACGCGCTGCACGCGCTCGAAAGATCGCATCTTCTGACCGTCATGTTGCAGATGTCAAACCCGGCGATCGAATCGTCACCCGTATGAAGGAAAGAGTCTTCGACGCGGATTTTATCGCACCCGCGGGCATGAAAACCGTCATGACCGCCGAGCGCCGTCACCCGCTCGCAGACGATCTCTTTGCAATACCGAAGAAGCATCGCCCAATTGCCCGTATGCTGAATCGTGAACCCTTTGAAGACGATATTGGTGGAATTGTGCGCCGTAATGCCGTGAACGCCGCGATAATATTCTTCGCCCTCGGGATTGTAGCCGTTGGCGCCGTCGATGATCGACCCCTTCTCTCCGATAATGGCGACATTCTCGGCATTGAGAATCCGGATGATCGCATCATTCCACGGCGATAGGGGATCCATAATATGACGCCGGGGATTCGTCCGTTCGGCGGCGCCGCGCGGCGGCGTCCACAAAAGCGCCCGTCCCTTCGCATAGGCGGCAGGGTCCACCTTCTCCACCTGATCGCTGCCGAGAATATCGAAATCCTTCGCGATTCGGCTCGCCTGCAGAACAGCCCCGCTTTCAAGATAAAGCGTCACGCGACTGCGAAGCCTCAGGCCCTTAATGGGATAAAATCCGCGTCCGATGACCACGCGCCCGCCGCCCGCCTTAAAGACATCGTCAATCGCCTGCTGAATGGGCTTTGTCGCATCGACGAAATTGCGAAGCGGCATTATATCCCAATCACACTCGCGCCGGGGCGCGTCGACGCGGCGAACGATCTCGGCAGACTCCCAACCGGCGTATACCGCCGATTCTGCCACCGCGACCAATGCCGCAAGAATAAGTTTACCGATGGTTTTCATTTTTGCCTCCAGTAAGAAAAAAGTCGCCGTATCGATCCGAGTGTCCCCTTACCGAATCTTGATCCTGAAGCCGGGGACCGGCTCCTTCAGAATCCAGCAGCAGGACTGCGTATGGTTGTCGCCGGCATGGTACAAGACAAAAGCGATGACACGCTTGTCTTTCACGGTCACTTTCACCACATGCCTCTTGTTTCCCTCTCCTTCGTATTCACTCTCGCACATGCCGGTGTCGAGCGCCATCTTGCTCGCCATATCCGACCAAAGGCGATCATCATGGTCGCACGACACCTCCACCCGGTTTGACCAGCTATTGTTGTTAAAATCCTCCTTGAGAAGAACATGGTGAGACACGGAGATCGCGGCGAGCCAATCCTCCACATTATCCTTGAGATAGAGTTTGGGAAAGGGAACGCTGTCCCGCGCGAATGCCCGCGCGCCGTACACGCTGGGAGCGGCGGCCGGCAGCCGGACCTCGGCGCCGGGACCGATATTGTAAAACGCTTTGTCGCGGATCTCTTCGACGTCCGTCTTGAAGACAACGGAGGCGAGATCGGAGCAGCCCGAGAAACAGCTCTTGCTGACGACATTGGTCTCCAGGTTCGGAAAATTCCAGACGAGCGGCCCTTTCAGCGACGAGCACCCCAAAAACGTCTCACTCATATCCGTCGCGCTGTTGCCAATGAGCGTGAGAGAGCGCCCCAGCGACGCCGACAAATCAAGCTCAAGCTTTTTGCAGCCTCTGAACGCGGCTGAACCGAGCATGTTCAGCGATGACGTTGTGAGCGACGTGAGATTCGTGCAAGTGTGAAACGCAGATTTCTGAACGACCGTCAGGTTCGGCGCATCGACGGATTGAAGTTCATGGCAGAAATAAAACGCCGAATCACTGATGCCTGTGCAGTTGGGGAATGTGAACGCGACCTTCAATTTGTGACAGTTTTGAAAACCTTGGTACGGGATGGAGGAACTCTTGAGAACGGTCGGATGAAAGGAGACGAGTTTCGTATTTCCGCTGAAAACCTTCGAACATCCAGCAATGTCCAATTCCGCATTGAAAAAAAGATTCGTCAGATTTCCGCAGCCGGAAACGGCATTCTGGTCTGTCCCGATCGCAATGCAATCCGGCGCGATAATTTCCGAAATTTGATCCCGGAAGCGATAGTGCGCGTTTTTCGTTCCTATCAGCGTTCCGATTTTGAGAACCCTGAACCCGCCATTGATGTGCGTAAAATCAATCGGCGCGACCACACCTTCCGCCGGGCCCCTTCCCCCGCCCGCCTCCGTCAGTCCGCTGACCGTCAAATCCATCGAATTTTTGCCGCAACGCTTCGCGTACAGCGTCCAAACGCCGTCGGAGATTGTGCCGTACCCGATACCATCCTTATCGACCTCCGTTTGCGTGTATGTCCACACGGCGGCCTCCGCCGAGGAGAAAAAACAAAGCGCGAGAAAAGCAGAGAAAACACGGGACATCGTACGGTTCATGACTGAAAACATCCTTTCTTCATGTGTGATTGTCATCGCTAAGAACCCCCACTTCAACGCCCTTTTCATTCGTTCCCTTCCTGGTATGCACCCAACTGGCGTTTACCGTATATCCTACCGCCGCGATCAAATCCGCAAGAACAAGTCTACCTTTCGGTTTCATCGGTTTATCCTTTCTTTACGCTTCTTAAACTTCAACGACTTTTTTAGTTTATCAAATCCCTACTTTCTTAGTAAAGGAAAATCATAATCACAACGGGTAATCGGTTAGTCGAATTTGCGGGCTAAAGCCGCCCATCCGACTAACCGATTACCCATTGTTTCTGTCTGTCGTCCTGTCTATAAGTAAATTATCATCTCCTGGAGTAAATTATCATCTCTATAAATAAATGCAAGTTTCTCTTGCTCTTACTTCTATGTTTATTGAACGGTATTCCCCTTTCAACCACTTTCAACCCATCACACGCCCATTCACTATATCCCCTCCTCCATGAATTTTCCGCATAAAATTCTCATTTCCTAAATCCTTCACAGGCTTCTTTTCCCAAAAGACCCTAAGAAATTCTTTACCGTACCCCCAAACTTCTTCTCTTCTTCCAACAAAATCCAGTTCCACCCCACCCCATCATCGCACCATTCCCCTAAACCAACCCCTTCACCATGTCCCTCTCCAACCAAAAGCGCATCAATCCAATAAAAACCACGTAATAAAACAACAAAATCCCGATTTTTAACAATACTCCCCCATCGCGATGAACTTCTCATCGCGTCACAACTTCAAAATTCTCAATTCGGGATTACGTTTTCGCCCGCCGCCGCACCTTACTTCGCCGCTTCGCACGCCTGCGAAGATCTCTTTTAACCTTCGGCGCATCGAGCATCACCGTCTCGGGCGCGAGCATATACTCGAGCGCCGCAAAGACATGCGAGAAAATCGGCTTCTCGTCCGCTAAAATTGTCTTAACCGCCTCATGATACGGCTTCTTAAGCAGCTTAGACGTCGGCTTCGGATCTTTAGTTTCCGTTACCTGTCGCAACCTCACAGCAAGAGCCTTATAGCGCATAAGCGTCTTATACTTCGCCGAAAGCTCGGGCATATTATCCCTAAGCCATCCTCGAATCCCACGATTGCGGCCGACAACCTTACCGTCTTCATCGATTTTTAAATAGTTATCGACATAACATTCGAGATCATGGATCATCCCGCCGAGCCGGATCATCGCCTCGCGGGAAGTTTTACGCTCCTCCCACGCCTTAAGAAGTTCTTCCGGAGTAGGCATAGATGCTGTCGTTCTGCGGCGATTAATTTTTCGCCGCGCGATTGCGAGCTCGCGGCGGCGCTCCACTTCGCGGGCGTAATAGAACGGGCGGCGGATGCGGCGCAAATCGCGCATAAGCTCGCGCTTCATCCGGTCGCGCTCGACGGGATCGGCGAGCTTGGATACGGTGTCGCGCATGGCGATGCCGATATCGACGGCCGCGCAGGCCAATAGCATAAGAGGGTTAAAGGTGGAATCGAACTCTTTAGGGGAACTCTGATACTTGAACCAATCCTTGCTGTTCCACTCGCCGTCGGGCCTTTCACGCATACGGGGGCGATATGTATGCATATCGAGATACTTGCCGGTATAAGTGCGCGCT
>JAZQTB010000122.1:0-4666 GCA_045630425.1 Kiritimatiellia bacterium | reverse complement strand
CGGGCGTCAAGAACTACACGGTAAAGGTGAAGGACGAAGGCGGCCGCGTCGTCTTTTTAAGGCGCATCGTTCCGGGCGTCGCCGAGAAGAGCTTCGGCATCCATGTCGGCGCCATGGCGGGGCTGCCCGGCGAGGTCGTCGGCCGCGCCGCGCAGATCCTTAAAAATCTCGAGGCCAACGAAATCGACGTCAACGCGACCCAGAAGGTCGTCCGCCGTCCGCGGAAGAAACTTTCGGAGCTCCCGGGCCAGATGACATTTTTCTCAACACTTCAATAACACATTATGAAATTCGAAGACAATCTCGCAAAACTTGAGGGGCTCGTCAGAAAGATGGAGTCCGGGGAGATGAATCTCGACGAGATGATAACCGCGTTCGAGGAAGGGCGCAAACTCGTCGAAACATGCCAGAAGGATCTTGAATCGATCCGTCTCAGGATAGAGAAGGTTACGGCCTCCGGCACCGAGGAGGTGAAAGTCAAGGAAGACGGAGATATCGATCTATGAGTAAACAGATATACGTACAGGCTCAGGCCGATCATATCGCGTCGCTTTCGAAGGCGGCTCCGCTTTCGGCCATCGAGGAACTCGTCTGGAACGCGCTCGACGCCGACGCCAAGGAGGTCCGCGTCGATCTCATAACGAACGTGCTCGGCGCGGTGGAGGCTCTGCGCATCGCCGACGACGGTTCGGGCATCGACGTTTTGAGGGCCGATTCGACGTTCGGTTCGCTCGGCGGGAGCTGGAAGAGACTCGGCAACGGCACCGAAGTCCTCAAGCGCCGTCTTCACGGCCGCCACGGCCGCGGGCGCTTCAAGGCGTTCGCCCTCGGTTCCCACGTAGAATGGCGCACGACCGTCAGGATCGGCGGCGAGCTTCTTTCGTATAAGATAGCGGGAGAGCTTGAAACTCCCGGCGTCTTCTCCCTTGACGCCGTAAGCGGCGCAGGTCCCGCCACGGGAACGGAAGTCTACATTTCCAACGCCCGCGTCAACTGCGACAGCCTTCTCAACGCGAGCGAGACCGTTCAGTCTCTGGCGTCGAAGTTCGCTCTCTACCTCAAGAGCTATCCCGACGTCAGAATCTACTTCAACGGACTTCCCGTAACTCCCGTAATCGTCCAGAAGAAGGTCACGGATTACAAGTTCGCCCTTAAAAGCGGCGCGGAGGCCAAGCTTGAGGTTATCGAATGGAAGCGCAAGTTCGTCGGCTCGGGCCGTCTCGTGCTCGCCGGGCCCGACGGCTTCCAGCTTCACGAGATGCCCGCTTCCGTACGCTCGCAGGGCTCGAGCTTCACGGCGTATCTCGTTTCTCCGCGCTTCCCCGCGCTCGCGGCCGAGAACGCGCTCGTCATGGACGAGCTCAACGCGGAGGTCCGCGATCATCTCGACGAGGCCAAAAAACTTCTGAAGGCCCATTTCGCCGCGCGCGGCGAGGACCGCGCCGCCGAGCTTATCGGAAACCTGATCCACGAAGAGAGCTATCCATTCGACGAGGACGACGACTCCAAGGAGCGTGAACATTTCGACAGGGCGGCGGTGGAGCTTGCGGCGAAGTTCGACGGTTTCGCGTCGCTTTCGGCCGATGACCGCGCGATACTGCTTAAACTTCTTAAAGGCGCGCTGTCTGCCGGAGAGGGCAAAACCCTCAAGAGCGTTCTCGCGTAAGGGGTGATGATGAATGTTTTGCTGGCGGCGGCGCTCGGAGCGGCGCTCGGGGGAATCGCCGTGTATCTGCGGCTTAAAAGGGCGGCCGCGGAGCAGTGCGCGAAGGCGGACGCTCTGCGCGGCGAGGCCGAGGCCCGGCGCGAGGAGGCCGAGCGCGGCAGGTCGAACGCCGAGGTCGGGCTGAAGGCGAAGCGCGAGGAGAACGAGAGGCTGCGCGAAGAGGCCGAGGCGGCCCTGAACCGTCAGGCGGGGCAGTTCCGCGACGAGATCGGCGCCTTGAACGTCCGGATCTCGGAGCTTGACGAAAGGGTTCAGGCGGAGCGCGCTCGGAAGGAGGCTCTGGCGAAAAGCCTGGCGGCCGTCGAGGAGTCGCAGAAAGCCGGCAGGAGACTTCTTGAAGAGAGGGAGGCCCAGTACAGAAAGACCCTTGACCAGGGCGCCGCTCGATTTAAGGAGCTCGCGCAGAAAATTCTCGAAGACCGCGAGCGGAAACTGAAGGAGGACGCCGCGTCCCCCCTGAGCGATCTCGTTACGCAGCTTAAGCGCGATATAGAAAATCTGAAGACGCAGATCGCAAATTCCGACGAGAAGTCCGCGACGACCCATACCGATCTTGTCGGGAAGATCACGTCTCTGGTGGCCCAGACCAACAAGGTGACGGAACAGGCCAACAACCTCGCCGGCGCGATCAGGGGAGATTCGCGCCTCATGGGCGAATGGGGCGAAATACAGCTCAAGCGGATTCTCGACATGTCCCAGATGGCGGAGGGCACGGATTACACGTATCAGGAAACGTTCCGCGACGACGAAACGGGCCGTAAATCGAAACGGACGGATTTCGTCATAAAGATGCCGGCGGGCCGCTCTCTGATCATCGATTCCAAATGCACTCTCGCCGCGGCCGAACGCTATCACGCCGCTGCCGACGACGCCGGACGTTCGGCGGCCGAGGCGGACATCGTCGCGTCGGTCAGGAGTCATGTGGATGAAATAAAATCCGCCGAATACCAGGCCTCGGTTCCCGGTTCCTTCCCGTGCGTTCTGATGTACATTCCGATGGAGGAGGTGTATATGCTGGCGATGAAGGCGACCGTCTGCGTCGGTTCCGAACGCGAGGCGCTGCGCGATTATGCCCGCCGCCGCAACGTCGTCTTCGTCAACTCCGCGAGCGTCGTTCCCGTAATCCGGCTTATCGAGATGATGTGGAACGTGGACCGGACCGAAAAGAACCGCCAGGACACCGTCCGCGCGGCGGAGGAGCTTCTTCAGCGGGCCAACGATTTCGTCGAGGAGTTCCTCTCGCTCGGAGACGAGCTCAAAGCCGTTTTTGAAAAATACGAAACCGCAAAGGGAAGGCTCGTCGACGGACACGGCTCGCAGAGCATCGCCAAATCCGTCGCGAAGCTCGTCCGTCTCGGCGTGCAGCCCAGAACGCGCGGAGGCAAGACGTACGAATTGGCCTCTCCGATCGCCGAGGCGCTGTGAGTGATTCCGTCCGTCCGCCGCTTTTTCTCCGAGAGCGAATTTGATATACTGAACGCATCATGAAAAACATCAAATCCCTGTTCGTCTGCGCCGCCGCCGCGTTTTTTGCCGGTTGCGCCTCCACTGAGGCCCTCAATAATTCAGGTACGGATTTCGCCGCGAAGGCCCTTGCGCCGTATTTGGAGTCGGGAGAACTTCCCGGCGCCGTCAACGTCTTCTACAACGACGGAGTCCAGGAAGTCGCCTGCATAGGTTACGCCGACGCCGAAAAGAGGCGTCCGATCACTCTCGACAGCGTTTTTATGCAGTGCTCCCAGACCAAGGGCTTCTGCGGGGTGACGATCGCGATTCTCGTTGAAGAGGGTAAGATCGGTCTTGACGATCCCGTTTCGAAGTACCTTCCGGAATTCGAAAATCTCTGGATCGCCTCGCCCGAGTCCAAGGGAGAGCTTCGTCTGGTTAAAGCGAAGAATACGCTTACGGTCCGTCATGTCATGAATCATACGGGCGGCTTTCCGTTTGAGCTTCCCAATTATCACGCGATGGGCGGTTGGTCGCGCCGCATGCCGCTGCGCTCCGTCGCGGCCGTCGCGGCGGCCCTCCCGATCAAGTTCGAGCCCGGCACCAGAGCCTCTTATTCGAACGTCGGCATCGATATAGGCGCCGCTGTCGTCGAGGTCGTTACCGGCAAGAGGTGGGAGGATTTCCTCAAAGAGCGCGTGCTCGATCCGCTCGGCATGAAGAGCTCCTCTTTCTGGCCTACCGACGCGCAGCTGGCGGGCAAGATCGAGATGTACGACGTGAATGAGGCGACGCCTGCGAAATGGCGCAGCGAGAACCGCTCCATGGCGCGTCCCTACAATGACGACCGCGTGTTCGCTTCCGCCGGAGCGGGGCTTTGGACGACGGCTGCCGATCAGCTCAAGTTCTACAAGATGCTGATGAATCTCGGAATGGGCGAGAACGGCGCGCGCATTCTCGAAGAACGGACCGTCAAGGAAATTCTTGCGAAATCCACGCGCCCGAAGGGGCTCGGCGGTTATTCTCTCGGACTTACCGCTCCGGAGGTCGATTCCGAAGAAATGTGGTTTGGGCACGGCGGCGCATGGGGGACGAACTGCTCGGTCAACTGGCACAGGCGCCAGCTCAAGCTCTGGGCGGTTCAGAGCTGCGGAAACCTTAAATCCATGCATAAGGCGCGCCGTAAAGCCGAGGATGAGTTTTTCAAGATGAAGATCGACAATTCCGGCGTCGACGCGTATACGGGGCGCATGAAGTAAACGCCTTCGCCCCTGCGGCGCCGTGCATGAGCGCTTTATCCGCTCTGTGCAACAGTAATTATTGTTTAGCCGTTAATGGCTTCGCGCTTTTCTTTTGCTTGCTTGTTGCTATGCTATGTATAAATGCGGCCACGGATTTGGGCAACCGTGCTCCACTTTTGATATGGCCGATTTCTGCGTCCTCTGGACCCGCTCGCCAATCTTTAGATTTGGCTCGGGGTCGAGTCCTGCATAA
>JAZQTB010000121.1:0-9774 GCA_045630425.1 Kiritimatiellia bacterium | reverse complement strand
ACGAATGCGACGCAAGAGTTCTTCATCTGGAAGCTTAAATTCAAGAGGCGGTCGGGGTAAGGCCGTAATAGGAACATCATCGTCTTTTGACCAAATGGGAATGCGGCATTCCGCCGGGCGCATACCAAAAGCGTATGACGGGGGATCAATATCGGGATTGATGCGATACTGTTTGGGTACATTCGGCACATGTACGAGCATGTGGATATGGTTATCCATTACGCACCAGGCGTAGAGTTCGACTCCGCCGAACGCAGCGGTTTTATACATTGCGTTAACGACACGCTCTTTAACAGGGTCACTCTTTAAGAGCATTGCGCCATGGGCGATGCGCGTTGTGACGTGATAAATCCCGTTCGGGACGCTGATTCTGTTTTTCCTGGCCATGCGAGGTATCCTTTCATTTGCCCCTTAGGGGACAGTCCCCTGGGGGTGAGAATATTATCGCATATTTTCAAGGAAAGTTTTGTAACATTATCGTAACATTTTCGATATGAAAAAGGGATTGGATGCAGACGGGGGCGAGGGGACTGTCCCCCTATTCAGTTCGATATGAAAAAGGGATTGGATGCAGACGGGGGCGAGGGGACTGTCCCCCTATTCAGTTGCCAGGAGAACTTTTATGCTACAATATACCGTCATGAGAAAAAACAGAATAAAAGCCGTCGTCGTCCTGAGCGGAGGACAGGATTCCGCCATCTGCCTTGCGCTTGCCGTTGAAAAATACGGCGCGGACGCGGTTGCCGCGATCACCTTCGAATACTCACAGCGCCATGCCGTTGAAACCGAATACGCTTCGAATCTGGCGAAACGCTTTCGCATAGCGGCCCATAAGACCGTCGCCCTCGATTTTTACAAAGAACTCACATCCAACGCTCTCATGACTCCGGGAGCGAAAATACGCCGGTCAAAAAACGCGAAATGCCCCACGACCGTCGTCGAGGGGCGCAACGCCTTCTTTCTGCTGGCGGCCGCGGTGTGGGCGAAAAGCCTCGGCGCGGCGACGATATACACCGGCGTTTCAGAGGCCGATTTTTCCGGCTACCCCGATTGCCGCAACGACTTCATAAAGGCCCAGCAGAAGTCAATGCGCCTCGCGCTCGATTGGCCGGTAAAGATCGAAACGCCCTTTATGCGCAGAACCAAAGCCGAAGAATGGGCCATTGCCGACAGATTGGGGATTCTGGAACTCGTCAAAAACGAAACCGTCACCTGCTACAACGGCATACCGGGGGAGGGATGCAGAAAATGCCCCGCCTGCAAACTTCGCAACCGGGGCCTCGAAGAGTACGAGAAGACGCGCGCGCTTACTTCAAAAGCGCGGCGCGGCCGAGGCTGAAAGCCTTCTTGTTGATTTCGAGAAGTTTGGCTTTAGGCCCGCAGAGGAGTTCCTCCATCGCCTGGAACCAGTGGGATTCGTCGAAAGGACAATATACCGAAAGCGCTCCGGCGATGACCATGTTCATCGTCCGCGCGTTGCCGACCTCTTCCGTCGCGATCTTCATCGCGTCGAGAAGCTTCAGGTCCGCTATGGCGCCTTTTACGCGCTCATCGAGTTCCGGGACATCGGCCTGCTGACCCGAGGAGACGGTCACGGGAACGAGATACATGTCGTTGACGATCGCGCGCCCGCCCTCGGCGAGAAGAGACGCGCAACGCAGAGCCTCGAGCTTGTCGAAACTGACGAGAATGTCGGTCGTGCCCTGCTGGATGACCGGCGAAGCGACGCTCTCGCCGAAACGCACCTGGCTGCTGACGCTGCCGCCGCGCTGGGCCATGCCGTGAATCTCGCTTTTCTTGACGTCCATTCCCGCGATAGCGGCGGTCTTCGCCAGGATGTCGGCCGTCAGAATAATACCCTGACCGCCGACGCCTACCAATGAAACATTTACCGTCTTCATTTTAAACGCGCTCTACCGTTATTTCGGGATCGATCTCTTTAAGGCCGACTTCAATGCCCTGTTTAAGAGTCATCATCGCGAACGGGCAGCTGCCGCAATGACCGACCAGTTTAAGATAAACGGTCTTGCCTTCGATTTTAACGAGTTCAAGATCGCCGCCGTCGGCCTGGAGACCCACGCGCAATTCGTCAAGTTTGGCTTTTATCTGTTCTTCCATTTCTGCTCCTTGAATAAATAGACTTTCTGTTGTCGTCCGCATATTATATCATTTTTTTCGCTGCCGGACGATTTTGAAGACCGGTGCGAACCGGGACGGACGAAGCGCCTGACGCGAACCGCGGGATATCCAAAAAGCATCCTCCGCGATCGCCCGTGAATTTTCCCGCCCTGTACGGAACGGAACCGTTCACGACGACGCACTCCACCCCGGACGAGAACATGTGCGGCGAGGAATATGAGGCGCGGCACGCAAATTCCTTTTCGTCCCAAATCACGATGTCGGCGAAAGCGCCATTTCGGATATACCCGCGCAATTTCAGCCCGAAGCGTTCGGCCGGCGCGGAAGTCATCCGCTTAACCGCATCTTCGAGAGAAAAACCGAGCGAGCGGAGGCGGCGGTAAAATTCCGGCATCGTCCCGTAGGCGCGCGGATGCGGGTAGTCCGATCCGAGCGGACCCCACGGGGCGCGCAGAGAAGCGTCAGACCCGGGAAGAATCCAGTTTTTCGAGAGAATCCGGCTTAGGTTGTCCTCGCTCATCGTAAAGAAAAAAGCGCCCGTGCGGCAGAGATCCTTCTCAAGAATCGAACAGACGGTCTCGCCGGGACTGCCGCCGAGTTCGCTTATGCGCCGACCGCTCGCGGCTTTAGTCTCGTCGCTCCAAGTTCCGCCGACCATGACCTCGGACCAGTCGCGGTCCGACGCGTTCAGCTCGTCCACGATCCGCTTCCTCGCCGCGGGATCGGCGAGACGCGCGCATTCCGCCTTGGCCGCGCCCTCCTGCGCCCAGTCGGGAAGGACGACGTCGAGGTCCGTTCCCGCCGCGAAGAACGGATAACGGTCGCTGCCGAGCAAGAGGCCCTCTTCCGTCGCTTTCTCAATCTTCTCTAAGACGCGATCAATCTTCGACCAGTTTTTCCGCCCGTCTGTTTTCAGATGGGAGATTTGAGCCTTTATGCCGGTCAAACGCGCGAGTTCGACCACCTCGTCGATCGACTCGAGAATCCCGTCGCCTTCGCTGCGCATGTGAGTCGAGTAATACGCGCCCTTTTTGGCGGCGACGCGGACAAGAGCGAGAACCTCGTCCGGCGTCGAATATTTTCCGGGCTGATAGATAAGCCCGGTAGAAAAGCCGTAGCCTCCGTCGTCCAGTTCCCGCTCGAGAAGCCGGGACATTTCCTTTATCTCGCCGCAATCCGCCGCTCGTCCGGCATATCCGACAACGGAGGAGCGCAGAGTGTTGTGGCCGACGAATTGAACGGTGTTGAGCGCGGGCCTGACCGACGCGAGAACCTCGCGGTATTCCTTCAGCGACCGCCATGAAAGTTTTTCGCCGAGAATCGAGGCCCAGTCCGACGAAAGGCGCGCCTCGCCGTAGCGCGGCGCGATCGACCCGCCGCACTGTCCGTTTATCTCGGTCGTTATTCCCTGCGTGATTTTTGACGGAGCGTCGGGTTCAATCACGAGATAGGCGTCGGAGTGGGCGTGGCAGTCGATAAACCCCGGCGAGACGATTTTACCGGCAGCGTCTATGATTTCGGCATCAATATCACCCGCAATCCCGCCGTAAGCCACATCAGTTATTTTATCACCTTCTATAAGCACATCGCCTTTGAATCCAGCGTCGCCCGTACCGTCTGCGATCAATCCGTTTTTTATAAGCAGAGCACGTTTCATTTCACGTTGGATGAAGAAGGTTTTTTATCGACATACCTGCCGGCGTGCGTAACCCGTACCATGCAGCAGCCTAAAAGGACGATCTGCCAGCTGATGAAAATCCAGGCGAGAATTATCGGCAGCAGCGCGATTGAACCGTAAAGGAGAGAATAGCGCGCGATCCCGACCTGGGCGATCGTGCAGATCTTGAGCCAAAAGCCGAACATTACCGCCGTTGCGACGCCGCACCACCAGGCGTACTTGAATCTGACCTTCACCGCCGGAAGGACCTTGAAGAGGAATGCGAACGTCAGCGACGAGAAAACGAGAGTGACCATCTTGCGCACGGCGATCGAATCGAGGAACCACACCGTCGCGTCGGAAAGCCATTTGGTCACGAATGTCGCCCCCAGCGTCATCGTGATTATGTCTTTGACCAGCGAAAGCAGTGGAACCGAGACGGCCAGCGCGATAAACATCGGCAGAACCACGAGAACCGCAAGATCCATAAGATATCTCATGAAAAACGACCGGGAGTTCTTGCTGCTCCATATTTCATTGAAACTGAACTCCACGACCCCGATGGAGCACAGGGCCGTCCACAGCAATGTTATAAAACCGATCCATCCCATGGCTCCGAAATCGATTTTATTCAGACCTTCCAGAAGATCTTTTTCGATTCTGCGCGCTTCGTTGGCGAACGACCTCGCGGTCTCCGCCTTGGCCGCTATGCTCGCCGCGTCCTCCAGAGCGCGCGACGTCACGCTGGTTTCCGGAGCGGTCTCGAAATCCGAAATGAATTGCTCGCACTGCTCGTGGATCTTCTCGTGGGCGAAATCGTCCAGCCCCACCGTCTTCGCCAGAAGAAGAAGAATGCAGAGCACTGGCACCACCGACAATATCGAATAGTACGTAAGGCTCGCCGCGTAGACGGAACAATTGCATTTGAAAAAAAGCCTGCACGCGCCCTGAACCCATCCGTATATGCCGACAAGCGTTTTTTTAACGTTCATGCCCCACCTCCTTGAGATCACGGGATTCCGAGCAAAATCCCGGACAGCCACCCTAAAAACACGCCGCACACGTAAACTGAAATCAAAACGGAAATGTTCTCTACGATATTCCTGTTCGTCCTGAAAAGAACGAGAAGCCCCACTCCGCAGCCGGTGAACGAACTCGCCATCATGGCCCCGGCGCTCATCGCGCCTTCGGAATAGAGCCTGGCGGACGCGACGGACGCGGCGCAGTTGGGGACAAGTCCGAGAAGCCCTCCGAGAAGTTCGCCGATCAGCGGGGTGTTGAGCTTCCACGATTCAAACGGAGTGTGGCCGCAGTGATCGTGACAGCAGCCGCCGGAACCGAAGTAAAGCATGCAGAAATGCAGCGCCAGAGACACGATAAGAATAAAAACGAAAATCTCCGCCGTATGGATAAGAGCGGGAACGACGATGCCCTTACGCCTGTGGCAATGACAATGGCTGCGGCGGCAGAGCCCTTCTATGTCGACCGCGCGGTTCTTCTGGCGGATAAAGTGGACGATCCCTCCGGCGGCGAATCCCACGGCGACGGCGGCGATGATCTTCATCGCGACGATTTTCGCCACGATTAAAGCGGATATGCGCGATGAAATAAGAACCGGAATCAGCTCGTCCGACGTGGAAAGGAAAACCGCGAGAAGAGTGCCGACTGAAACCACGCCTCCCGCATAGAACGACGCCGTCATCGCCGAAACGCCGCATTGGGGCACAGCGCCGAGAAGTCCCCCGGCCAAAGGTCCTATAGAACGAGAGCGCTCGAGAAATCTCTCGAGCGCACCTCCCGCGTGCGCCTCTATCGCCTCCAGCACCATATAGGTCGCAAAGAGGAACGGAAGAAGGAGCAGCGTTTCTTTGATAACGTGTATCACGCCTGAGCAATAGCTTCGCTGGGGCAGGTGCCCGCGCAAGCGCCGCAATCGAGGCACTTATCGGCATCGATCGTGTAGGGGGTACCTTCGGAAATCGCTTCCGCGGGGCACGCGTCCTTGCAGCATCCGCACGCAACGCACTTATCGGCGGCAATAGTGTAAGCCATTTTATTTTCCTCCTTGACTGTTGATTGTATTTACATATTATATCACTTCTTATGCGTTTTGTGGTAGCAAAATTAGCGGGGTGTCATTTCGATGCCGAGCTCCTTCAGAGGAACCGTCACGAAATCTCTCTCTGCGGCGCGGGGATGTGGCAGAACCAGTTCGGGGGTGTCCATTCTTATCCCCCCGAAGTCGATAAGATCGATATCTATCGTCCTCGGCGCGTTCCTTACCGTCCTGACCCTGCCTAAGGCGTCCTCGATCGAATGCATACGTCGGGAAAACTCTTCCGCCGAGAGTTCCGTGGCGAAAACGGCGGCCTGATTGAGAAATTTCATCTCTTCACAGCCGGGCGGAACGTCCACGGGCCGGGTTTCAATGACTCCGCTGGCCTTTATCAGCCGCGTTTCAGGCATTGAACCCAACATTTCCATCGCACGCCTGAGATACCAGGAGCGGTCTCCCAGATTGGAACCGAGACTTACAACGGCCTTCGTCATCCTATTTCCCCATCACGTACCATAAAATGCAGAAAAAGTGGCACACAGTTCCGGCGAGAACGAAAAGATGCCAGACCATATGGGAAAACTTGAGCGATTTCCAGAGATAAAAGACGCATCCCAGCGTATACAGCCCCCCGCCGACGGCAAGCCACATCGTCCCTATCCCCTCAAGTTTACGTACGAGCGGAACTATCGCCACGAGGGCCGTCCATCCCATTACAATATAGGAAAACGTCGAAATGTATCTGAACCTGCCCGTCGTCCACACCTTGAAAAATATCCCGATCAGCGCGGCCGCCCACTCAATTCCGAAAATTGTCCAGGCGAGGCCGGGGTTTTCGGGTCGCAGCGTCACGAGACAGAACGGCGTGTAGCTTCCCGCTATGAGAAAAAATATCGCGGTATGGTCGAGAATATGAAGGACACGCTTCGCCTTTTCGTTTAGAACGGCATGGTAGGCCGACGAAACGGCGTACATGAGAATTATGGAAAATCCGAATATCGCTCCGCTCGTAACCTTCCATGCGATATCGCTTCCGCTCATGACCGCCTCCCAGACTACGAGCGCGAGAGCCGCGGCGCCGAGATGCGATCCGACGACATGTGTTATCGTATTGGCGATTTCCTCGCCGTTGGTCTGCTTTCTTACTGCCTTTACTTCCGCCATTTTTATATGATATCCCACTTGATTGATATTATTGATTTTTTAGTCCGCATAGCCGCCGAAACACAACAACTCCGGAAAATCTCAAAGATTTAAAAAGGAAGGAATCGCAAGAGATTCATACCCGTCGTCGGCCGTGAGATACAGCCTGAACGGATGAGCCCCCTTTTCAAGTTTAAGCGTTATCGACCTGCCGTCGACCAGATCTCCCTTCTCGTACTCGAGAATGTGCGCCTCGTGGAGCCAAAGCTGGCATCCGCCCTCGCCCTTCGCGCCGAAAGTGACGTCGCCTGTTTCAGGCACATTTATAAAGCTGTTGATCGCAACGCCGAAAGCGCCCTTACGGTCCTTAAGCTTCGCCTTCATATCCTTGAGATTCAGCAAAACCGCCCCGCCGTCGGCCTTCATCGTACGGAAATTCGGAACCCAAGGCCAAGACTTCGCGCCTTTATCGAAAAACCGGACGCAATACGCAGACTCTCCCGTCTTGCCGTTTAAGGTGGGAATTTTTCGCAGAACCGACGCTTTAGGAATCACGAGCGCATCCGCCTCAAGACGCCCCGGCGTATTGTTGGCATAAGCCTTCGCTCCGAACGCGTCGCCGACCTTGGAGCAGGGAATGCGCGATTGAGCGAACATATCCGTCATAATCTTCACACGATCGGCGTACGCGCCGTCATTCGCGAGATTGACGCGCTGGGCGGGATCTTTTACGACATTATAAAGCTCGACCCCGCTCTTCCTGCCGCTGTTGCGCAAAAGAACAAAATCGCCGTCGCGCACCATCTGTTCGAACCCGAAGCCCTGTCCCGAGCCTCCGTCCACATACTCGGCGTATATGCGCGCCGATTCAAGACAGGAATTTGGCCCCGGTTGACCTGTAAGGAACGGTAAAATGGAAATGCCGTCGCAATGAGCCGGCTGCGGAAGCCCCGCCACATCCGCGAGCGTCGCCATCCATGCGGGGAACTGAAAAGGTCTCGAACACTCGCGCGGCTTATCCCCGCCGCAAGGAATCGTCCCGGGCCACACGGCGATGGCTGGCTCTCTTAAGCCGCCCTCGTAAATCCAACGCTTCATCCCCGTGAATGGCCCGTTGGAATCCATAGTCTCCGGCGTCCATCTTCCGAGATGCTCAGCGGCGGGGCCGTTGTCGGAAGTGAAAATAATGAGCGTGTTTTTATCAAGCCCTTTGACTTCAAGGAAATTTCTGATGTCGTTTATCGCGGCGTCGAGGCGCGTGACCGCGGTCGCGTAGCGCCCCTGATAAGCGGGATACTTCTTAAAATCGGTGTACTTCGGATTGTAGCCTTTATTGGCGGTCGTGCGCGTACCCTTAAAAGGAAGATGGCCTTTCGCGTTCTTCTCCCACTTAAGTCCGCCTCCCCACTCGGCATCAGCCTTGTCTATACGGGGATAACCGATTTCCGTCCCGTACGCCTTGCCGTTCCCGTCGGTACCGGACGGCTCCGCTCCGCTCGGCGGAATGTGCAGGGTAAAGCCTCGCGAAAGATCCATTTCCGCCGCCGCGCTCAAGCCGCTCGAATTCCCCGTACCGTGAACCGTCGTAAAGCAGGCATAACAGAAAAACGGCTTCTTTCTCTCCTCCGCGTCCTCGAGATGAGTTTTTACGAGCTGCTTGATTTTAGCGGCAAAAAGATCCGTATCGTAGCAGTATTTAACTTCACTGTCCGCAACAAGCCTGCGGTAGTACGAGCCTTCCCCGTCGCACTCGAAATCGCACGCCCCGGTCGAAAGGGATTTATAACGGTTTAAAAGTTTTTCGTCAGACTTCACCTCGCCCGAAACATTCTCTATAACAGGCGACTCGCCTCTGTGGGTGCGCCAATCGACGTTCTTGGGCTCCCAGTGATAGAAGGAATGCCCGTGGGAATGGCCGGGATAGCCGTAGGAATAATCAAATCCGGCGTCGCACGCCATCGCGACGCGCTTCTCGCCGTTGCTTTCGTACCCGCCGCCGATGCCCCACTTGCCGATATGCCAGGTAGAATATCCCGCGGCCTTCATTACCGAGGCGATCGTAAGATCGGTCGCGATCGGACGGTCGAACATGTTGTCCCGGAGATTGCAGTGGCCCTGATGCTTGCCGGTAATCATTGACGCGCGCGCCGGCGCGCAGACGGGAGCCGTCGTGTAGGCGTTCGTGCAGACGACGCCGTCGCGGATCATCTTATCGAGAGCGGGCGTCGAAATCCTGTTCGGGGCGTTTCGCTTGTTCTGCCAATACCCTATATCGCCCCACCCGAGATCGTCGCACAGAACGAGAATCACGTTGGGGCGCCTGCCGGATCCGAGCGCGCCGACAGCCGCATCGACATCACAAAATCCGCCTGCGGCATAAGCCAACGGGCGATGGGCGAAAGCGCCCATCGCGCAAAGCCCCATCGCCTCAATAAAGGATCTTCGGCCGATTTTTCCGTTACACGACGACATAAATCAATCATTAACCACCATTTCACGACAGTATATCCAATTCTTAAGCGGATAGTCAACCCGATTGCCCCACTGGAATATCCCCCACCTTTTAGTCACGAAACATTCTGTGCAACAGTAATAACCATAATCTTATCATTTCTTATTCTTGTCGTGACTATTCATTTCGCGGCGGATGTTGCTGCAACCGTGCTCACCTTTTGATATGGGCGATTTGCGCGTCCTTGCGACCGCTCGACGTACACGAGTACGTCTTCGGGTCGCAGTCCAGCGCAAATCGCCACATCTGAAAAGGGTCCGCTCGGCT
>JAZQTB010000120.1:0-4583 GCA_045630425.1 Kiritimatiellia bacterium | reverse complement strand
AAAATGAATGCATTTACCTATCAGGGAGTGTTGAGAGATTCGCACGGCGGTGTATTGGAGAATAAAAACCATACCGTTGAATTTCGTATTTATGATTGTGCGTCGGGTGGAGTCCCGATTTGGGGAACTTCTCTTGAAGTGTTGCTTGATGATGAAGGACTTTTTTCAGTTTCGATCGAAGATAATAAAGGTGAAGCGTTGGAGGGAGTTGCAAATGTTGGGCTCTCTGACGTTATCGCTAAAAATGCCGGAAGAGCTCTTTATATTGGGCTTACGGTTGTCGGGTCGAGAGGTGAAATCGCTCCGCGCCAAAAAATATTCGCATCTCCCTACGCGTCGTTCGCGGCGAATGCTTCGGCGGCAAGCGGCGATATGCATGTTGCTTCAAAAGCGACAATGACAACGGCAGACATAAAAGGCAATCTAGTTGTCTTAAATAGTCTAACCGTAGCTAATCAAGGTAAAGTAAGTTCCGTTACTGCGGGCAATTCTCTTCTCTCATCACGAGGAGTTATTCCCTTAGGCGGCATTATTACCTGGAGCGGATCTGTTAATCAGATTCCTCATGGTTGGGCTCTTTGTGACGGTAAAGTTTATAATGAGCGGCAGACTCCAGATTTGCGCGATCGTTTTATTGTAGGCGCGGGCCCAGGTTATTCCGCCGGGGATACAGGTGGTGAGGCTACGCATACGCTTACTGTAAGTGAAATGCCTTCACACTCTCACGATACGTCAGCAAAAACTGTCGGATATGCGCTTAGTTATAATAATACCGCAGAGACAGTTACTCATGACGGTAATGATAAGAATAACGGCAATAAAGCTATGACTCAAAGTATAGCTGGCGGTTCTCAGGCGCATGAAAACCGTCCGCCTTATTACGCGCTCTGTTATATAATGAGGGTGAGATAAATGAGAAATAATTTTATTTTATCGGCTCTTATTTCGTTTTGCTGCATAGCGACTTATGCGTCAGGTGAAATTTATACTTTAGGAGTTCCAAGAGCTCCTAAAATCCGCAATGTCACCAACGCCTCAGAAAACCAATGGCTCAGCAATAATACCGCTTATTCGCCGATGGCTGTTGCTCTTACGGATGACGCACGTTCGGAGTCGGAAGTTTTAGGTGCAAAGACAGTTGTTCTTTCATCTACAGAGGCGGGATTCTCGTATGAGCGCACAAAGAGCGAGTATTATCTCGGTGATGAAATAAATCCTCCCGATGATGTCGATTGGAACAAGACTTACGAGCGCTTTCTCGCAGATAAGCCCAAAGGCTTTCTTTTCGATCCCGTCGATAAGCGCGTCTTTATCACAGAAGGCGGAACGATCAGTATGGTTTGGGTTCGTGAGGATGGCACGACTCTTGAGATGTCGTATGTCGCGTCGATGACGTGTTCAGGTAGACCCAGGCGCATTTATTGGACTGACTCGCCATATAATGCTCCCGGTATTGACTTAACTGGCAAATTCGTAAAATTCTTCGGTCCTTCCGAACTTGTTACGCCGCGCTATGGAACCGTTACAAACACTGTCGGGGGTGTTCAACAGATAATTGAAAATAAAATTGTTTCGGGTCTCAACCTCGATACTACCTCGCATATTCTTTTTGCGCATGGAGAACTTGAGGGCCAGGTTGTTATTGTGTATTATGATTCCGGAACATACGAGAGGATTTTGCACGTTCAGGTCGTGGAGGTTTGCCGTCCTGTTGTAAATGTTCTCTCTGGAAAAATAGGCCAAGCCCTGAAGCCTGACGGCCGCGGCCACGAAACGGAGGGTCTTCGCGCCCGTCCGACTTTCGTGTCTCCCTCCGACGATCGCGGCGAATATCTTTATCAGCATAAAGGCAGATATTCCCATTCTCCTAAAAACGGCTATGTTTATCCTCTTCGTCCGACTATGGATTGCCGCTGGAATGCTGAAGTCTATTGGATGGAGACCGACGAAATGGAAGTTGAATGGCCTTTTGAGGTGGATCACTATGAATGCGACTGGCCGAAGAATGCGACCGTTTTCGTTCGTGGAGATTTAAATCAAGATAGAGGACGCGCCATTTACATTCCTAGTGTCTATACGCCGACCTTGATGGATTATCAGGCGCCTGATGGTCATGCCCGTGCGCCCGGCGCTGACGGAACCTTTGAGACGGTCGGGGAAGGGTATTCGCTTATTCGCTTAACAACGGATGACAATATCTGGTTTCTGCCGATTCGCTCGGTCATGCGAAGTAATACTGAATTCTTCACGTTGGAATCAGAGGAAATCGCCGTCGGTCGCGAGCTTATATTGCGAGGCGGAATTTATTCAGGCGCAGCTGAGGGTTTTGCGCCTGAATGTGACGTGACAAGCCCAGGTTACATTTATGCCGCTAACAGTGATCCTGTTTGGAATCCCAATCTTTACATTGCTCCGGCAGCTGAAGAGCCAAGCGGTATTTCAACGAATATAATCTCCTCGACATCAGGTGATACGAACCGTTACGAAAGCGCGATTTATGCTGTTACGGCGAATAAGTCAGAGACGATGTCAGAAAATCCAAAGGTAGAAGTTTGGTGGAATACGACGATTCAAGACGACGATATGCCGTCTAAACTTACGATTCCGACTTTGCCGCGTATCTACTCAATTCGTTGGCCGAAGAAAAATGAATGTCCTGAAATAGTTATCGCCTCTCAGCTCGGGAGCGCATCAGAATCGATTTATTCAAAGCATTGCGCACTTTATTTCGAAACGAAGGATTCAAGCGCGCTACTATCTGAGCGTGAATATTTTTCTAAAGACGGCGGCACGATAATGTTCTGGGTGCGCTCGCCGAAAATGTACGAAGATGATTCGGTACATTCGTCACTCTTTTCAATCGCACCTGAGACGAAAGAGGGGGTAACGGCTGATTCATTGACTGTTGATATTTCCCGAACGTATGACGCTCATTTATTGAGGTTTTTCAGCAATAACGGTGCTGATGATAATCAAGGTTTCGTAAACGACGCAATCGAAATCCCGAATGACGATGAATGGCATCATATTGCAATCGTCATTTCTTCGGACGGAGGGTATACTCCCTATTGTGACGGCAAAAGTTTCGGGAAACGCGGCGGAAATTTAAATCTCTCGGGACTTCTTGGGGCGATTGTAAAGCCAGCTTTAGGAGCTAATGATTTTAACGGAGGAATGGCTGCGCGAGTCGGCGCTGAAATAGGCGAGATTCTTTTCTGGGACCGTCTCTTTGCAGAGGATGAGATAGAGACCGAGCGCCTTAAACCGCATGACGGAACTGAGAATAAGCTTACGGAATATTATTCCTTCCGCATTGAAGATGTCCTTTCAGCAGGCGATAGGACACATCGTAATTTCACAAGCAAAGTTCTTAAGTCGACGCACACCGCCTATAACTGTCTTTTTGTTGAAGCGGGGCCCCCTCAAATCGGGAACGGGATTATCGAAGCTGATACGGATACGACGCCTGTTGTTTATGTGCAGAACGATTCTAAAAAGGCGGCGTACAATCCTAATGAGGAGCATGCGTTTATCAGAAGCGGAGCCGAAGGGCATGTCGCATGGGCGCTTCGTAGCGACTTGAATGATGAAACTTCATCTCAGAGCGGCGTTCTCGTTGAATATGTAAAGGGCGGGAAAAAGAAAATGCAATGGCTCGAGGTTGTGCTGACGAACAGTATTTACTCGGCTCTTGCAGGGGACGCGATTGCAGGAAAACAGTTGCCTGGACCTCATCCTTTAGATCTTTTCGACGATCCCTGGAGGCCTGAGACATATTGGGACGAGTTAGGTAGCGTTTCACCCGCGCATCGTGACAGAAAGGGCCAGCTTTGGGCGCGTGCCGCTGGAGAGCTTAATGTCCACATGTATTATCCGATGCAGGAAGGTTTTGCGTTCCCCGCTCTTTCGATGCAGGATTGGCCGAAAGTCGGCGAGTCGATTCCTTGGCTCTCTCTCTTAGATGAATCGCCAGATGATAACCTTGTCCTCTCCCGTAAACCAGCAGCATGGCGTTGGCATATTGCTTGGCCTGAGAATGTTCCTGAAATCGAAATCGGGAGAACCCTTACTGTCGCTTCGTCGGGACTTCCTGAAGTGTGGAACGCAAAATCTATGGGAGTCGTCTGGCCGGCGACGGAAGAGGAGCGCAATAAAACAGCCGTTCTATTTGATCCGACGGTCGCCCAATCTGCAGGGGTCGGAGAAAGCGTTTATTCTACCGTCGCTGCGATGATCAAGGATCTCGGCATTAAAGAGGGCGCGGGCGGCAATGCGACGCTTCGAAAAGGCAAATGGACGTTTGACGGCCTTCCTCCGTCTATTTCATCACGTTTTTATATTGATACGACCGCCAGTGTTCAGGAATGTGTCAAACTTGTCGGAGAGTTGGAAACCAATCCTTCGGGAGTGTCAATCCTTCATGTGAACGTTTTAAATGAATCCGAGCGTTCGGCGCTTGAATCGCTTTTTGATTCAACGGCTTCCCATGGAGGCAAGATTAAGTGGAGAAACATTATTGAATCGCTTGCGACAAAGTGTGTCAAACCGAGCGAACATAAAGAGCTCACGGAAAGTGAAGATGT
>JAZQTB010000119.1:0-4173 GCA_045630425.1 Kiritimatiellia bacterium | reverse complement strand
ATTGTCCATTTTAGGCGAAGATGGGTTAAGCGGAGGTCTTCGAGTGAGACTCGCGGAGGATTGTAGCCGTAAGAGATGCGTTGTACGAAGCCAGTGACGTTGTTATGGCCTCCCCGAAGTATGCGTATTTACTTGTCTAAGCGCGAAAGGCGTTACAACTCCGCAGCGAGTCGAGACCGAGAAGAGCCTCCGTTAATCCATCGAAGCTCACAGTCGCCCATATCAAAAGGTGAGCACGGTGCACCCGCTTGAGCGCCCTTCGGGTTCTCGCTTCGCTCGAAGGTTCCCTTCGAAAGCTTCGCTTTCTTCGGTGCATCTCAGCAACATCCGCCGCGATATGAACAGTCACGACAAGAAATGAAGAATAATAAGATTGTACTCTTTACTGTTGCACAGAAGATAAATCGCTTTCTCAGATTTTCGAATGATAAAACATCAGCTCAACGTAACGAAATCGGGCATACAACGAATATCCTGCCTTGAAAAAATTGGGGATATTCCATGGTATTTATTTTGATAAGATAAACGAAAATAAATTTGGTATAATTCTCGCATGAAAAAAAATAAATTTAAGATATGTGCCCTTGTTTTGGCGTCTGTCACATCGTTTTGCGTATTCGCCGATGCGCTGGACGAGCTTATGCCGCGTCCGCGTATTGTCGTGCGAGACGCCGACGTTAACTTAAAGCCTTACAAAAAAGCCGGGGGACCCGGCGCGTACTTTATCCGCATTAGGAACGGAAAGGTTGAGATAAAGGGTGATGAGGAAGGCCAGCGCTACGCCCGCGTCACCTTGGGTCAGCTTAAGAGGCTCCTGCAGGGCGCGCCGCTTCCCGATTGCACGATCGCGGACTGGCCTGAGTTCAAGTATCGCGGTCTTCTTTTGGACTGCGGGCGCAACTATCAGAGCGTCGAGTCGATCCTCGATATCATCGATCATCTTGCGAAATACAAGATGAATGTGTTCCATTGGCATATTACCGACAATTACGGCTGGCGGCTTGAATCGAAAAAATATCCGCAGCTTCAGAAGCGCGAGGCCTTTACGCGGCAGGTCGGCAAATACTACACCCAGGAGGAATTCAAGCGCGTTCTCGCGCATGCGAAAAAGCGCGGGGTTACGGTAATTCCGGAGCTCGATATGCCGGGGCATACGCTCGCGTTCAGAAAGGCTACGGGGATTTCGGATCTTGCCGTCGAGGAGGCTAAGATCAAACTCGGCGAACTGATCGATGAGCTTTGCTCTCTCGCTTCCAAGGAGGATATGCCCATCATTCATCTCGGCACCGACGAAGCGCGTGAGCATGGTGAACGGGTACCCCAGAGCCACCTCGATTACTGGGCGAAGAAGGTTCAGGACAACGGCCGCGTTCTGATGGGCTGGTCGCCGGGGCTGAGGCTTCCCGGACAGAGCATCAAGCAGCTCTGGATGGGAGCGCGGGATCCGCGCGGCGACAAATGCCCTTATATCGATTCTCAGAACAGCTTTTACATAAACCACGTCGATCCCGAGGAGCTTCTTTCGGTCGCGGCGTATCAGCAGCCGTGCCGCTGGGGTTCCGAAGAAGAGCATCTCGGCGCCATTATAGGCGTCTGGCACGACGATTGCATCGCAGACACGGAGGATGTCGTCAGAATGAACGCCGTTTATCCCGCGGTCGTTCTTTTGTCCGACAGCTTCTGGCGCGGACGCGAAAAGGACGAGCCGAAGCTGTATGCGCGGCTTCCTTCTCCGGATGATCCGCGCTTCGCTCTTGCAGCCGACCTTGAGCGGAGGTTACTCGCCCAGCGCGACAAGGTTTTGAACAAAGTAAAGCACCCGTTCCCATATGTCGCCCAGACTCGGATGCGCTGGAAGATGACCGACGGCGAGACCGGTAAGGTTATCGCCAAAGACATTCCGCAGGCTACGGTTTATCCGCGTCACTTCTGGTTTCCCGCCTCCGCGTACCATCCCGGCAACAACGGTGTCGTGATTCTTGAAACATGGATCCGATCGAAGCGCGACATCGAGTGTGGAGCGTGGATCGGCATGACGGGCTTTTCGCGCAGCGACGGCCGCTCGCGCGATGCTCCGACTCCCGCTCTTGGCCAGTGGAACAAGCACGGCGCGACGATTGAAATCAACGGCGAAAAGATTGCTCCGCCTAAATGGAACCGTCCGCTGACGCGCGGCAATCCTAAGGAGATTCCGCTTTCCGATGAGGATTACTGGTATCGCGAGCCGACGAGGATCAAGCTTAAAAAGGGCGTGAATCACGTTAAGATGACGCTTCCCAAGAATGGCGGCTGGAAATGGATCGGCTCGTTCGTCCCGATCGAAGGCTCGAGCGATCATCCTCGCGAGATCGCCGACCTTGAATATTTCAGCGAGAAGCCCGAATGACGGGTCGCTTGTGCGAACTTTGTCCCCGCCGCTGCGGCGCCGACCGTTTCGGCGGCTCTGGCGCAGGTTTCTGCGGTGCGCTCGACAGGCCGCGCGTTTTCCGCTGGGGACCTCATTTCGGGGAGGAGCCGCCGATAACCGGTGAGCGGGGATCGGGCTGCGTTTTTTTCTCGCGCTGCACGATGAAGTGCCTTTACTGCCAGAATTCTCCGTGGAGCTGGAAGGGCGCCGGCGAAGACAAGCCGGTAGAAGAGCTCGCCGGGATATTTCGCTCGCTCGTTCTCGATGACAAGGTCGAGAATATAAATCTCGTCTCCCCGACCCCGTATCTGCCTTTTATCCGCGAGGCCGCGGACATCATTAGAAAAGAGGGGATAAAAATCCCTTACGTCTGGAACTCGTCCGGTTATGAGCGCGTCGAAGTTTTAGAGGAATACCGCGAGCTCTGCGACTGGGCGCTTTTTGATTTGCGCTATTCTCGCGACAAGACCGCGCGGCGGTTGTCTTCGGCTCCCGGATATGTTGACGTGGCGCGCGCGGCGGTCAGGTGGGCGTATGAGAAGCCCGGAGTGGATTTAATAGTGCGGATTCTGGTTCTCCCGGGGCATCACGAGGAGGCGATAGAGAATCTCGCCTTTCTCGCGACAGAACTCTCCAACGAAATTCCGGTTTCGGTAATGAGTCAGTTTACGCCCGCCTACAAGGCGCTTGAGACGCCTCCGCTCAATCGGGGCGTCACCGAAGAGGAGTACGAGGAAGTCGTAGAGGCGGCGGCGGATTTCGGTTTTGAGAACGGCTGGATCCAAGGTTACGAGGCGAGCGATCCCAAGCTTGCGCTTCTCGGAGAGAACATGACGGAAAATCACGGAGTGGTCAAATGACGGACGCCCATACCCATATTGTTCGCGGCGAGGCGCGGAACTTCATCTGCGAGCCGTTCAGTTCCGAAAAGGGCGCGAACGATGTCGCGTTTTACGGCGTTCATCCGTGGGATTACGCTAAATGGGACGGCGGAGAGCGCCTCAGGGCGGCGCTCGCGGCGGATCCCTCGGCGGGCGTAGGAGAAATAGGACTCGACAGGATGAAGGATCGCAATATCCCTCAGGCGATGCGCGACGTGTTTGCTTCTCAGCTCGAAATCGCGGCGGAATTCAAGCGCGGCGTCGTTTTGCACGGCGCGAAATGCTGGGGCGAGGTCGTAAAGGCGTGTAAGCCCTACAGGGATCGGATACCCGCGTTTCTTTTTCACGGCTTTTCGCGCTCCGGCGGTCTTCTTCCCGATATCGAAGCTCTCAACGGCTTTGTGTCGGTAGGTCCCGCGGTTCTCAACGATCACGCCGTCAACTACCGCGAACTCGTAAAGTCGATTCCCGATAAAATGATTCTTGTCGAAAGCGACGCGACGGCCGGGAACGCTGACGAACAGCCTTCGGTCGCGGATATCGCCCGCAAGACGGCGGAAATCCGGGGAGTCGATTTTGAATCGTTCGCCGCGCTTATCGAAAACAATGCCGCGCGTTTTTTATCGTTAGGATAATTCCAAATAAATATCCTGGAATATCCCCACCTTTTAGTCACGAAAGATTCTGTGCAATAGTAATTATTGTTTAGCCGTTAATGGCTCCGCGCTCTGTTGTTGCTTGTATGTTGCTATGCTATGTATAAATGCGGCCACGGATTTGGGCAACCGTGCTCCACTTTTGATATGGCCGATTTCTGCGTCCTCTGGACCCGCTCGCCAATCTTTAGATTTGGCTCGGGGTCGAGTCCTGCATAAATCGGCTCAT
>JAZQTB010000118.1:0-3608 GCA_045630425.1 Kiritimatiellia bacterium | reverse complement strand
CACTTCAAGAGAAGTTCCCCAAATCGGGACTCCACCCGACGCACAATCATAAATACGAAATTCAACGGTATGGTTTTTATTCTCCAATACACCGCCGTGCGAATCTCTCAACACTCCCTGATAGGTAAATGCATTCATTTTGGCGTCAGCCGTTAAAGTGGCGAACACCAAAAGTAAAAACAATATAAAAGACGTAAGTTTACCGCCCATCATCTTTTACTCCCCTTTACTTCACACGCATAATAAATGAGAGCGCATAATAAGGCGGACGGTTTTCGTGCGCTTGTGAGCCTCCAACTGCACCGCCTAAAATCGAGCGTCTGCCGTTATCTCTTGAGCTATCATCGAATGTTACCGCTTCGGCCTTAGCGTTCCAGGATCCGGCATAACCGACAGTCTTTGCGGAAATATTATGAGAGTGAGAAGGAATTTGATCGATAGTCAATTTAACGGTTTCAACGCCGCCTGTATTACCGACCGCGTAAGCTCCTCCTGCTCCGACAACGAAGCGACCGCGCAAATCCGGCGTCTTCTGCCCTTCAACCGTCTGTCCGTTGCAAAGCGCCCAACCGTCGGGAATATCGTTTTCGCTGCCGCTCCACATGATAATACCGCCTACAGGGACTGTTCCAAAGCCAGATATCGCACCCGATACTTCAAGATTGCCGCTAACGAGCAACCCTCCTTTAACTTCTATGTTATCGGCATACACCTTATTGATTTTAGCCTCGTTGGCCGTCAAATTGCCCTTTACCGTAAAATCACCGCTCGCCGATGACACATCTGAGGCGAATGTCGCGTATGGAACGGCGAGCAACTTTTGACGCGGAACAATTTCGCCGCTTGAACCTACAACCGTCATACCGATATAAAGATTATTCGTCGCGCTTTGAGCGAAAATCTGATTAAGCGTTTTATCAGGTGAATTGGAAATTTTAGAACCGAGAGCGTCTGATAATTCAGTACTGAAAAGCCCTGTAGAATCTAAAAGAACGTTATAAGCGCGAGCCCACATAGCTTCACCTTCTTCTGGCGTTGAATATAGCCTAAATTCAACCGTCTTTGTACCGGTCATCGCAGTTCCGTCGCTGTTAAGCAAAACTCCCTGATAGGTAAACGCGCCTCCCGCCGCCCGCACATAAGCTGTGGCCAACATCGCCATCATCATAACAACACTCTTTTTCATCTTTTATTCCTTTCTAAATTTTTACTACCGACTAATCACTAACGACTAATCACTAAACTACTCCAAAACAACATTCCCCTTAGGTGAAACATGCTTTAAAGTCATTTTGCCTGAAATTGTTATAGCCCCTTCATGACGAAGACCATTAAGCGTCCACTTAACAGTTCCGTTTTTCGTCTTTTCAGGATTCCATGACGCTTCGCCGCCATTCATATCCAAATTCAGCTCAATCTTATTTTGAACAGAGAAAGTCTCGGGCTTTTTATCATATTTATAGTTATTAATATTATCGCCTGATGGTGCCGCCGTCTTAAAATCCCAATCGAGGCCGTCATGACGCGGATGGAGCGGATGACGTAAAAGACTCGTGGATCCCCCGCCTGAAACGGTAAACTCGAACACGGCTTTATCCGAAAGGCCTCCTTGACCGAGAATTACAGGCGTTTCTGTAGGAAGTGTAACAGCGCTGATACGCATAACGGTTTTAGCCGATTGCGGAATAGCGGCAGACCCTGCATAAAGGCGATAATCGAATGCGCCATCTTCATTAGTTTCGCCCGCAACAACAACGCGCTGCAATAGACGAGCCGTTCCGTTCGCATCAATATGAATCGGAAGTCTAACTTTCATCTCTCCGCCTGTTTCAGTCTCATGCGTGTCCCCGGGGGATTTAATCTGATTGAAAGCTACATCGGCGACCCATAACCCAGCTGGCCATTGGGAAGCATCTACATCACCAGATGTTTCTGCGATCATCGGAACATCAACACGCATTTTAGATTTACCGTCGACATCTGTTATGCGCAGAATGGCCCCGAGCGAAATCCCACGCTGATATCCTGCGAGCGCTTTTCTATCTAAGCCAATCTGAAATCTCCACGTCTCTCCGCTCGCAAGAAACTTTTGAGCCAAGCGAGTTTGCCCGTCAGCACAAGAAGTCCAAACAGCGTTAGTTAAGGCTACATCGGCATCACGAGTATGAAGATAAGATGGACGCAATTTTTGCCCTGTCTCTAAAATCCCATCAACAATATCAACAGCAACCGTTCTGGGAGCAGTACCGTCATTACGAATGGCAAGTGTCTGCTGCACAAGATCAGTTCCAAAATTAAGCCCATTCATAGGCGAGACGTTTAAAACACCCGACCAATTGCTTTGTATGCGAGAGGCGGCAAGAAGAACATCGCCGTCTGAAAATGTATCGGATTGATAAAGAGACATGAGAGTCGGAGACTTTTGTTCGTTTCGACCAGAAAGCTTAAAAAATCCACCTTGTTGGACATTCTCCAAAAATCCTTCCAAATAATCCTGAGGTGTAACACGCTGTCCTTTTTGAAGTGAAAAGCCTACAAAATTATACACTTCGTTCGTATCTGTAATATGCCAAGTCTGGCGAGGAGCCGCCGGAACACCAGTAACCGAAACAGTCGTTTTTATCGAATTTGTACTGAATAAAATACATACAGAGCCAGAAGGAATATATTTTATCTCTGAAGCTTCAGGATAATCACGATGCCACATCGTAATGGGCGGCAAATTAAGATTCTCGCTATCCCACTCGGCCGAGAATTGACGCGTGGAGAGAAATGACGAAGGATCATAAAAGCCAACCGACTTTACCGGCCATTCAGCAAAGACCTCTTCAATCGGCTTTTGGGGCTGAACTTGCATATAAATCGCATTCCACCCGTAGACAAGTGAAAATTCCTGTCTTTCAAGAGGCAACGCCATCAAGAAACGACAAGAAATCAATAGAAAAAGTATAATTAATATTCTCATTTTAGACGTTATATAACCTTGAAATTACTTATTTTGATAGCCGAATATTATAACATATCTATTACATCTTGTTTCATCATGACATTAAAAAACTAAAAAATTCTGGCACAAAACGGTCAGACCTTCCACTGCCACTTTGGCATTCAAGTCGAAGTTGAAGTGGAACAATGGAATTATAAATTCTCTATTATAAAATCTACCAATTCCAATGTTCGACTTCAACTCTCGACTTCAACTTAAACCTTATCTTAACTCAACTATTCTATTATCTCCAAAGGGGACCCTCACTCTCCAATTCTGTGCAACAGTAATATCCACAATCTTGTTATTTTTCATTTCTTGTCGTGACTGTTCATTTCGCGGCGGATGTTGCTGCAACCGTGCTCACCTTTTGATATGGGCGATTTGCGCGTCCTTGCGACCGCTCGACGTACACGAGTACGCCTCCGGGTCGCAGTCCAGCGCAAATCGCCACATCTGAAAAGGGTCCGCTCGGCTGGCGGCAGCAATCTCCGCCGCATATGTCATGCTGTGGGAGTTCGTCGCGTCGCACAAAGCGCGCTTACCGCATACGATACCAAACTTACATTCTTCGTTATCTCGGCTCCAAATGCGCGTCTCCGTTGCTTGCCGGGAGTGTCCG
>JAZQTB010000117.1:0-4081 GCA_045630425.1 Kiritimatiellia bacterium | reverse complement strand
CAGTTCTCTTAAGTTTTCAACTTACAGCTTTTTGCTGGTGGCCATAGAGGAGAAGAAATACCTGTTCCCATTCCGAACACAGAAGTCAAGCTCTCCATCGCCGAGGGTAGTGCGGGACTCGCCCGTGCGAGAGTAGGACGCCGCCAGCTTATATTTGCGCCCATAGCTCAACTGGATAGAGTATCAGACTACGAATCTGAGGGTTGCAGGTTCGACTCCTGCTGGGCGCGCCATTTAAATCCCGGGTCAAGGGATTTCCAGATTGCGGGGTGGAGCAGCCTGGTAGCTCGTCAGGCTCATAACCTGAAGGTCGTTGGTTCAAATCCAGCCCCCGCTACCAATTTCGTGAATATCTGGATCACGACACGTCGGGGCGTAGCGCAGCCTGGTAGCGCGTTTGCTTGGGGTGCAAAAGGTCACGAGTTCAAATCTCGTCGCTCCGACCATTTTTGCTGCGTCCGATAAAACATATAGTTGTCAGACGTGATTGAGAGTTCGTTGCGGATATGATATAATATCTGGCAACCGACTTAAGAAGGTGGGATGGCCGAGCGGTTAGGTCGCGGACTGCAAATCCGCTTACAGCGGTTCAACTCCGCTTCCCACCTCCATTTTTTTTTACTGAACGCCTAAGACGATAAGGTAACATGTTGTCGTCGATTCTATGAAGGATGCGCTTGAAATTTTCGCATCTCGTCTTGTCGACCCCGCACTCAGGTCCGGCGGGGGCGTTGGGTTGTCGTCTCTTACGGGCTCGGCAGACGCGTTCGTCGCGCTTTCTCTCGCGGCGTCTTCATCCCCGCGCGTTGTTGTCGCGATTACTGAAGGTCTTCCCGCCGCCGACAGACTCTTCGACGATTTAACTCTTCTGTCGTCTTCGCGCGATATCGCGCCTTCGGCATATAATGTTCGCATCGCGGAATTTCCTCCTTCGGTTCAGGGAGACAGGTCGTCTTTAGGAGCACGCTCGAAAACCCTCGCTGCGCTCAAGGCCTGGTCTTTGAATCCGTATCCGCTCGTGATCGTCGCTCCGTTCGCGTCGATCGCACGTCCCGTGGCGTCCACGTCGTCTCCTTCTTTGCGTCTTGAGGAAGGAGTTTCGAGATTTTCGGAAGTTGTCTCAAAAATCGCTGAACTCGGCTATGACCGCATCGGAATGGTCGAGAAGGAGGGCGACTGGTCGCAACGCGGCGGAGTCGTGGACATCTGGAGTCCAGGCGACGAGTTTCCGGTACGATGCGAGTTTTTCGGCGAAGACCTTGAAAGCGTCAGGACGTTCAACGCCGCGACCCAGCGTTCTCTCGAAAGAATTCGGTCGGCCGAAATCATTTCAGCGAAAGAAGATGCGGACTTTCAGCAAGAGCTCTCTTATTTGACGGATTTTCTTCCGTCCGGCTCCGCCGCTCTCGTTCTCGATCATAACGCCTACGATGCCGAGCGGTTCATAAAGAATGTGTTTCTCAGGGTCTACACGGGCGAGCCTCTGCCGCGCGGTACGGCGCTGGCCGATTTCCAGACGGTGCCGCTGCCGGGATTCGGCGAGCTGGACATCGCCGAGGCTCATCACCCAGAGCTCTTTGACGCGGCGCGCACGCGGCTTTCGCGGCATCTATCGGCGGCTGAAAGGCGCGGTGAGCATATTGTTTCGCTTGACGGTCTTTCCGGCGGCTTTGAAATTCCGCCGTGTGAAGGGTTTCAGGGCCTTGCGGTGGTGACAAAGGCCGACAGGGTTTTTACCAAGCGAAAAGCCCGTGTCAGGAAGGCGGCTGCCCCACAGGGCGCACGCCTCAACGATTTCGACGATCTTGAACCTGGCGAGTATGTCGTTCATCTTGAGTACGGTGTCGGACGCTTTGTCGGTTCGTCTGAAATCATTTTGGACGGTAACCGCACCGAAGTGTTCACGATCGAGTATGACGAGGGCGCGAAACTGCACGTCAACGCGTCTCAGGCGCATCTTCTTTCGAGATATGTCGGCGTCAAAGGGCAGGAAGTAAGACTCCATCGGTTGGACGGGAAAAGGTGGAATAAAGACAAACTCGACGCTCAGAAGGCCGTTGCGGATCTGGCGGCGGCGCTTCTGAGGACGCAGGCCGAGCGCGAGACCGCTCCGGGGTATGCGTACGATGTGAACTGCGAGGGTCGCGAGGCTTTCGACGCGGCGTTTCCGTACGAGGAGACGGACGACCAGCTCGCGGCGATCAAGGCGATTGAAAAAGATCTTTCCTCGCCGAGGCCGATGGACCGCCTTATCTGCGGAGACGCCGGCTACGGCAAGACCGAGGTTGCGATGCGCGCTGCCTATATCGCCGCGCTGAACGGTAAGCAGACCGCCGTTCTCGCACCCACCACGGTTCTCGCCGAGCAGCATTTCGAGACGTTTACATCGCGCTTCGACGGCACTCCGGTCAGAATCGAATCCGTTTCGAGATTTCAGAGCGGAAAAATTCACGAGGGGACTTTCGAGCGTCTTAGGACGGGCGCGTGCGACATCGTCATCGGAACCCACGCCATTCTTTCCGCCAAGATCAGGTTCAAGGATCTCGGTCTTATAATCATCGACGAAGAACAGCGTTTCGGCGTAAGGCATAAGGAGTTTCTGAAGCGCTTGAGGGCGACGGCGGACGTTCTTACGCTGTCGGCGACGCCGATACCGAGAACGCTTTACATGTCGATGACGGGAGCGAGGGATCTTTCGCTCTTAAGTTCTCCGCCCCGTGAACGCGTCGCGGTCGAGACAACGGTGGTTCGCGACAGCGATATTATAGTAAGAAGCGCTGTCGAATCTGAATTGGCGCGCGGAGGTCAGGTGTTTTTCCTCCATAACCGCGTGACGACTATGGGCAAGGTCGAAAAACGTCTTCGCGAGATATGTCCCCAAGTGCGTATAGTCACAGCCCACGGCCAGATGGATTCAAAAACGCTCGCGCGTAAGATGCGTTCGTTCGAGCGCGGCGAATACGATCTCCTGCTTTCTACGACGATTATAGAATCGGGGATAGATATTCCTCGGGCCAACACGATACTCGTTTCCGACGCCCATACGTTCGGCCTTGCGGATCTTTATCAGCTCCGCGGGCGTGTCGGCCGCTCGGCGGTCCAGGGACGCGCCGTTTTTCTTCTGCCGGCCGCAGGATCCGTCGATTCGGACGCGCGCGAAAGACTCGCGGCGCTCAAGCGTCACGGCGGCCTCGGCGGCGGGTTCGCGCTCGCGGTGCGCGATCTGGAACTGCGCGGCGCCGGGAATCTTTTAGGTTCGGAGCAGTCCGGCCATATCGCGGCGGTCGGTTTTACGCTTTACTGCCAGCTTCTCAAACGTACCGTGGCGATGTTGAAAGGCGAGAAGCCGAGCGATGTGGTCGATGTGAAGCTGAATCTGGATTTCATCGTTTTTTCGCCGTCATCGGAGGATGACGGTTCTGTCGCCGCTCTGCCGTACGATTACATCGAAGAGGATTCTCAGCGCATGGGCTTTATGAAGCGGCTTGCTGAGGCGGGTAATGCGCGGGACGTGCGCTCTATAAAAAAGGAACTTGTCGACCGTTACGGCCGGCTTCCTTCGGCGGCGCAGCGGCTTGTAAAACTTTCGGAGCTTCGTGTAGTCGCGGCGGAAAGGGGCATAGGTCTTATTCGCGCATCCGGAAGGAGGGTTTTCGTCTATAAAGCGGGATCGCCGGATGTAGCGCTCGTCAAAGATTTGAAAGCTTCTTCGCCCGACGGCAAACTGAGGGAACTTTTCAAGATCGCTTCGTTTTTCGGCTTAGAATGACCCGAATCGCGTTCAGCTTTGACAGCGGATATTCCCTGGAATATCCCCACCTGTCCCTTTGCTTTTATTCATTCTGTGCAACAGTAATAACCACAATCTTATTATTCCTCATTTCTTGTCGTGACTTTTCATATCGCGGCGGATGTTGCTGCAACCGTGCTCACCTTTTGATATGGTCGATTTGCGCGTCCTTGCGACCGCTCGACGTACACGAGTACGTCTTCGGGTCGCAGACCAGCGCAATTCGCCACATCTGAAAAGCTTCCGCTCGGCTGGCGGCAGCAATCTCCGCCGCACATGTCATGCTGTGGG
>JAZQTB010000116.1:0-23462 GCA_045630425.1 Kiritimatiellia bacterium | reverse complement strand
CCACTGCTTAAATTTAATCGGCAACCAAAGGCTGTAAATACCTATGGTAACAACAGTTAGGAAGTACCACTTAATATAGTTGCCAAACAACTGCAAGCCATTACCATCAAAAATAACCTGCTTGCCATCAATAACTGTATGGTCAGCGAGCCATTTCTGCCATATGCATAGGGCCCACGGAACCGCGAGACCGAACGTAATTGCAGTAAGCAAAACCATCAGAATGTATGTACCTATCATTCCTAGCAATCCGCCAGTGAATCTTGACTCTTTCATTTGTTTTTTTTCCTTTATTTTTCTCCTTTTTAACTAAACCAGCCTTATCCTAGGAGAGACAAATAAGACTGATGTTTCTCATTTTGAGAAATTCACCGAAACTCAATCCCTTTTGCATTTTTTGTCACTACAACAATTTCCACTATCGACCATATCCACGAAATCCAACTAAGACAGCCAAAAGAAACAATCGTCAAAAGTAATTGTCCGACTCCTCGTGCCACATATCCCGCATAAAAATTGTGTATTCCAAACACGCCCAAGAAAAACCCTAATAAGATATATGCAACCCGACTTTGACAGTCTGCAAGAAGTGGTTGAACTGTTTGTTCTTTATATAAGGGTTGTGAATACATAGGATTCATATATCCAACATTATGTTTCATAATATCCTCAGATTGAACTTCGGATGAAATATTTATTGTAGCCCCGCAACTTGGGCAACGCTGCATATCTGTAGAAATAAAATTATCACAATATTCACATTTCATTTTTTACCTCCATGTTACTTTTGCACGTTCAATTCTTCGCTCTGGCTCATCATCTTTAGAATGTTCCTCGATATGACGCTCAAGCATCCGAAAGAATAAATGCGTCATCACAAAAATAGAAAATCCAACTATATGAAGCAATATATAATATTTCTCATCCACCCCCGTAAACAAGGTTGATATAAGTGCGAATAAAAAGTAACCCATATTTATTCCCCATACACCAATGGACATTGGCAATACCGCATCCTGTTTACTAATCTGTTGAATCCAAAATGCACCAAACAACACCTCTGAAAAGGAAAGCACAATAAATGAAAGAATAAAATTACCTGAATACGGAGGATTAAAGATTGTAAATGTGACAACAGCGGTAATACCTACTGCAAACACAGTCAGCAACAATATCATCTTTTGGTTAAACGACATCTTTTTACCTCCTTATAAAACTTTCGCACCACATCCCGGACAAAACTTTGCCTTATTAGGCAAGACAGCGCCACAGTTTATACAATATCTAACTCCTATTGGATTTACCTCCTGAGCTATTGATGCCATTGCATTCCCCATTGGCGAGCCAATTCCGACTCCAACACCAAGCCCCATTCCTGCTCCTATCATTGCTCCTGCACTACCTTCGTTTCCTGCAGCCGCTTGCAATGCATCAAACGATCGTTCTTGTTGATATGAATAACCAATAATATCCATCTCAGCTTTTTTAGCTAACGCTTTCTTAAGCTGAACTATCGAAGGATCGTTGTCATCAGTAGATATTGAATTAACCATGAACAAACGAAGTTCCAATCCATAATCTGCTAAATCTTCAGAAATATTCTTTTCTAATATAGAAGAAATTTCATTTAATTTAGTACCGATTTGCAATAAAGAACATCTATCGCTCCCCATCACCGAAGCAATTACAGCTTTTGCTCTAGTGACTATCACTCCTTTAAAGTAAGCTGCGAGAGTCTTTTCCGTAAACGCAGGGAGTCTTCCCATGAGTCGAGCCAAAAAACGACATGAGTCAACAATCTTTATCCCATACTGTCCAAAGGCACGAATCGGCAATGCAATATGATATTTAGGGTCTTCCAGAAGAATAGGGTCCGATGTACCCCACTTAATATCTAATGGGACTGATTTCGATAGAAACCAAACCTCTGCAGTATATGGTGTTTTCTTATTCATAGTGAGCGCTGTCACCATTTTGGTAAGAAAAGGAAAGTTTTTAGTTTCAAGAGTATGACGTCCTGGACCTATTGGCCCATAAAGCAAGCCTTCCTTAACAAGAACCGCCTCTTGCGACTCTGAAACAATTAACTGCGACTTATTATTTAATTCACAATTGTCAAATCGGAAAGCAACAACTCTTGGAGCTGCATCCCACTTTAACACATCGATCATTGCCATTAATCATATTTCCTTTTCCCGCACTTTGTTTCACAACTCACTCCCTTGCGCGGAAAAAAGAAGTGGCGTGTTTCCAATTCACCACGTCTTACTCAAGGCATCGGCAAACGCCCATTCTAAAACATGAATGATGAAAACACGCCACGTGGATTACCCACGTAGCGAGATCATCGTATTCCGCCTTAGAACTAAAATTTTGCCGATTTTTGAGTAAAGCGTCATACGCTGATTCGCGTACGTTGCGCAGGTTAGGTTTCCCATCCTACGCACTCTCTCACTCCTTGGTTTAGTTTAGAATTTTGATTTAGGTGAAGATTTTAGGTGAAGATGAACAATTGATATTTTCTTTATTTTAAAAAAATATCACTCCGCTGTTCACCTTTAACCTTCACCTTCTACCTCTCTATTAACTACTAACCAAGTGGAGAAGCCGGCCATCTTCGATACCATGACCGGTATAAAAGTTTCAATCAGTTGTCTTTTCTTCCTTTCATTGTTAAATAGCGAACATCCAAAGCTTTTCGGCTTTGTGCGCCCTTGCAATAGCGTATATCTCATCACGCTTCGCCCGTATCTCGTCAAGCATGCACATACTAGTAGTAATTCATCCTTAAAACGCATTTATTATATCATTTTCACATCGTCAAGGATAGGTCAAAAAAACCAAACAAATGCCACATTACAATTTCACCTCGCCAATAAGAACTTTCTCTTTTGGCTTATCGAGGCGGAAAGTGATGAGCTCAAACTTTTCGTCCTTCGTTCCCCAATCAGTGTATACGCAAACCGTTATCGTCGCAGCCCCCGTAAGCGAAGTCTGATGAGAGGCGAAATAATTTGAGCAGATTTTATAAACGCCGCGCTCCAGGTCCTTTTTAAGATACTCTTCTGGACCGTAGCCCGTCGTAACATCCTCCGAAACAAACCCGCCCTCAGCCGTGCGGCGATTCCTGTAAAACGCCTCTTCTCCGTTCGGCTCAAGAACGTGAATATCAATATCGGTCTGATCGACATCCCAGCTCATGACGATTCTAAGCTTGACCGGAAGATTGCGACGATACGCAGCGTCAAACTCAGGTACTTTAGGCTTTTTACCCTTATGCCACTCCTCAGACTCAACCCACGAAATCAAGCCGTTCAACTCTTCGAGCGCGATGATCGAAACCTGAAAATCATTGCCGCGACTACCGCTCTTACGAGCACGGACATTGAATGCCGCATCGGCGAAAAGTTTCATCGCCTCTTCAATATAAGGCTGCGGTGCGTACGGATTCGAGGCGAAATTTCTGAGCCACTTTCCGTATTCAGCCAAAACAAGCGCGAGATCGCGCCTCGACTGCGCCTCTTCGCCGCGCAGTTTAAGAACCTTACGGAAAGCGAGAATCGAAAGCTCGTAACTCCTCGCCTCACGCGCGCGCCAGCCCATCGAGCGCCAAAGCGCAGCGTCTTCTAACTTAAACTCGGCAAGATTCGAAATAATCTTGTCCGCAATCTTTTTCTCTTTTGCCTTGTAGAACCATCCCGCGCAATCAAGATAAGACGCCGGAGACTGACCGTGCTTCTCGCGCTCCTTCAAATATGCTTTATATGCTTCGTCCTTATCGGATGCGGCTTTCAACGGCTCAAGATACGGAGTTTTAGGATCCCACGCCTTAAGCGAGACGGTCGGAGCAGACGAGTGAACCGCAGCTTGCGGCGCCTCTTTGCATTCTGCCTGCGGTGCCGAAGACCGCCATCCCGCCGCCACATTCGCCATCATCTCACTGCGTCTTTCTCTGCGAAAAGCTCTCGCGCCAGTAGCAGGGGTCGACTCCATTGCAGGTGACGAAGAAGAGGCCATTTCGGCATCCAAATGAGCCACATCAAAAACTCCGCTCTTTGGAGTGCGCTTGGGAGGCTTAGGATTATTCCACCACTTTACGCGCTCTTCCCAATATTTGAGGAGATTCGCTTCATGATCCGCCTTCGCCTTTTTAAGGGCGATCGGATCATCCTGCGCTGCGCGGCGCTTTTTCCATTCGCTATGGAAACTCATACTTTCGTTCGGCTCGATATCATGCTCTAAATATTGCTCCAATGTCTCAAGAACAATAAGAGAATGATTGGGACCCGCGACGGAATACTTCCGAGCGAGTTTAAGAAACTCATCTTTGCGGCTATCGGCCTGATTGGCGAGGTCGCTCATACGGCGTTTAGCCCAGACGGTTGCGAGTAATCTTCCGTTATTAGCGGTTGCGCCGTCAGGAATCTTCTCGTCGGCGCCAAGTTTCCTTACCTCTATCGGACGCACGGGCGCATCGTCGCGCGAGGCGACTATTACATTGGCCATATCTTCATACTTCGGTGCCGTAAGCCCCATCGTATCAATCTCGTCCGTAAAAAGAAGAGCGCCCGACAAATCCTTAGCAGGCTTAAACCTAATATACTTAAACTTCTCAATCGCCGCATCTATTAAAGTGCCGCCATCGTAAACGAGCGCATCAATCTCTTTAAGAAGATTCTCTTTAGTAAAAGCCGTCGGATATAACTTAGCGTCACAATTAAAAACAATTAAACGCCACTTACCGTCCTCAGGGAGCGCCTCAAGTTTCTTGCGCCAGGCGGCGGCGAACTGTTTCGCGCTCATACTCGAATCCCAAATAATTACGCCCTTATTAAACGATGAAATCTTATCGGCAATCGACTGCGACTTCTTTTCTTCGCCAGAATAAGCCGCGACAAATACATCTTCACCATCGCGCTCGAAAATCTCGGTCGGCTTGATATCGTCTTTAGCTACGATATATTCGACCTCGGCTTTGCGCGGAATTTTAGGATTAAGCGGGAATATTCTCGTGCGCCAGATATTGCCTTTAACGTGCTCGACAATACCGGGATCGACGCGCTTACGGGTTTCGTTCTCGAACGCTACACGCGCCTTCTCCTTCTCACAGATGACACCGGGAATCATATCGCCGTTAATCTCAAGCGCGTAGCCGCACACGAATGCGCCGTCGGGAATCGGAAACTCTAATTCGCCAGACATTACGCGAGCGTTCGGATTCGTAAATGTAAGATTAACCTTAACGCGCTTGAAAAACGCGTTCTCCGACGCAACGGTCTCTTTAGCTTCGACAATTACATTCGTTTCGTTCCCTCTAAGATCGCCGACCGTTATAACCGGCGTCGGCCTTAACGGAGGACGCGGCACAATAACCTTCGCGGAAACGTTCAAGGCGCAGACGAGGGCGGCCAAAACGGCAAAAAAAGAATATTTATACCGCACGAAGTATTACTCCTTTCAGATAAAGCCCTTCAGGGAAAGAGACGAGCACGGGATGATCCGCCGCCTGGCGCGTGCGCGAGACAATCTGGAAATCGCGCCCGGCGTCTTCGGCAGCTTCCATCAATATCTTGTCGAACAGGTCGCCCGTCATCGCGCCAGAGCACGAAAACGTCGCGAGATGACCGCCTGGACGCAAAAGCTTCATCGCAAGAAGATTGATATCCTTGTATCCACGCGCCGCCTTCATGACCTGGGACTTCGACTCCGCGAACTTCGGCGGATCGAGAACGATAAGATCAAACGTCCTGTTCTCATCGCGGCACGAGCGCAGAAACTTAAAGACGTCGGCCTCGACAAAGTCGGTATTGATGTGGCAAAGCCCAAGAAGTTCGGCGTTCTTCTTCGCGAGCGCGAGCGCGTCGCCGGAAATATCGACCTGAGTCACCTTCTCCGCGCCGTTCGCGCGCGCAAATACGCCAAAGCCGCCCGTGTACGAGAAGCAGTTCAAAACTTCACAGTTCGTGGCGAGCGCGCCGACGGCAGCGCGCGCTTCGCGCTGATCGAGATAAAAGCCAGTCTTGTGGCCCTTTCGAACGTCGACGAGAAACTTGCAGTCGCCTTCCTTTATTTCAATCTGTTCCGGCGGCTCTTCTCCCTTCAAAACGGCGAACGAGCCGACCATAAGGCCTTCCTTGGCGCGGACGTCGACATCGAGTCTCTCGCTGACGCCCATACAACCGGGCGCGGCCGTCATAACGGCATCGGCGATCAGATCTTTATATCTGTCGGCGAAGGCCGAAGTCATCTGGCATACCGCCCAACCGGCATAAAAGTCAACGACTACGCCGGGAAGCAAATCCGATTCTGCGTTAATAAGACGAACGGCGTCGGTATAGCCGCCGACAAAGAAATCGGAACGCCTCGCGACCGCCGCGAAAACGCGATCGCGAACGAGGGAGGCGATTTCAACGGGTCTATGCCCGAAGATAAGCATTCTGACGCGGATCTGTGAGGCGGGGGAATATGCGCCGAAGCCGAGCGTCGCACCGCCCGCCGAAACGACCTCGACTATATCGCCGGCCTCTACCCCTTCGTCCGCCGATTCGATCGCGCCAGAAAAAATCCAGGGATGGCGACGAATCAAAGAACGCTCACGCCCTTTTTTCAAAACAACTTTCGCCATACCCCGAATCCTTTTTTACCGGACGCGCCTGATCGCGTCGAATTTGCAAACCTGGGAACACTGCGTGCAGCCGGCGCACTGGTTAGCGTCGACGACCATCTGGAACGCGCCTGAACGAATCTCCTTACCGCGCGTCATCGCGGGGCAGCCCATCTTGAAGCACGCGCCGCACGCCTTGCACTTCTCGGCATCGACCTCGACGAGACCCGCCTTGGTGAGTTTCGCCGCGATACGGCATGGAGCGTAGGCGATGACGAGCGCCGCCTCGTCGCCGTCCATCGCGTCGACAAGAACGCGCTCGAGCTCGGCGAGATCTTCGGCGGGAACGGTAACAACCTTCTTGTAACCCATCGACTTCGCGATCTCGGCGATTTCGGAAACGGGAGCCGTATCGCCCGCGAGCGTCTTACCGCTGCCCGGGTTCTCCTGATGTCCGGTCATGCCGGTGATGCGGTTATCGAGAACGATCGTGGTAACGGGAGTGTTGTTGTAAAGCGCGCTCAAAATACCGGTCATTCCGGAATGGAAGAACGTGGAGTCGCCGAGCACGGCGGCGACGCGGCCCTTGTAGCCGGCCTTCTTCATACCTGCGGCGTTGCCGATCGACGCGCCCATGCAGATCGTCGTGTCCATCGCGTTGAGCGGAGGAAACGCGCCGAGCGTGTAGCAGCCGATGTCGCCCGTGACCGTCGCTTTAAGCTTGTTCAGAACATAGAATACGCCGCGATGGCCGCATCCCGCGCAAAGTACGGGCGGACGGGTCGGGAGCGTCGTGTCGACGGAGGCGACCTTCGCCTCGGGGACATCGCCGAGAAGTTCATGACGAAGATTCTGGAGTCTGTCGGCGTTAAGCTCGAGCATGTTAAGTTCGGTCTTGTGCTCAACGACCTTGATGCCCATCGCGCGGATCTGATCTTCGAGGAAAGGATCGAGCTCTTCGACGACGAGAAGCTTCTCGACCGAAGAAGCGAAATCGGCGATGAGCTTTTTAGGAAGCGGATTCGTCCAGCCGAGTTTAAGAATCGAAAACTCGGGGAAAATCTCCTTTACGTACTGATACGCGACGGCGCTCGTCACGATACCGAGATCTTTGCGGCCGTGAACGATCCTGTTAAGCGCGCTTTCGCAGGACGCGGCGGACATCGCGGCCGTACGCTCCTGGGCGGCGAGGCGGTGGCCGCGCGCGAACATAGGAACGGGAATCGTCTTCTTGATGTTCTTGACGTAAGGAATCTGAGGATGAGGCTTGGGATTAAAGTCGCCGAGCTCGACGAGAGAAGAGGAATGGCTCGTGCGCGTCGTCAGACGGATGATTACCGGAACCTCGAACTTCTCGGAAATCTCGAACGCCTCGAGAACCATGTCGTAGGCCTCCTGGCTGTCGGCCGGCTCGAGAAGCGCCGCGCGGGCGAACTTCGCGAGATTGCGGTTGTCCTGCTCGTTCTGGGAGGAGTGAAGCCCCGGATCGTCGGCCGAGATGATGACCATACCGCCCGTCGCGCCCACGTACGTGAACGTCATCAGAGGATCCATCGCGACGTTGAGACCGACGTGCTTCATCGCGGTGAGCGATCGGAATCCGGCCATCGAAGCGCCGATCGCCGTCTCCATGGCGACTTTTTCGTTTACCGCCCATTCGCATCTGACGGTATCCTTAAACTTGGCGACATTCTCGAGAATCTCGGTCGAGGGCGTACCCGGATAGGCGGACGCGACAATACAGCCCGCCTGGGCGGCGGCGTGGGCAACGGCTTCGTTAGCGCTTAAAAACTTTTTCATTGTTCTTCCTGACTGTGTATGAATAATGTCATATTATACCAAAAAGGGACCCGTCTTCATACCTTGGGCAATTTAGCGAAACTCTCTTCAAGTTCGGCGTCGCCCGGAACGTAATCCGACATCTCACCGTCGTTGAATCTCCCGTAAGCGTACATGTCAAAGTACCCTGTGCCGGTAAGGCCGAAAACGATCCGTTTTTTCTCGCCGCTCTCGCGGCATTTAACGGCCTCGTCGACCGCGACGCGAATCGCATGGGCCGACTCGGGCGCGGGCAGAATGCCCTCCGTGCGGGCGAACATTCTCGCCGCCTCGAAAACCTGGGTCTGAGTGACGCTCGTCGCCTCCATGAGACCCTGGTCGAGAAGCTCCGACAGCGTGGATGACATTCCGTGGTACCTGAGCCCGCCCGCGTGGCTCGCGCTCGGCATATAGTCGTGTCCGAGCGTATACATCTTCATCAGCGGACAAACGCGCCCCGTGTCGCAATAATCGTATGCGTAGCGTCCGCGCGTAAGCGAAGGACAGCTCGACGGCTCGACCGCGATAAAGCGGTAGGAGTTCTCGCCGCGCAGCATCTCGCCCATGAACGGCGAAACAAGACCGCCGAGATTGGATCCTCCGCCCGCGCAGCCGATGACGATGTCGGGTTTGACGCCAAGTTTATCAAGAGCCGCCTTCGTTTCAAGACCTATTATAGACTGATGAAGAAGAACCTGGTTCAGAACACTGCCGAGAACGTAACGGTATCCTTCGCGGTTGACGGCGTCCTCGACCGCCTCCGAAATCGCGCAGCCGAGCGATCCCGTGGCTCCGGGATGGGCGGCGTTGATACGGCGCCCCACTTCGGTCGTCATCGAAGGCGAGGGCGTGACCGCCGCGCCGTACGTGCGCATAACCTCGCGGCGGTGGGGCTTCTGTTCATAAGAACACTTTACCATGTAAACTCGGCAATCAAGCCCGAAAAAGGAGCACGCCATCGAAAGCGCCGTTCCCCACTGGCCCGCGCCGGTCTCGGTCGTCACGCCCTTCAGGCCCTGGGCTTTCGCGTAGTACGCCTGGGCGACGGCGCTGTTGAGCTTGTGGGAGCCGGAGGTGTTGTTGCCCTCGAATTTATAGTAAATTTCGGCGGGCGTTCCGAGCGCCTTCTCGAGAAAGTACGCGCGGACAAGAGGGGACGGACGGAACATTTTGTAGAAGTCCCTGATTTCGCCCGGAATTTCGATATAAGGCGAAGTGTCGTCCAGTTCCTGCGCGGCAAGCTCCCTGCAGAAGACACGCTCGAGCGCGGAGACGTCGACGGGTTTCAATGTCGTCGGATCAAGAAGCGGAGCGGGTTTCTTTTTCATGTCGGCGCGGACGTTGTACCACGCTTCGGGAAGTTCCGTCTCGTTAAGATATGTCTTATAAGGAATCGTGCTCATTTTTGTTCTTGTATTGATGTTTTAAACCGAAACGGCCCTGCTTCCCACAGAAGCAAGGCCGCGTTTTCCGTTTTCCCTGTTGGTTACGACAACCATTAACGCCTTGCTTCGTCAGCGAGACGCCACCACCAGCGGTTGTTGAAAACGGTCGTCATATTCATGTTTTTCATTTCGCGTATTATATCATTTCTCTATTTGCTGTTCAATAGGCCGAGAGTCCGCCGTCGATCGTAACAGTACGGTTCTCTTCGCCTTCACGATAACGGAACGTAATGTGATAGGCGCTGTCAGGGATCAGCGCACCCGCGCGTTCCGGCCACTCGACGACCATGATCGCGCCTCGCGCGAGATAATCCTCCCAGCCTATGGCCTCTACGTCATCTTCGCCGTGAAGGCGGTAAAGGTCCATGTGGACTAAAAGCCTGTCCGCGCCGAGATGTTCCTGAACGATGCAGAACGTCGGCGAAGTGACACGCCCCGAAACGCCCATAGCGGCAGCCAAGCCCTGCGTAAAAGTCGTTTTACCCGCGCCGAGATCGCCCTCAAGGCAGACTACATCGCCAGGCTTCAGGACCTCCGCGAACTTACGCGCCAGACCCCATGTCTCTTCAACGCTGTTTACTTCAAATGAGCCCGTCATTTTTCAATTCCTCGAAACACATTTTAAGATACTCGCCGCAGAACGCCGACGAATGAGGCATTCTTACGAGATTCCTCGGGAGCTTCCGCTTTGGAAGCGTTAAGATTCCGCCTTTCCCGGCGGAGCCGACTTTGAACAGAGGACCCGGCTCATTGTGAAACACATCGAGATACGCGCCCGCGATCCTGCCAGACTCAAGAGCCTTAACGAGCGAAGGCTCGTCGATTGCATTGCCGCGCCCGATATTTATGACAACGCAATTTCGCGGCAATTTAGAGATGAGCCTGGCGTCAACGAAATTGTCGGTCCCCGTATCGCTCGGCAGGGCCAAAATAAGCCAGGCCGCCTTTTTAAGAGCCTGCGGCAGTTTTTCGAGATTACTTCGCCCGAAACCCTCGACCTCGACGCCGAGAGCTTCAAGCTTAGCGCCGATGGCCTTTCCGATTCGCCCGTAGCCTACAATAACGGCCTTGGTGCCTGCGACAAGCGAGCATTTATCCCCTAAAAGCGCGCGCGGCCACGTCTTGACCCACGTATTCCCGCGCGAATCGGCGGCGGCGAGCTCAGGCCTGAAAAATCCATGCGCCCAAGCGAAAACAAAACCGATGACCGCTTCGGCGATAATCGCGCCGTGGTAGGCGCCGAAGTGGACGGTTACGCCCTCGGGGGCTGCGGAGTAATCGACGAGCTCGCGCCCCGCGCTCGGAGTCGCGACAAGTTTAAGGTTAGGCGCTTTACTGTACCAGTCTTTATGGAAATGCCAGGTTATTACATGAGTCGCCTTGGGCAAGAGTTTAAGAAACTCCCCTTCACTCCTCGCCCTCACAACCCTTCCCTCTTCCCTCTTCCCTTTTCCCTTTTTCCTTTTCCCTTTTCCCTTTTCCCCATTCCCTTTTCCCTTTTTCCTTTTCCCTTTTCCCTCTTCCCTTTTCCCTTTTCCCTTTTCCCCATTCCCTGTCAACTCACGCAAGAAGCGAAGTGCCTCCGCATCGATGCGGAAGCACTTTTCGGGCCACTCGAGCCAAACGAGATAAACGTTTCTCACTCGTCGAGCTGACCCTTGTAGGTTACGCGGCGGATTTTACCGACGGAAGTTCTCTCGAGAGGCTCCTTGGAGATGATAACCTTTCTCGGACGCTTGTAGTCGGCAAGCTCGGCGCAACGCTTCTGGACAGCCTTCTGTGTAGCCTTTTCGACCTCTTCCCAGGAAGGCATAACGCCGCCGCTGCGCTCTTTGTAATAATCTTCGCTCGGATGAATGATCGCGCCGACGCGCTCTCCAGGGACGCCGCCCTCGGTATAACCGAGAACGAGAATATCGGCGGCGCACGCCTCCTTGGCGATGCAGTTCTCAACCTCTTCGGGATAGATGTTCTTGCCCTCGCGGTTGACTATGAGCGCCTTCTTGCGGCCGCGGATGTAAATGACGCCGTCTTTGTCGATGGAGGCCAGGTCGCCCGTCTTGAACCACTCTCCGTCAAACGATTCGGCCGTCGCGGCCTCGTTGTGGAAGTAGCCCTTCATGACGATCTTGCCTTTGACCTGAAGCTCGCCTACGCCAGATTCGTTAGGATCGGCGATACGGACATCGATGCCGCTGATCGCCTTGCCGATCGAGCCGACCGCATCGATTTCGGGACCGCATACGGAGACGACAGGCGAGCATTCGGTAAGCCCGTAGCCCTCGAGGAACCGGATGTGCATGCGGTTAAAGCCCTTCAGAACGTGATGCGGACAGGGCGCGCCGCCGGTGATGATAAAACGCATCTTACCGCCGAGGCGCAGCTTAACCATGTGCATGATAGGTCCGCGAAGACCGATCTTGAAGAGGAACTTCGCCGCCTTGGACCCGGCGAGCGCCTCTTCGATCTTAGCGTAAATCTTCTCAGCGAGCAAGGGAACGGCCATTAGAATTGACGGCTTTAAATAGCGGATGTCCTGGACGACCGTTCTTAGCGACTGCATAAAGCAGATCTGGGCGCCCATGACCATCGGGCAGACGAAGTTCGTCGTGAACGAGAACGCGTGGAATAGCGGAAGAACGACGAAGAACGAATCCCTGTCGGTGATCTTCGCCCCGAAGCACTGGAGCGAACCGACGATATCGTGAAGGAAGTTCGAGTGGGTAAGCATCGCGCCTTTGGGCTTGCCGGTCGTACCCGACGTATAGATGATCGAGGCGACGTCGGAAGGCTGGGCGACGTTGTTGTCGTACCACTCGCCGCCGTCGCGGATCATAAGCGACTTAAGCCCCACGACATCGGCCTGGGCGATCTTGCGGCCGTCGAAAATAACGCCGTCTACGACGACTATACCGCGAAGCTTCGGAAGTTTGGGCGCGATATCCATAAACATCCTCAGGTGGGCCGTGTCGGTCGTAACGACCGTAACCTCGGCGTTCTCGAGAATGTAGCGGACCTCCTCGTTATGGAGCTTCGGGTCGATCGGAACTACCGAAACGCCTGCGCCCGCCTGAGCGAGATACGAAATCATCCAGTTCGGATGGTTGGGAAGAATAATAGCCGTATTCTCTTCGCGAGGCTTGATGCCAAAGCGTGTGGCGTAACCCTCGGCGACTTCGCGCACATCCTGCAGGAAGCGGCTCCAGGTCTTAAACTTCCACTCCTTGTCATCGCACCAGCGAAGAGCGACACTGTTCGGAATGCGCATCGCGCAACTTTCAAGTAAGCCTCGTATTGTCATAATGCTGAAATTATACCAAAAAATCCGATGCCTGTGGCAACTTTGGGGTTTAGCGTCCAACGGAACCGTTTTGTCTTTACCGTCGACGGGTTCGGAATATTGCGCCTCGCGCGGCGGCTATCGAAAAAAATCAGCGGGACAAAAGACCGGTAGACCACTGGGAAAACGTCTTTCGCGACACTTCGCGGAAACCGGCCGCCGTAAAAGCCGCGAGAACCTCGGGATATAATTCGTTAAGAATACCCGATATCACCAGTTTGGATTTCACGTATCCGGAAATCTCGGCGGCAAAGGCGATAAGAAGCGGCCCCAGTATGTTGGCGACCACGAGGTCCGCCCCGGCGAAAACACCCGACTTGACTTCGCACGCGCGGCTTTGGAGCGCCAGATCGGGATAAACCCCTTTGGCCGCTTCGATGGACGAATCGAGAGTGACGGAACCGCCCCCCAGGGCGAACTCGCGAAAATCGACATCAACGCCGTTTTTCCCGGCGTTCCCGACAGCCGCTTTGACCGCCTCGGCGTCGATGTCGAACCCCGCCACCGGCTCGTAGCCGAGCTTGGATGCTGCGATGGAAAGAATCCCCGAACCGCAACCCATATCGAGGAACGACCCGCCCGAAACGGACAGTTCGTCGATATATTCGAGACACGCGCGCGTCGTCTCGTGCTTGCCCGTGCCGAACGCCAGTCCCGGATCTAAAACGACCAGAGCGCGGTTTTCGTCGCCGGGTTCCTTTTGAAGAGTGTCGACCTCCCACTCGGGGACGACCAGGAGCCGCCGCCCGATTCTGTCCGTCTTGAAATGGCGGCGATAACTCAAAATCCAGTCTTCATCGGGAAAGCTCATATATTCCACGCAGGAATCGCATCCGACTACCCTGAGCGCGTCGGCGAGAACGGCTTCGGCGCGGGATTTATCGGACTCGTCGGGGAAAAAGACCTGCATTTCGGTCCGGGAACCCTCGACATCCCGATATGAAGACAAAACGAAATCCCCTCCGTCGAAAACTTCGAAGAGGGGATTCTCGAACTTGTCGTCTACTAACGAGAAGACCTTGTTCACGCCTGCTTGGCGACGAGCTTTTTAACGAGCGTCGGACGCTGAACGAGAACGCGGACTTCCTCGGCGCCCATAAGCTTGACGTCTTCTTCCTTCATACCGAACTTGACGAGACGACGGCGCTGAGCGGCGTTCTTGCGAGCCTTGCCGGCGGGCGTCTTGCACGGACGAACGTGAGATTCCTTGCGGAGTGTACGACCTGTACCCATTTTCTACCTCTTCTTTCTTCTCTTGAAACGAAAAATTATTGCGTATATTATACCTTATCCGTCGCATTAAAGCAACCGTAAATTGAAAAAATGTTAATATTGTCGGCGTGCCTTTTTGGCGGGTTTGAAATTCAGCGGAAAACCGCGCGGCAGAATATCCCGCTCGGACAATCGAAACGCCCGCCTTCGAGCAGCATCTCGCCGGTCTCAAGTTCCGCGGCCGGAAAAATCTGCCCGAGAATATTTTCGGCCACCTTGCAGGAAAGCCCGGGAGTATGGGACGAGAAAAGCACGAACGAAGGCTTTTCGGAAAGAAGATCCTTCACAAGGGAAAGAGTCTCCTTGAGGTCCCTTTCTATCTTGTACATCTCGCCGGAAGCGCCGCGCCCGAACGTCGGAGGATCGAGGATGATCCCGTCGTAGGATCGTCCGCGGCGGATCTCCCGCTTCATGAACTTGTGGGCGTCGTCGGTGATCCAGCGTATCGGGGAATCGGCGAGGCCGTTGAGCCTTGCGTTCTCGCGAGCCCACTCGACCATGCCGCGCGAGGCGTCGAGGTGGCACGTTTCGGCGCCGCCGAGAGCCGCGGCCATCGTGGAGCCGCCGGAGTAGGCGAAAAGATTCAGCACCTTCAGTCCGTCTCCGCCCCTGCCTGCGACGTCGGACTCGACCTTCGAGCGGATCCACCTCCACTGGGCGCGCTGTTCGGGGAATATCCCCAGATGACCGAAATCCGTCCCTCCGAGCTTAAAACGTATGCCGGCGGTCTCGATACGCCATTCTCCGGGCAGATTCGTGCGCCCGTGCCAGCGGTTGCCGTGCTCGCGGTCGAACGACGCGTCCGCGGAACGCCATTGCGAAGACGGCAGCGCGGGGCGCCACATCGCCTGCGAACAGGGCCGCGCGAGGACGTACTTCCCGAAACGTTCAAGTTTGCGTCCGTCGCCGGAGTCTAAAAGTTCATAATCGTCTCTCATTGCGCTTTTCCGATCTTTTTGTCGTAATCGACCTCGACGGGAACCGACGGCAGAAACGCGCCTTTGGATTTCGCCCGCTCCAGCTCCTCCGCCTTATCAGGATCGTACCACCAGTACGAAAGCACCGACTCCTCGTCGCTGTAGCGAGACAGCACCGTATCGGGCATCCCGAACTTGTTCCAGTATATGAGACGCTTGGCGGATATGTTCCAGAGAAAAGCGTACGGATGCTGCTCGGCGATGAGCCTGTCGATCCTGCGGTACACGTCGTTGCGCTCGGCGAGGGTCATCATCGACTTCTCGGCGGCGATGAGCCTGTCGACTTCGGCGGACCTGAACCCGGTATAGTTGCCGCTCTGTTTGCGGTCCGCCTCGGAGGAAAGCCACAGAATCTCGGGATTTCTGAACACCGACGCGCCCATCGCCGCCCATGTCATCTGGAAATTGAATTCGTCCATATCCTTCATCCAGTTGGCGAAATCCTTGCGGATCACGTTCATCTTTATGCCGACGCCCTTAAGCGCGGCGTAGAACGGCACGAGAACCTTGTCGTCGGACGGCGAGCGGGAGAGAAAATTGAATTCGAACGGACGACCGTCTTTCTCTAACATGCCCGTGGCGGGGTTCATCGCATAACCGGCCTCGCGCAGCAGCTCCACGGCGCCTTCGGGATCGAAAAGCACCAGCTCGTTGGGACACGGATTATCATCGTCGTACAGGTCGCCGAAAAAAGAATTCTGCATGAAATACTCGTTGTACATCATGGTTCTGTTCATCGTCACCCTGTCGATAAGCTTGGCCATGGCCTTTCTGACGCGGACGTCGTCGAACGGAGCGATGCGCATGTTCATCGCGAAGCCCTGATAACCGATCGGCTCGTGATTGGTGACGCGGCGCTTTACGAGCCAGTTCCTGTCGAACAATTTACCCTTGGCGGCCTTCGCCCACAGCCTTGCGGAATATACGGGATATACGTCGAGAGAGTTCTTCACGAGCGCGGCGTATCCGTTCTCGTTGTCGACGTAATAGCGCATGACGATCCTGTCGAAATTAAAAAGGTGTCTGCACGAGGGGAAATCCTTCCGCCACCACGTCGTCACGCGCGAATACTCCGTCTCGACCTGCTCTTCGATTCTCGTGACGCGGTACGGACCGCCCGAGGGAGCGTTAAGAAAATCGAGTTTGTTGAAATCCCGACCTCTGAAGGCGTGGCTCGGCAGAACCCAGAACGTTCCGCAGTTCATCACGTCGCGCCAGTTGCGAACCGAACTGCCCTTTTTGCGGAAACGGACCGTCAGAGGACGCGCTTCGCCGGCGTCGAGGATCTCGGGGCTGTAGAAATCGCCGAGTATCGTCTTCCACGGGCCCGTATCGCTCTTGGGATCGACAAGCGCGTCGAAAGTCCATTTGACGTCGTGGGCGCTTACGGGATGCCCGTCCGACCACGTCGCTCTCTTGTCGATCACGAAAACGAATTCCGTCCCGTCGTCCGACACGCTCCACTTTTCCGCCAGATACGGAACGAAATCCATCGTCTCGGTATCCGTCGATATGAGCGGAGAGTACATGAGCGAGAACATCATCGACGTGTACGTGTTGTTGTCGACGTAGGCGTTGAGGCTTTTAGGGGCGGCCGCCCCGTAAAATCGCACCCGCCCGCCCTTCTTGGCGTGGACCGACGCGACCGGATCGGGCTTGTCGGTCCAGTCCGGCGCGGGATACCACGTTGCGGCGGCAAGAACGGCGGCGGCGAAAAACGTCATAACACACCTTTCAGTCTCTCGATGGCCTCGAGAACGTTCGCGCGGGAATTGAACGACGAAATGCGGATATACCCTTCGCCCGCCGCGCCGAACCCGGCGCCGGGGGTCGTGACGACGTTGGCCTCCTTCAGAAGTTTGTCGAAGATCTCCCAGCTGCCGCCCTTGGCGTCGACCCAGAGGTACGGAGAATCGCCGCCGCCCGTGACGGTGTAGCCGAGAGACTCGATCGCCTCCTTCATGAGGCGGCCGTTCTCGAGATAGAAGTCGATCGTCGCGCGGCACTGCTCGCGGCCCTCGGGAGAGTAGACGGCCTCGGCTCCGCGCTGGGTGATATAGCTCGCGCCGTTGAACTTCGTCGTCTGGCGGCGCATCCACATGGGACGCAGTTCGACCGGCGAACCGTCGGCTGCGTACGCGACGAGGCCTTTGGGAACGACGGTGTAGCCGCAGCGGATGCCGGTAAATCCGGCGGTCTTCGAATAGCTGCGGAATTCGATCGCGCACTTGCGCGCGCCTTCGCACTCGTAGATCGAATGGGGAATTCCGGGCGTGCGGATGAACGCCTCGTACGCGGCGTCGAAAAGAATAAGCGCCTTGTTGGCGATGGCCCAGTCGACCCACGCCTGGAGCTGCTCCCTGGTGGCGACGGCGCCCGTCGGGTTGTTGGGATAGCAAAGATAGACGATGTCGCATCCGTCTGCGGATTCGGGCGAAGGAACGAAACCGTTGGAGGCGTCGCACGTGAGATACGTGAGATTCGCGTAACGTCCGTTTTCGTTGGCTCCCGTGCGTCCGGCCATGACGTTAGTGTCGACGTAGACGGGATAGACGGGATCGCCGACGGCAATCTTCACATCGGCGCCGAAAAGCTCCTGTATGTTGCCGCAGTCGCACTTCGCCCCGTCGGAAATGAAAATTTCATCCGGCGAGATGTCGACTCCGAGTTCGGCGAAATCTACCGCCGCCACCTTTTCGCGCAGAAACGCGTATCCCTGCTCGGGACCGTATCCGTAGAACGTGGAGCGGGAGGAAACGTCGTCGACGGCCTTGTGCATCGCCTCCACGACGGCGGGGGCGAGAGGCTCGGTGACGTCGCCGATGCCGAGGCGGATGATCTTGGCGTCCGGGTTCGCCGACTGGTGCGCGCTGACCCTGTGCGCGATCTCGGTGAAGAGATAACTGGCTTTGATCTTGGAATAGTTTTCGTTTACGTGAAGCATTGTTTTACTCCTGTTTTCAGTCTTCTTTGTTTTTCAAATCCGGAAGGAACCCGTCGACGGCCGCGAGAACGACGAAGAAGAGCGTCATCACCGCGGGACTTCTCAACGGGCAGTCCGCCAGAGAATGTATCAGCGTCGCGAACACGGCCGCCAAAAGGCAGAACGCCCCCGCCGGAAGAGCGAACACGGCCACCGGTTTCGGCGGGCGTTTGGAGGGCTTCATGAATTCCGCCGAGGCGATCAGCCGCTTCCACACGCGGACCGCGGGGGCGAGCAGCATCAGAAACACCGTGACGAGAAGCAGAAACCCGACGAGCCCGTGCTCGGCGAGGAACTGGAGAAAATCGTTGTGGACGTTGGCGCCTCCCACTTTCTGGATGGACGCGAATTCGGCGTCCGTCATCTTCGCCGGGCTGAAATGGCGGTACCCCCACCCTCCGCAGCCGAACATGAAATGATCGAGCCATACGTCCCTTGCCACGCGGACGTGGTATTGGCCGTATCCGGACGCGCGGTCGAGCATTTTCTCGGTGCTCAACGTCGAAATCTCCCTGTTCAGCTCGCCGCGGATGTCTTCGTCCTCGGACGAGGAGGCGCCCGAGAAGAAAAAGACGTAAAACGCCAATCCTATGAACACGGCGACGATGAGATTGAGCGCGATCAATTTGACGCGCTTGACGCTTTTCACGTTTTTCAGCGACGAGACGCACGAATGGACGAAGAAAAGCATACCCAGCGAACATACGAGGACGATCGCCGCGCGCGACAGCGTCATCAGCGCGGAGAGGAAAAAGATGACCGCGGGAATGAGAAGATAATGCTTGTTCCAGAATTTGTTGCGGTTCGGGGTGAGACGGTCGGCGAGACGTTCGCCGTACGCGATCTCTTCCGATTTTCTTCTCCATAGAGCGATCGCGACCGCGAAAAGGGTCGTGAAATAGTCTCCGCACATGTTGGCGTAGCCGAACGTCGAGAAAAAGTACGTTTTCTCGCCCGACCATTCCGACCAGAGCGGGCTCTGGGCGCCGGAGACGTACTGGATCAGACCTACGGCGCTCAACGCCGTGCCGTTCCAGACGACGATTTCGAGCACGACGCGCTTGCCGCTTTTGAGAAGGGAATGCTTTACCGCGAGCATCGCCAGCAGCGCGGAGAAAAACCACACCGTCACGTTCAGATGCTCCAGCCGGTCGACGCAGAACGGCAGATACGGGAACGGAGGAGCCTCGCTCGCGCCCTCGAAATGGATTTCCGGATAATTGCAGCCCGGGCACAGCCCCTTGTTGACGAAGGGAACCAGAAGGAGAATGAGGAAGAAAACGACGACCCACGTAAGCGGATCGCGCTTCATGGCCCGCCAGACGCGCCTTCGGGCGTCGAACGTCGTTTCGCCGGGATAGCGCTGCGGGAAGCAGAGCATCATCTCCAAAAGGAGCGCGAGAAGCCACGGTATCGTCGGCAAAAGCGCCGACGCCACGGTTCCGCCGTACATCCATGCGAACACGGAGCATAATGCCGCCGCGATCACGGCTGCAGCGTTGTTATAGAGAAAGCGCATATTCAACCACCTTTCCGACGGCGTCGCGTTCGGCGACCTTCCCGACGCTCTCGCCTTTCACATAAAGTACAAATTCACCGTCGCCCCCGCAGAGCGCGATGTCCGCGCCCTTCGCTTCACCGGGGCCATTCACCGCACAGCCCATGACGGCCACGCGAGGAAGCCTGATGCCGTCTTTCGCGAGAGTTTCAAGCGCGATCTCAACCTGCGAGGCGATGTGCACCAGATCGACTTTCGTACGTCCGCACGTCGGGCACGACGTTACGGCCGGGCCCGGCTCGCGCAGGGACAGCGAGCGCAGAATCTCCGTCCCGACGCGCACCTCCTTCTCCGGCCGGGCGGTGAGCGAGACGCGCACGGTATCGCCGATCCCCTCGGAAAGCAGTATGCCGAGCGCGACGGAATTGCGCACCGCGCCCGGAAGAAACGTCCCCGCCTCGGTTACGCCGAGATGCAGCGGACAGTCCGTCGTCTCGGCGAGCATGCGGTAGACCTCTATCGTCTCGGCGACATTGGACGCCTTGGCGCTGATAACGACGTCCCGAAAGCCCTCGTCCTCCAGAAGTTTGAGATGACGCATCGCGGACTTCACCAGAAGCGGCGCTCTCCGCGCGCCCGCGGCGACCTCGGCGGCGAGATCGCGCTCGAGAGAGCCCGCGTTGACGCCGATGCGGATCGGCACTTTTTTCTCTTTCGCAGCCCTGGCGACGGCCTGAACGTTCCCTTTCGAACCTATGTTGCCGGGGTTGAGCCTGAGCGCGTCGGCTCCGGCCTCGATCGCGGCGAGCGCGCAGCGGTAGTCGAAATGAATGTCGGCCACCATAGGAATCGGAGAAGACTTTCTCACTTCGCCGAAAACCTTCGCGGATTCGACGTCCGGAACGGTAAGACGGATGATGTCGCAGCCGAGCGCGGCGCACGCGGCGATCTGCTCGGACAATCCCGCCGCGTCGCGCGGATCGGCGTTGCACATCGTCTGGACGCTCACGGGAGCGCCCCCGCCGACGGAAACTCCGCCGACTTTCACTTCACGCGTATCACTTCTTCTGAACATCGCTCTCGGCTGCATCGCCGGCCGTAACTGGTTTTGAGGAGGGAACCTCCCTCACTTCGCCGAACTCGACCTTCTTCTGGAGCGTTCCTGTGCCGATGCGCCAGAAGTCTCTGGCGACGAGAAACAGCATCAGCCCCATCAGAAGGTACATGAAAACCGTGGAGACGACGGCGATGAATTTCTCCGGCAGACGCCTGCGGAAAATCATCGCGATCAGAGAAAAGAGTATAAGCCCTCCGTCCAGCACGGGTATCGGCAGCAGATTCATCACCGCGAGATTGGTGTTGATGAACCGCAGAAATCCGAGCCCGTCCCACGTGTCGTTCCTGACGGACATGTACGTTCCTTTGGCGATCATGACCGGGCCGCCTATCGCATTGCCGGTAGCCTTGGCTTCCTTCGGGGTCACGAGACCTTTAAGCGCGCGGAACACGGACCCCGCGTCCCACATGACCTGGTCGACGATGCCGCGCTTCGGCATCCACATCGCATAGCGCGCGCATTCGTTGGTCTCCGAAACGGCTCCGATGTACGCCACTCCGTTTTCCTTCACCTCGGGGGTAATCTTGAGAACGACATCCCTGCCGCCGCGGCGGACGACGAAATCGGTTTCGCGTCCAGCGGCGAACTGGACCTCCGTCGTCATGCCGCTCCAGCTGTCGACGGCGTTCCCTCCGACGCTGAGGACCTCGTCGCCCTCCATGAGTCCGCCCTTTTCGGCGGCTCCGTCCGTGACGATACCGCCGATCCTCGGGGGGATCGTCCCGAACTTCGCCCCGGGCGCGAAATAAAGAACGGTCGCGAGGATGAAAGCGAGCACGACGTTCATGAACGGCCCGGCGAGCGCTACGGCGAAATCCTTCCACGGCGGCATGGCGTTCTTCTTTTCGCCGGCTCCGCCCTCGAGGATCTTGGTCCCTTCGGGATCGGCGTCCGGAATCGAAACATAACCGCCGAGAGGAATCGCGCTTATGCGGTATTCGACGCCTCTGTACGTTTTTTTCCAAAGCGCGGGCCCGAAGCCGATGGAGAACCGCTCGACCCTGTAGCCGAGCTTAAGAGCGACGATAAAGTGGCCGAATTCATGTATCGCGATGGAAAGCGAAAAAAGAAGAACGCAGAGAATTATATATCCGGCTGTGACAAGTATTTCCATTTTTACCTCTTGGTTATTTTGAAAGTTCCGCCCTCGCCCACCGGTCGGCCTCTAAAACGGCCTCAAGCGAATCGCAATCCATTCTGGGGGCCTTCAGAAGACAGCGTTCAAGAGAGGATGCGATTTCGGTGTAGCCGATCGATCCGTTGAGAAAATGTTCGACCGCCCATTCGTCCGCCGCGGCGAGAACCGCGGGCGCGCAGCCGCCCAGGTTGCACGCTTCGCGAACAAGGTTGAGACACGGAAAACGGCCGGGATCGGGCGCGCGGAAGGTAAGCGAGCCGAGTTTGGCGAGATCAAGGACTTCGCGATCCGCCTTTACGCGCTCGGGGTGGGTCAAGGCATACTGAATCGCGACGCGCATGTCCGGAGGCGAAAGCTGCGCCAGAGTCGCGCCGTCGATAAAGGTGACGAGACTGTGGACTATGGATTCGGGATGAACGACGACATCGATCCTGTCGACAGGAACGTCGAAAAGCCATCTCGCCTCTATCATCTCGAACCCCTTGTTCATCATGGTCGACGAATCGACCGTAACCTTAGGACCCATTTTCCAGCGCGGATGGTTGAGAGCCTCGGCTACGGTGACGGTTGACAGATCGGCGGGTGAATCGAGAAACGGACCTCCGGAAGCGGTCAGGATAAGGCGGGAGATGGAGGATGTGGTCCGGGAGATGGGGGATGAGGAATGGGGGAGGCACTGGAAGATGGCGGAATGTTCGCTGTCGACGGGAAGGAACTTGACCCCCTTCGCTGCGGCGGCTCTCGTAACCAGTTCGCCGGCCATCACCATCACCTCTTTGGTGGCGAGCGCGATATCCATCCCCTTTTCGATCGCCGCCAGGGTGGGCTTAAGACCGCTTAGGCCGACGGTCGAAACGAGACATACGTCGGCGTCGTTCTCTTCGACTGCCCTGAAGGCGGCATCTTCACCGACATAAGCCTTGGCGCCGAGAGCGGCGGCGACCGCCTCGCACCGGGACCTGTTCCTCAGCGCGGCGACCGCAACCACCTCGAATGATTCGGGATTGGAGGATATGACATCGACGGCATTCATGCCGATCGATCCCGTAACCCCGAGAATTATCACTTTTTTTGCCATTTGGCATATTATACCAAAATCTACCCGTTTCCTCCACTGCCACCGAAAGTTGACAAAAATTACAAATGACCCGCGTGTCGCGTCTAAAGCCGCGCCCCGTGGATCATTTGTGATATATTTTTCGTCGCCTCCTGTACTAAGCCTTCTATTTTAGGCAATGCTGCGCCACTCGGCAGGGATCTGTCGAGACTT
>JAZQTB010000115.1:0-27428 GCA_045630425.1 Kiritimatiellia bacterium | reverse complement strand
CCCTCTATTTTTAATGCTGCCGTGCAGGTAAAATACCATCAAAACAGCAGGAAGAATTACTTTAGCCAATATCGGCAACTTAACCCAAAACCTTAAAAACCGCCCTGACATCGAAAGCAAGATTTTCCCGAATGCGATTGCCACCAGCGCAGCAACCAACGCCGCGCCAATCTTAGCCATCACCGCCTCGCTAAATAGAAAATCTAACATACCCATATTTTACCATAAATAGCATTCCGTTCGTTCGCAATGCTCACGAAGGAATGTAAATTCAGCGCCAGAACTATCGCCCCAACCGACCACCGCATTTATATAAATGCGGCGGTTGCAATCTACCGATAGACAAACTTACCTTTATATATCATACACCGTCCAGATTCAGCAGTCTTTTTCTTTTCTCGCTTCTTAGCCCGCTTCGCCTTGATCTTATCGATCATTGTACGAATCATATAATACAAAGTAATAAAAATGATTTTAATTAAAGCGTATACAATCGATATTACGAACCAAAAGACTATAAAATCAATAATACTTTCAATTCTCTTCTTCATCGTCAAAGACCTTTCTACATACGAAGTGTTGCTTGCTGTGATTGATAAAGCTCCTTATATTCATCTTCCGTAAGTACTGTATTGTAAAGTCCAACCGCTTCACCTGCATGTCGACTCTCCAATCCCGTATAAACGAGGCTCGCGTCCTCATAACGCTTAAACTTGTACACCGCATCGTTCATAAGCGACGCGTTAAAGACATTAAGCGAACATAAAAGATTAAAATCCTTTACATTAAGGCCTGTAACCTTTCTAAAGAGCTTAGGCTCTAATTGCGTAATAACATCTTCGAGCGAATATTCACGATAATCGGTCAGATACATGAAGACCGGAATGCGCGTAGCAAACTTGATAAGCTTTTCCTGTATCTCCTTGCGCTTTGACTTGAACTCCTTCTCCTCCGCCGTAAGCGCGGCCTTTTCTTTCTTAGTTAGCTCTTCGCTCTCGCGCTTTGCTTTCTTTACGTGCTCGGATTTATTGATAATCGTTTCAATATCTTTATTTAGTGCTCTAAATCCCTCTATTCGCATCAGCGCTTCCATCGCCTTTTCGTTCGCCATAAGTCGCCTTAAAGTATCATTGTCGACATTAACGAGTAGCGCCGATTCCCAACGCCGCGCGAGTAGCGTCGCCGAAGTTCCCGCCATTGCGATATCGAGAATCTCGCCCGCGTCAATCTGCTTCATTGAGCTGCCGTCATACGCGATTACAGGCAGAAACTTGATAAACTCGCCGACTTTCTTTTCGGGGTTCTTCTCGTCGACATTAAGTCTGCACGAATAATCCGAAATCTGCTTCAATGCCCGATCAAGCGCAAAATCGAAAACATAGCACTCTTCTTTTACAATCTCTTTACCTCCGTCCGTATCGACAACCCACGGGCTCTGCACGCGGAACGCCGTCTGAAAATACGTCTCCGGGCTTTTTAGATTCCTAAGCATAAAAACGCCAGTCCAAGGCTTAACCGTAACTCCCGTCGTGAGTTTACCGCACGAAAGCGTGATCGTCTTAGATTCCAAAGGATTTTCCATCGACCGCTCGACCGGCTCTAATGCCGCGACCCCAACTCCAGCTTCAGTTCCCGCCGCGACATTGACGGTATAGGCGTGATAAAACGAATTCTGCCGCTCCTTGAGAAGATTCGCCATCGCGTAACAACTTGCGACATTCGGCAAAAACCAAAGCGTATGCGACAAAACCCCTAATAGCCTCGCGTCAGCAAACGGCATCGCTGGTCGCCCGCGCCCGAGCTTAAGTTCATCCGTCGTCGTTTCCATATATGAGCCGCGAATTAAATCTATCCACTTCTGAACATACGACTTATGAATAAATTCCGCCTTCTTACCCGTTCCTTTTGCCGCGAAAAACTCGTTTAAGTCAAACTCGTCGAACTCCCCTTGCTTAACAATACGCTGAATTGAATCAGGTATCTTATAAGTAAGCATTACCATTCTCGGAAGCGCGGCGTACGGATTATTAGCACCCTTCCATTCTGCCTTTGCGCGCTGCTCGTCGGAATATGTCCAGTTGTAAATCTGATCTTCAATAAACTCGCCCGAATTGATCGCTCTAAACGGAGTACCCGAAAGATAAAGATAACATTTCGCTGTAATTGGGAGCCACGACTCATCAAGTCTCTCTAATCCTGCTGGCGCTTCATTCTCGCTCTCCTCGTCATCGCTTTCAAAGAGCTTCTTCGCACTATCCTTCCAAGCGCCGAAATGATACTCGTCGAATATTACAAGATCCCAATTGATTTCATGTACCCATTCATTAGTCGTCTTAATTCCACCAGTCTCACGGTTGTAGCCTAAATAATCCTGACACGACCCGAAACAGACGATAGTCCGCTTCTTATCAGCTGCGCGATATTGTTCATCAGCGCTTTTTTCGCCTGGTCTTTGAGCGCGGCAAATAAACTGCCAACCCTCAAAATCAATGTGACGCAATAAATCCTCTCGCCACGCGCTTTGAACAGCAGGCTTAAAGGTAAGAACAAGAACACGTTTCGCGCCAAGGCTCTTAGCGAGCTCATACGCGGCGAATGTCTTACCGAAGCGCATCTTTGCGTTCCAAAGGAATTTAGGCGTCCTCTTAACGCGATGCTCTTTCGCCGCGCTCTCATAGAATTTAATCGTCTTTTCGACAGCCTCGCGCTGTTCAGGACGCATCGCGAAATCCTCACTGCGCTTCTCGACATTATTAGTGCGATTTTTAACGGCGAGATAAGCGGCTTTAATATCGCTTACTGTAGCGCGAAACCATTCGGTTTTCTTACTTCCCGAATAAAGCCGCTTAATCCCCATAGCCTCAAGCTGAGCGTGAACGCGCTTATCGGTGAATGAGCCGCCGTCATTGTAAAGCGCACATTCAGCGAATACTATCCGATAAGGTTTACTCTTACCGGGCTTAAGAATCGGAAACTGCTCGGCAACGCGCTTTTCAACGCCCGCCGAAGCAAAACCTACCTTAAGATAACCCTTGTAGTTAGGATTATCTTCCTCATAAGCGTAAATCATCGGGCGCGCTTCAGTGCGCGAAGGAAAGAATGTAGTGTTCATAAGCGTTACTGTGATATAATATGTTTATGGCTCGGCTTTTTGGTTTTGATTATAAATCGCCTTACTTTTATATGGTCACCTTGAAAGCGCTCAAGGGTGTAGAAGCATTTTCTAAAATAGGACCAGAGGGCCTTATTGAGAACGAAACCACTAAGGCCTTCAATACCGTCATCCGAAACTTTCACCTTAAATGGCGATGCCTCGACGAAATCTCGCCGTTCGTCGTTATGCCCGACCATATCCACCTCCTGATAAAAATCAAGGATGTTGAAAGGCCGGTGTCTCTCGGCGTACTGGTGAGCCAGCTTTCGAAAGCACTTCGAGCTGCATACTGGGAATTGCGCGGCGGACGCCGCTTTTCGCAAAACCCGCCGGGTCCTGCTGAGCGGCGCGCCTGCGCCGCTCCTCCTGACATCCTTGAAAAATCTTGGCACGACTGGATCGTCAAAAAAAGCGGACAGCTCGCCGCATTCAGGCGCTATATAAAAGAAAATCCTATCCGCGCCCATCTCCGCCAAGAAAACAAGCGCTTCTTTAGTAGCGTAACGACCGTCCAGTTCTGCGGGCGCGAATGGTTCGCCTACGGCAACACGGCGCTTCTCAACCTTCCTGTAATAACGCCTTTCAAATGTTCGCGCAAGCTCATAAAAGACTCGAGCGAATGGCGGGCGTTCATCTCCACCGCAGAACGTATTGGGCCAGGAGGCGCGGGAATCGGAACCTTCATGAGCCCATGCGAAAAAGAATGCGGCAACGCCATCGCCAAAGCCGGCGGAAATCTCATCATTCTCTCGCCCGAAGGATTCGGCGAAAGATGGCACCCACCACGAATAAAAGAGCGCTTCTGCGCAGCTGGGCGAATGCTCTTTCTCTCGCTCTACCCGGCTGGAACTCGCAAATGCGATAATGCGACTCTCTATAAACGTTGTCATGAAATGGGCGATATTGTAGTTAGTCGTTAGTGGTTAGCGGTAGCTGCCCGCGCCAAGCCAGGTTCTGCGTAGCGGCGCGCCTGCGCCGCATCCTGCGCTTTCACTCCCGCAACCACTCTTCACTCCTTCAATTTTCCTCTCCCCTCAAGTCCTGATGTCAATAATCGTCGCGCTCGCCGCCTTCAAGCCATTTCAGGCGATCTTCCAATTCCATAATCCGCCGCTCTCTTTCTTCGGCGAGTTCTTCGGCTTCCTTCTTTTTGTATTGCTCGTACAAACTCTCAGTTTCTTTTTCGTTATCAGAGCCAAGAATCTTGCTCGCCGCCCACCCGGCAACAAACCAACCTAATGCACTCATTTAGTCGTCCTTCTTCTAACGATTCGTCTAATAGCTTTTAAAACATCTTTTCTACTAAACCCCCATCGACCAATCTCATCTTCGACCTCGAATTTAGTTAATCCTTCTTTAGCTAGTACATCCGATACTCGACTAAACTTCAAATACCCTATATCTGATTTTTGAATGCGCCAAGTCTCCCATCCGCGATTCCTCGGATACTCTTTTTCCATTATTTCGCTTATGCTCGATCCTCTATCCAGGCGAGCTATCACCCAGGTTCTTGAGGCGTTCTTAACATTGGCTACCAGATCTACAACCCACGCAGTAAGCATTTCATCTTTCTCTGCGGTAATTACATCATAAAACTCATCATAATCATTGAATTGATACTTAAGAAACTCTTGTATCTCATTTATCGCTCCACCTCTAAATGGAGGCTCATAAAACTCCCATTGGTTCATAGCCATTTGCTCTTGATGACGACGTTCAACTCCTAAATCTTCATAGGAATCTATATACTCACACATCGTCTTAACTACACCGCCATGCTCAAAATCAACCATAACACTCTTACGCTCAAGACATTCGACAATCTCTTTAAGCATTTCATTAACTCTATAATCATCATCTCGCCTATCTATAGACCAACTCACAATCAGTTCAATTATTGGCAAATCATCATCACCGACATAATGCAACTCATAATGCGACAGCATATCATCAATCAATCTAAAATAAAACTGCCGCGAAGAGAATCCAGCTCCATTGATATAAGCCCCTAAAATCGATTCATTCTCAATCCAATTGAAATTGATGTTATTCTCTCTATTAAGCTCAACCATCTTTTCGAAAAAATTGATATCATCCGGGAATTGATCTGTATAGTCCTCTACAAGTCGCATCAGCATATCCGCCGCGACTTCGCGTTTTATTCGATAAGCGTGAGTTCTATATTTCATTCTCGCTCTGCATTACAAATAATCATTCTCGCAGACTCTTGCGAACCAATGTTTTTACTAAATCAAGACGTTTCAAAAGCTCAACAATCGTTCGCCTTGCATTCTGAATATGTTGCTGCATCTCATCGTCAGACATATTCTCTTCTATATCTTGCACAATAACAATATCTTCAATTAAACATGGAGCTAACATATTTGGCAACTTATCCTTAAAATAGCATAGAACTGCAAACAGATTCCTCTCCGTCTGTTGCAACAATTGTAACCCTTCAAATTTAGAAATATTCCTCACATGCTCATTCGCTTTATAAAAGGCCTTTTTACCGAACCGAATTCGCTGTTTAATAATTTCAACTATCTCCTCATAATACTGAATAGATTTTTCACGCTTGATAAAATATAAAGAAACCAATGTACTAGACAATATACCAATCCCAATATCTTTTAGTATATTAGATTCATAAGACTTCTCTAACGGCAATATAAAGCTAGCTATAATAATGATAATCGCTACGCCTAATAAATTTCTAACAAATAGAAAAGGTCGCATCCTTGGATTATCAAACAACGCATCCGTGCAACACTTAATACCCTGCTGCTCAAACTCTGAAAAATATTCTTCACAAAAATCATCAATATATTTATCCATCTTTTTACTCCATTGGTTTAATCATCGATTCTATGAATTTGATTTCATCGACAGTTAAATTGTACTTCTTATACAATTCTTCGTCAACCCACGGCTTTGAGAAGTCTTGTATGGGGACGAACTGATAGACTCCTCTCATAGCATGCTGTGCATTCTTTTTAAGCATTACCATAAACCTAAAAAAACGAGTCTTAATATAAGACACAACATTCATGCATTTCTCTTTAGTTGTAAATGGACCTATAACTAAATATGTTTGAGAACAACAACTATCTGGCTCTACCACAAAAGGCTTATTTATTATTTGATGAGGATAGCCTTCACCAGCTCCGTAAGCAGCACTTATTAACACCTTCCACTCCTTAACCCATTCTTTTTTAGTCATCACATTCCCCATATTTACAAAACCTTCTTTAGAATTTGTATAAAATTTAACACAACCTTGCTTATAATGATCATAAAAGTCCTTAAACGAAGTAATGATACCGAAGGGAGTTTGTGGACTTACTAATGCTGAAAATGATTTTTCATTACATGCCATCACTTTTCTTAAAATTGTGATAGCCTTGTTATGCCGAATAAAAGTATCAGCTCCTTTTTCTAATAATGGTCGAGTTGACTCTGATTCAATATTACCATCTCGATACGCAACTATACGGCAATCGCCTTCAGTTTCCCTACACCACAAGAAATAACAAACACCTCCTTTAATCTGCACTCCAGGGAAACATTCTTCTGGATTTACATAATCATGAATCTCTCTGATATGTCTATCATGCAACATCTCATCTCTAAACTCATCTAACCCTCTCCCGCCTGCGTACCATCGTGCAGGAATAATCATTGTCAAATACCGAGGATTAAGCTTCTTAGCTTGTTGCACAAACCTGTGATATATCGCTATTGCGTAATTCTCTTTTTCAACCCCTACATTCATCTGATACGGTGGGTTGCCAACGATAACATCGAACTTCATATTGAAAATCTCCTCTGGCTTATCGGTATGAATAAACTCGTATGCATGGGATTCTAAACCATCGTCACGATCAAACTGCGTAGCGCTCGCTCCGCACCATTTGCAGCGACCATTGACGAAATCATGCTTCTTCGCTCTAAAGCGGATATTCCCTTCTACCGTATCAAACTTGCTCGCTGAATAACGGCAATTCGGATACTTTGAACAATAAAGCGTTCGCCGCGAAACGAGTGAAGTAAGCTCCGTCGTCGCAATTCCGAAAAGTTGCTTATGTAAAATATGATCGACGCGCTTTTGTAAATCCGGTATCTCGCTCTCCAAGCCCTTAATAAGACGCTTCGCGATTTCCCTTAAAAAGACTCCGCTCTTAGTCCCGATATCTAAAAATGTCGTCTCCTTATTCTCGAACAGTTCCTTCGGCAGCATATCGAGCATATTATTGACGACATTAGGCGGCGTAAAAACCTCATCGTTCGAGAGATTCGCTAAACACGAAAGAACATCGGGATTATACTTGCTTTCACTCATCGCCAATCCTCCAATAATCTATGGGCGGATATTCCTTCGTCGGCGCGGGTATCATCCGCTTACGCTCCGGATCGTCGGGATCCACCATCCAGTTTACGCTTGATGAAGAATCATCCATAAAATCGAACATCATCTCACTTGCCGCGCCTTTAGCCTCGCCCTTTTCGAGTAATACATCGAACCTAAATTCCGCTCGCTTTATTTTATCGCCCAATGCGAACTTCCATTCCGTAAAAACAATCGGCTTATCTAAATCATTGCCGTTATCATCTACGAGCTTCATCGAAAGCGCATTCCCAAGAAGAATATTCTTACTTAAAACCGCTCTAACTGACGCGGCAACTTTATCGTGAAAATCGGTCCTTAGACGCAGCGAAAACTTACTCTCCCAAATATCGAACAACCTCTCCCGACACCGCGCCACATTATCGGCCATAATATCAACGCCGTAAATCGAAGTGCAAGCATAAAACGAATACTTCTCATAATCCGCCGCGCTTCTACCGTAAACTCGCTCACAAACCGCGAGCTTTCTCCTTAAAATCTCGGCTAAAAAGTTACCATCTCCGCAAGCTGGCTCCAAAAAGGTAGAATCTATCCGCTCGGTCTCATCCTTCACGAGATCGAGCATCGCATTCACCTCGCGCTCAGCGGTAAAAACTTCGCCGCGCTCGCGAACTCGCTCCTTAGACTTTATCTGACTTTTCTCTTCTGCCATCGTGCTTTCCTTAAACTTGCACACGACGGCAATAAAAAAGAGCGGTCTTTCAGTTGCACTCACTCGAAGGCCTTAGGAAGCCCAAACCAGAATGCAACGAAAGACGCGCCCAGCTGGACGCATCTTCGCCTACATTACGCTCTAGTTTGAAAAGTTCCTAAGTTTTCGAGTGAACGTCGTGTAGCGTTAACGCTAAATTAAATGCAGTCGGGGGTGGATCAGGCGTTTGCCGCCCGTCAGTTCACCGACCTATAACCCCGCGAAAAAGCCTTATCTTAAGCTCCCTCGCAAGATGCAATTATTATACCAAATTCTACTTAAATCCACCACTCCCCACCAAAAAATGCACCCCAGAAAAAGTGGGATAAGGGTGGCGCCTGACATTATTTGCCGGTTCCCTGAATACGCCCTTGCGCGTCGCGGTATGTCGTCTTGCCGTATCGGTCGGTCGTGGAAGTTCCCGTTACGCGCCCCATGGCGTCGCGGTACGTCGTCTTGCCGTAGCGGTCGGTCGTGGACGAACCCTGCCTGCGGCCCAGCGCATCGCGGTACGTCGTCTTGCCGTAGCGATCCGTCTCCATCGTTCCCTGCTTGCGCCCCAACGAATCCCGAAACGTCGTTTTGCCGTAACGGTCCGTTTCCGCCGTCCCCCGCTTGCGGCCGAGCGAATCGCGGTATGTGACTTTTCCGTTCCGGTCTACCTCGGACGAACCCTGCCTGCGGCCGAGCGAATCGCGGTAAACCGTCTTCGCCTCCGCCACGGCAAACGTGCCGGCGCAAAGAAATATGCATACTGCCTTTTTTACGATCGTCTTCATGGGAACTCCTTTCGTTGATTGCTTTACCTCTATAGGAGAGCGCCGCATAAAAATCTGACGAAAAAACAGGCCGCCCGCAGACTTAACCGACAGCCCTATTTTAAAATCGGCGGTGCTCGACAAAAAAGACCTTGTCGCCCACCCGGCATCGCGGCGTTTTAAGAGTAACCCACGTGCCCTTTTCGGCGACTTCGGGCCTCTCGTCGTCACGGTGAAGTTCGCCCGCGATCATTTCGATTACGCCCGTCGTGGTGCCGTGTATCTGAATTTCATCGCCGGGCTTTATCGGATGATCCTGAATTTTAACCTGGGCTATTCCCGCCTTGGTGAAATAATCGATAACGACGCCGACGTGACGCTTTATCGTCGAGGCGAGAGAATCTTCGCTGTCGGTGAACTGGTCTTTGCCCGGGCGCCCGTAAAAGAGGCCCTTCGAAAATTCGCGGTGAAAAACCTTCTTTAATTCAACCGTCAACTCTTCGATAAGCTCCTTCGTGTATTCGCCCTTGAGAACGGCTTCAACCGCCCTCTTATACGCTAAAACGCAGGCGCGGACATAATTCGCGTTGCGCGCTCTGCCCTCGATCTTAAAGCACGCGATTCCCGCATCCATCAACTTATCGATAAAACCGATGGAACAAAGATCCTTGGCGGAAATCACGGTATGAGGCTCGATGATAAAGCTCGCCATTCCCTCATGGAGCGGCTCGCCCATATCGTTCTCGTAGAAGTCGACGGCCTGGACCTTGAACTTCCTGCGGCATGGCTGATGACATTCTCCCCGGCAGGCGGACTTTCCGAATATCTCGTGGCTCATGAGGCAACGCCCCGATTCGGCGACGCATTGCGCGCCGTGAACGAAGCACTCGACCTCAATCGATGACTTAGAGACGATTTCTTTAACTTCAGCGAGCGTACACTCGCGCGCGAGAACGACGCGTGAAACGCCCTGAGAGGCGAGAAAGGCGACGCCCGACGAATTCGACGTCGACATCTGGGTCGACACGTGGATTTCGACGCCGTGCTTTTTACAAAGCGAAATAACGCCCCAGTCCGAAACGATGAACGCGTCGACATAAGGCTTGGCGTAGACGATTAAACGCTCCACCTCTTCAAGTTCGCTCTCGAAAATGATTGCGTTCAACGTTAAATACGCCTTAACCTTACCGCGGCACCGCTCAGCTATCTCGGGAAGATCCTCTTCCTTGAAGTTCACCGTGCTGCGCGCGCGCATATTGAGCGTGCCGAGGCCGAAATAAACGGCGTCGGCACCCGCGTCGATCGCGGCCTGAAGCGCGATGAAATCTCCCGCGGGAGCCAATATTTCAGGTCGCCTCATTTCCTGCGCTTCGCGATCATTTCGTGATATTCGGAATAACTGCCCTCAAACCACGTAGTCTTTCCGTTACCTTCGAACGCGAGAATGTGAGTCGCGATGCGGTCGAGGAACCAGCGGTCGTGGGAGACGACCATCACGCAGCCGCCGAACTCCTGAAGACCTTCTTCGAGCGAGCGGAGCGTCGCGACGTCGAGGTCGTTCGTAGGTTCGTCGAGAAGAAGAAGATTTCCGCCCGAAGTGAGAAGCTTGGCGAGGTGCACGCGGTTGCGCTCGCCGCCCGAAAGCACGCCGACTTTCTTCTGCTGCTCGGCGCCCCGGAAGTTGAACCGGCTGCAGTAGGCGCGGCCGTTCATCATCGACGTTCCCGCTAAGCGCACGAATTCTCCGCCGCCCGTAATCGCCTCGTAGACCGTCTCCTCGGCCTTGAGTTCGCTGCGCGACTGGTCAACATAGCTGAGCTTGACGGTATCGCCGACGGAGAAGGTTCCTTCAACGGGCTGCAGCTGGCCGGTAATGAGCTTAAAGAGCGTCGTCTTACCGGCGCCGTTCGCGCCGATGACGCCGACGATTCCGCCGCGCGGAAGATCGAAGTTGAGATCGCCGTAAAGGACCCTGTCGCCGAAGGCCATCTTGACGTGCTCTGCGCGGACGACGAGATTGCCGAGGCGCGGACCCGGCGGAATGCGGATGACGAGATCGTCCTCGCGCGTCGAGACCTCCTGCTTCTGGAGTTCCTCGTAGCGTTTGACGCGGGCCTGACTCTTGGAGCGGCGGCCCGAAGGATTCGTCTGGATCCACTTAAGCTCGTTCTCGATAAGTTTCTGACGCGACTTCTCGGCCTTAGCCTCGCGCGCGAGCATGGCCTCCTTCTGCTTAAGCCACTCTTCGTAATTGCCCTTGTACGGATAGCAGACTCCGTGATCGAGCTCGAGAATCCAATCGGTAACCTCGGAGAGGAAGTAGCGGTCGTGCGTTACGACGATGAGAGTGCCCTTGAACGGCTTAAGATACTCTTCGAGCCACTGCACCGTCTCGGCGTCGAGGTGGTTCGTAGGTTCGTCCAAGAGCAGCACGTCGGGCTCGGTCAGAAGAAGTCTGCAGATCGCGACGCGGCGGCGCTCTCCGCCCGAAAGAACCTTGACCGGCTGATCGGCCGGCGGGCAGTGCATCGACGCCATCGCGCGCTCGACGAGCGAATCGATGTTCCAGTAGTCGTGCGCGTCGATCTCGTCCTGGAGCCTCGCCATCTCGGCCTCGGCCTTGGGATCGTCGAGGTTGCAGCAGAGCTCCTCGTAGCGGTCGAGCTTCGCCTTGACGGGAGCGACGGCCTCTTCGACGACTTCGCCGACGGTCTTCGTGTCGTCGAGCTCCGGCTCCTGCGGAAGATAGCCTATTTTCGTGCCTTTGGCGACCTGAACCGTACCCATCAGATCCGTATCGAGACCTGCGAGAATCTTGAGAAGCGACGACTTGCCCGCGCCGTTTCCGCCGATGACGCCGATGTGCGCGCCGTAGAAGAACGAAAGGTTCACGTCCTTCAGAATGGTTTTCGTGCCCGCCTGCTTGGTTACGTCGACGAGACTGAACTGATATTCACCTGCCATGATATTTTTATTTTTTCCGGTTCCTTTTTATCCCCGTTCCGTTCGCGCCGAATCAATCAGGGCACGAAAGCGATCTTGAGCCCCTGCATGGAGATGTTCATCTCCATCGCCTCGTTCATCCTGTCGAGAGTGTACTTGTGCGTAATAAGCTCGGTGATCGGCAGGCCGCGCTCCTGAGCCTCCTTCAGGAAATCGAAGCTCTGCACCCAGTCCTTCGCCTGATATGTCCAGCTGCCGGTCGCCTTTACCTGCTTGTTGCACATGTCAAGATGGGGATTGTACGTCGTATCTCCGTTGTTCACGAAGAAGCCGAGCTCGCAGAAGCTGCCGCCGCGGCGGATATAACTCCAGGCTTTTGTCGCGGCCTTGGGCGAGCCCGTGCACTGGAACACCATCTCGGCTCCCTCGCCGCCGGCGATCTTCCTGACCTGCTCCGCGGCGTCGGCGTCAAGCCCGTTTACGGTGTAGCATGCGCCGAGACGCCTGGCGAATTCGAGCCGCTTGGCGTCGGTATCGCACGCTATGATGTTTCTGACGCCCATGCAGCGGACCATCGCCAGAAGCAGAAGACCGATCGGGCCGCATCCCTGGACGAGAACATAGCTGTTGAACCTGAAGTTGAAGATCTCTTTCGCCTTTTCAACGGCATGCACGATTACGGCCGCGGGCTCGATGAGAATGCGCAGATCGCGGTCCATGCCGGAAACGTTGAATACGACCCCGCCGGCGTTGACCTTCATATATTCGCCGAACCAGCCGTTGAGGTAATGTTTCTCGCCGGGCAGAAGGCCGAATATCTCGCCGCCGTCGCAGAGTTCCTGGATCTCGGGATGGAATTTGCATGTGTCGCACTCGGAGCAGGGTTTAAGCCCGGTGACGATCTTGTCGCCGACCTTGAGAGGCTTGCCCGTAAAATCCTTCGTCACGTTTCTTCCCAAAGCGACGATTTCGCCCGTTCCTTCGTGACCGAGCTGGACGGGACAGAACCCGAAGGGATCCCCCTTGTATTCATGAACGTCGGTGCCGCAGATTCCGCAGCCCTCGACCTTGACAAGAATCTCGTCATCGCCTACGGCGGGAATGTCGACTTCGACCAATTCCATTTTTCTCGGCTCTTTAAGAACGGAAACCTTACATTTGGCAGGAACTTGCATGTTCTTCTCCTTCGATGATGTTTTTACATTATTTCAACTGAATGAATTTCAATCCGTATTATAACATTTTTCCGAGCATCATAACAGATACAAAATCCCGATTGACGATCCGTCTCGGGATCGGGTATACTAACGGCGGAAATTATGACACCCGACATCGATCAATCCTGGCTGAACGTCCTTAAAAACGAATTCGAAAAGCCGTATTTCACGTCTTTGACGGATTTTATCGACGGCGCGTACGCCACGACCACGGTCTATCCCCCGAGGGATAAGATTTACGAGGCTTTCAACGCGACGCCTTTCGACAGGGTCAAAGTCGTCATTTTAGGCCAGGATCCCTATCATGAACCGGGTCAGGCCCAGGGTCTGTCGTTCTACGTTCCGCCGTCCGTAAAGCCGCCGCCGTCGCTGAAAAACATCGCTAAGGAACTGGGCAGAATGCCGGATCTGCGGTCGTGGGCCGATCAGGGCGTTCTTCTGCTGAACGCCACCCTGACGGTCGAAGCCCACAAGGCCGGGTCCCACCAGAAAAAGGGCTGGGAAACCTTTACCGACGCGGCTATCAGGGCGCTCGCGGAAAAAAGAGACAACCTCGTCTTTATGCTGTGGGGAGCATACGCGCGGGAAAAAGGCGCGTTCATCGACAGATCGCGGCATCTCGTGATAGAATCCGCCCACCCGTCGCCGCTTTCGGCGAGAAGAGGCTTCTTCGGTTCAAAACCGTTTTCGCGCGCCAACGCGTACCTGAGCGAAAATTCGATCCCGCCCGTCGACTGGTGACGCCTCCGCACCTCGCGTCCCGCCCCGCCCGCGAGGCGTCATAATTTATCGTGAAGGGAAAGCCTGATCGGCAGTTCCATGCAGATCGATCTTAAAAAACGGAACACGCGGCCCGACGTCACCTTGATCGCGCCCGGTATCCGCCCGTATCCGACGAGCCCGGCGAGAACGCGCGACGGCATCGCCTGCCACATCGCCTTCAGGCCGCCCTCCGGCGAAACGGACGTTTTGTCCCTTAGAATGTGAACACCCGTAGCCAGATCGACCACGGACAGCTCGTAGGCGCATCTCGGACGCGGCTCCTTCGTCATGACGTTGGCAAGAAGTCTGAAATCCACCGCAACGGACATCCCGGAATCAAGAGGAAGATCCTTCGCCTTCGAAACGAGAGCCTTCGGGAAGGTGACCTCCTCGACGTAAGGCCTCGGCTCGGGGATCGTCAAGGGCGCGTCGCCCCATTCTCCCGACGGGTCTTCGACCCTCGCGAACATCGACTTCTCAGAAGCGAATCTGAGCGGCAGCTTCTTGTCGGACTCGACGCGCATCATGACCCCGTACGCCTCCCAGAGAATCCTGGCGCAGAGCGAACGCTCGCGTTCATCGAGCGCGCGCGGCATATAACCGGCATCGTGGCGGAAAACCATCGCCTCGCCGGAAGCGGATATCACCAGCTCGAAATGGGGCATCTCCATCGGCGTCTGATAACATCCGAAATTCATATCTATGCGCGTGCGGATGTAGTCGTGAAATGTCTGCCATCCTTCAAGCATCAGAAAACGCACCTTCACAGCGGTTCCGTCGCCCTTCAGAAGAGTGCAGAAATAGGGGAACACGACCCCGGACGGTTTGACCGCCCAGTTGAACGGCATAACCGCGTCCCATAGACCGAGCGCGTCCATTTTCCGTCCGAGTTCCTCTATGGATTCCGTTTTCATCCGATCGTCGAGGAAACCTTGAATACGGCCGAAAGAATCGAAATGGCGATAAAGCCCACGACGATCGCGATGGTGACGATCAGAATGGGTTCGAGCGCGTTGGTGAACGAGGCGATGTTTTTATCCATATCCTTCTGATAGCGCTTTCCTATGCGTTCCAGCGCGCCCGCCATGTCGCCGGCCTGCTCTCCGATGGCGAGCATGTCGGTCATCATCCTCGGGAATACGCCCGAAGCGGCCAGCGGGCCGGATATGCTCGTGCCGTCGGTCACGCGCATCCTCGCGGTGTTGAGCGCTCTGGCGATGACGGCGTTGGAGCACGTTTCCTCCGCTATCTTCAGCGCCTGAAGAACGTTGACGCCGTTGACCAGAAGCGTTTTGAGGGTGTAGGCCAGCGAAGAATAAAGACCGGCCGCGACGATTCCCTTTATAAGCGGGGCGCGGAGTTTCCATCCGTCGACCCGATAGCGCCCGGCCTCGGTTTTGTTTTTCCAGTACGAAAAGAACGACCACGCGGCGCCGGCCGCGATCGCGATAAGCCACCCGTACGACACGACCATGTCCGACAGGCCTATCAGAATGCGCGTCGGCAGCGGCAGCGTCGCCCCCATCGAGGCGAAAACCTTCTCGAATTTCGGAATGATCCACACAAGACAGGCCACCACCGCGCAGACGCCGAATACCAGAACCACGATCGGGTAGCTCAAGGCGCTTTTTATTTTGCTCTGCATCATATCGGCGCGCTCGTAATGGTCGGCGAGACGGCGCAGCACCTCGACCATCGCGCCCGACGCCTCGGCGGCGTTGATCATGTTCACGTACAGGCGTTCGAACGTCTTCGGATGATGGGAGCACGCGGCGGAGAAGGTCTCGCCGCGCACGATTCTGTCGCACAGGTCCTGACAGACGTATTTCTGGCCTCCGCCCTCCTCGCCCTGGTTAGCGAGCGACTGGAGGGCCTGGCCGAGCGTCATGCCGGCTTCGATGAGATCGGCGAGCTCAGACGTGAAAAGCAGCACCTCGAGACGTTTCATGGACGTCTTCCCTGAGCCGCCCCCTATCTGCATCTGCCATATCGAGCCGGACGACGGTTTTGAGACCGTCCGGGACGGTTTCTGCGGCTCGGCGCCGTTCGCCGCGGCCGCAGTCGCCCGTGTTCTTTTTTTGGCGTATCCCATCGGTCCCCCGTCTTAGTCCCGCGCGCGGCCTTACTTGATGATACGGACGCGGATGACCGACTCGCTCGCCGAGAGCGCGTCGACGACCTCTCCGGGAACGGCGCTGTCCGTGTCGATGAGCGTATAGGCGTAGTCGCCGCGGCTCTTGTTGGCGATCGCGTCGATGTTGACGCCGGCGTTGCCGAGGATCGAAGTGAACTGGCCGATCATGTTGGCGACGTTCTTATGGCAGATGGCGACGCGGCCGGCCTTCGTGGGAGCTCCGAGCGAACACGCGGGATAGTTCACCGAGTTGACGATGTTGCCGTTTTCGAGGTAGTCGCGGATCTCCTTCACCGCCATGACGGCGCAGTTGTCCTCGGCCTCTTCGGTGGACGCCCCGAGGTGGGGGATCACGATGCAGCCCTTCTGCCCGGCCGTCGTGGAGTTCGGGAAATCGGTGACGTACCTGCGGACCTTGCCGCTTTCAAGCGCGGCGAGCATGTCCTTCTCGTTGACGAGCGCGTCGCGCGCGGCGTTGATCACGATGACGCCGCGCTTCATCATGGCGATCGTCTCGGCGTTGATCATGCCCTTTGTGGAATCGAGCGCGGGAACGTGGACGGTGATGAAATCGCAGACGCTGTAGATGGCTTCGACGTTTTTGCAGTGCTTTACGGAATGGTCGAGATTCCACGCCGCATCGACGGAAAGGTAAGGGTCGTAGCCGAAGACCTCCATGCCGAGCTGAACGGCGGCGTTGGCGACCTTCTGGCCGATGGCGCCGAGCCCGATGACGCCGAGCTTCTTGCCCTGGATTTCAGTTCCGGCGAACGCCTTCTTCGCCTTCTCGGCGCTCTTGTTGATCGCGGGATCCTCGACGTTGGCCTTCACCCAGTCGATGCCGCCGACGATATCGCGGCTCGCCAGAAGCATCGCGGCGATGACGAGTTCCTTCACGCCGTTGGCGTTCGCGCCCGGGGTGTTGAACACGACGACGCCGTCCTTGGCGTAATCCGCGTGGGGGATGTTGTTGACTCCCGCGCCGGCGCGCGCCACGGCGAGGACCTTCGCGCCTTCCGGCAGAGCCTCCATCTTGGCGCTGCGCACGAACACGGCCTCGGCTTCGGCCAGATTTTCGGTGCGGGTGTAGTTTTCGGTAAGATTATCCAGACCGCAGTCGGCGATCGGATTCAGACATGTGTATTTGTAGTTCATTTTTGTTTCTTCCGTAGAGTTATCGTGGAATATTCATCTTCACGCATGAAGATGCCTTTCATTATACCAAAATCTCGCGTGCCGTGTCCAAATCTGAGCGCGGCCGGAAAAAAAATTACGGCAATACGTCATATATTTGCACGGCTAAATTTGATATACTGTGTCCATGAAAAAAATTGCTGTTCTGACGGGTGGAATTTCAAACGAGCGCGAAATCTCTCTCGAAAGCGGAGAAAATGTCGCGAAGGCGCTCGCCTCTTTGGGGAAATATGACGTTGTCCCCGTAATTCTCGATTCGGACGACCTCTCGGCCCTTCCCGAAGGGGTTGACGCGGCGTATATCGCCCTTCACGGCGGATGGGGCGAAAACGGCGGCGTCCAGACGGCGCTCAACAGGCTTAAAATACCTTATACCGGACCCGGGGCGATGTCTTCGCGGATCGCCATGGACAAGGTCAAAACGAAAATGGTCCTCGAGATGAAAGGCGTTCCGACCCCCGCGTGGTCGCTCGCCAGCCCCGGCACCGCCGCCAGCCCCATAGCGCTGCCGGTGGTGGTAAAGCCGCCGAGCGACGGCTCGTCCGTCGGAATCTCGAAAGTGTCAAAACCCGAACAGTGGTCCGGCGCCCTTGCGGCCGCGCTGAAGGCCCAGGGAGGCAAAGGCGAGGTTCTCGTCGAGGAATTCATCCCCGGGCGCGAGATGACGGTCGGCGTCATCGACGGCGAGGCATTGCCCGTCGTCGAAATCGTCGCGAAGGACGGATGGTACGGATTCGACGAGAAATACAGGTCGGACGAAACGCGATATCCGTTCCTTGAAGACGGCGAACTGGCCGAAAGGCTTAAAAAGACCGCGATCGACGCGTACAACGCGCTCGGCTGCCGGGGCGTTACGCGTATCGACTTCAGGGTATCCCCGGTAGGCAGAATATACGTCCTCGAGCTGAACACCTCGCCCGGATTCACGGCCCACTCGCTCGTGCCCAAAGCGGGCATGAAAACGGGTCTCTCCTTCGCCGAAGTATGCGACAGAATACTTTCAACCGCCGATTACGACAGATGAAACACAATAAGGCAATATCCCGCGCAAGGCGCCCGGCATCGCTGAAATCCCGGCTGGACGAACTGCCGCGCTCGAAGCGTCTGGCCATAAAGGGGATACTCCTTCCGATCGCGCTCGCCGCCGTGGTCTCAGGCGTCTTCTTCTGCGCGTACAGGACATACCGCAAGCTTCTCGACATCTGCAACTCCCAGTCCGTGGTCATCGACGAAACGGAGCAGATAAAGATACACGCCACGCCCCACTTCTCGGAGGCGAACATAAGGGAATCGTTCGGACTGAAAAACGGCTGCAATCTGGCGATGATCGACTTCAAGGCGAAGCGCGAGCAGATCCTTAAAAAGCGCCCGCTCCTGAGCGACATCACGATAACGAGAAACCTCACCCGGAAAAGCGTCACGATCACGGCCGAGGAGCGCAGGCCCGTCGCGAGGATAAACTACAAAAGGAACGGCGCGGGACGCGAGAGCTGGCTCGTGGTGGATCTCGACGGCGTCGTGTTCGACTATTCGCTGAACGACTCCCAGATGCTTCCCGTCATAAAGGAATCCGCGGCGAGCGCCGAAAAAGGCGAAAAGATCTCCGGCAAAGCGCTTTGGGGTCTGCGCCTTACGGAACTCTGCACGTCCAGAGAGCTGTCCGGTCTCCATCTTTCCGAGATCGATGTCTCCAACGACATATACCTCATAGCGAAAACGCGCGACTACAGCAGCATTAAACTGCTCTGGAGCTATATCACGGAGCACGGGACGCACAACACCGGCAACATGCGCGACGCGCTCATGAAAATCCGCCACATAATCAACAAGGGTCTAAAAGTCGGCCATTACCAGACCTTCATCGTCACCGGGAAGAACCGGGTGACCGTTTCACCTCACGACAAGGAATATTCCAGATGACCAACCTGTACGCCGCAATAGAGCTTGGTACGACGCAGACCGTGCTGGCGGTCGGCAAAGCCCACACGGGCGAAAGACTGAAAATCATACAGCACGCCGAGATAAACTCGTCGGGCGTCCGCAAAAGCCAGATACTCGACATAAAGCAGGCCGCCCAGTCGATAAAGAGCATCGTGCACGCCATCCAGCAGAAACAGGGACGCAACGGCGACTCCCTCGACATCGGGAACGCCTTTCTCGTGATATCGGGGCAGCACGTAAAAGCCGACCCGTACTGCGGGACATGGCAGGTCGAAGGCTCGAAGGTCACATCCCACGACATCGACGAGGTCGAGCGCAACTGCCAGAGAATGGTTCTGCCGAAAGACCGCGAGCTTATAGACATCATCTACCAGACGTACGGGCTCGACAACCTCGGCGGAATCGCCTCCCCTAAGGGGATGAGCGGCCGCGTGCTGCGGCTGAACACTCTGCAGATCCACGGCGACACGAACCGCATAAACGACGCGAGAACCGCGGCGAACGAGGCGAACCTCGAACTGCGCGACCCCCTCTTCGCCGTTTCGTGCGCGGCGGAGGCCGTCCTGAACGATTCCGAAAAACGCAACGGAGTGCTGGTGCTCGACCTCGGCGGAGGCTCGACGGGCTACGCCGTCTACTTCGACGGATATCTGGCGGCCACCGGAGCGATCGGGATCGGGGGAGACCACATTTCGAGCGACATCGCCTATGCGTTCCAGACGACCCACGCCCAGTCGGAGGATCTGAAGAAGAAGGAGGCGTCGGCCGTTCTCGTCCCCGCCGGAGGCGCATCGGCCCGCGTCCACATTCACGGCTCCTCCGCGCTCATCGAAACCCGGACCATCTCGAGGCGCGCGCTCGACACGGTCGTGAACCTGCGGCTGAAGGAGCTTTTTTCGATCATCCGGCGCGAGCTCGAGGACCAGGATCTTCTCCACCGTCTCCACGCCGGCGTCGTTCTTACCGGCGGAGGCGCAGCCCTTAAAAACATCGACGCGCTCGCCATGAAGGAATTCGGGCTGCCGGTGCACATCGGCCGTCCGATCCACGTCGACGGGCTTTCCGACGTGGAGAACCCCGAAGCGTTCGCCGCGATCGCCGGCGCGCTGATGTACGCGCACAAAAACTACGAGACGAAACCCCTCTTCTCCATTTTCAAGGGACTGTTCAAATGAACGAAAACTCTCCGATCCTGCTTATCGGCGTAGGAGGCGCGGGATGCGCCATCGCCCACGGCGTAAGCCGCGCGTTCGGCGAATCGATGCGCCACGTACTGTGCGACACCGATGCCGTGAGCGCGAGAGAAAACTCGCGCTTCATCCTTCTCGGCGGCGACAGGCTTTCCGGCCACGGCTCGGGCGGCGACGTCGCCCAGGCGCGGCTCGCGGCCGAAGACTCCAAACACGCGTTCGACGAACTCCTCGAAGGCGTACGGCTCGCCGTCATCGTGACTTCCCTCGGCGGCGGCACGGGAGGCGGCTCCACGCTCGAAATCCTCAAGCACCTGAAACAGGTCGGGATTCCGGGCGTCGTGTTCGCGACGCTCCCGTTCTCGTTCGAAGGCGAAGAGCGCCAGTGCCGCGCGCGCGGGATAACGGCCATGCTCGAGGAAGAGGCGGGCGCGGCGATTTTCACCCCGCTCGACAGTCTCGTTTCAGACGAGGACAACATGACCGAGGCGCTTCGCCGCGCGGTCGACACGCTCGCTTCGGGAGTGACCCTCTTCTGGCGTCTCGTCCTGAAGCCCGGCTACATCCGCCTCGACACCGAACGTATCCGCAAAATAATCTCCGTCGCCGGGCGCGGCAGATTCGCCGTCGCGACCACCCAGGGCGAAGGGAGGGCTTCGGAAGCGGTGGCCGCCCTTGAACGCTCTAAACTCCTCGCGGCCGGTTCCGGCCCCGTGCGATCCATCCTGCTCGGGGTTCTAGCGGGCGACGATCTGCGGCTTTCCGAAATCGGCCTCATCGCAGAAGAGGTGCGCGCCACGTTCGGGCGGCAGGCGTCGTTCGACGTCGCCACGGTCAACGACGAGGGAACGTTCTCCGGAAGGCTTGCCCTCGTTCTAATGCTTTTCGAGGCCAACAAGTCCAATCCCGCCGCCGAGGAATCCGCAGGCACGGCGAGCCCTAAGCGCCGGAAACGCGAGTTCAACCCTCTCGCCCAGGGCCCCAAAGGCCGCGGCAGATTCACGAACGTCGAACCCACGATCCACAACGGCGAGGATCTCGACGTGCCGACGTTCAGCCGCAGAAACATAATCCTCGACATCTGACGCGATGATCGTACGCGACGGCCATATAAGAGTCCTGCCTGTCCATGTCGCGAACAAGATCGCGGCGGGAGAGGTCGTCGAAAGACCCGCGTCGGTCGCGAAGGAGCTCATCGAAAACGCGATCGACGCGGGATCGGGCAACATAAGGGTTTCCATCGTATCGGGAGGGCGCAAACTCGTAAGCGTGCAGGACGACGGTTCCGGAATGACGCGCGACGACGCGCTGCTCAGTCTCGAACGCCAGGCGACGTCAAAGATTCTCGACGTGGACGACATCGAAAAGATCGACACTCTCGGATTCCGCGGCGAGGCTATACCGTCCATAGCGTCGGTATCCCGGTGCACGATCACGACGAGACGACGCGAAAGCGACGAAGGCTTTACGCTCACCGTGAACGCCGGATCGGTAGACGCTTCCGGCCCCGCCGGATGCCCGCCGGGGACTCTCGTAGAGGTCAGAGACCTTTTCTGCAACGTGCCGGCGCGCCGGAAATTCCTAAAATCCGACGCCACCGAGGAAAGCCACGTCAAGCACGTGTTCACCGTCGCCGCGCTCGCCAACGCCCATATCGGGTTCTCTCTCTCAGTCGACGGACGCGAGGCCGTGCGTCTCGCCCCCTCGCTCGACCTCGCGGACAGGATACGCGAAATCTTCGGACGGGAATTCTTCGACAGCCTGACCGAAATAAAGACCCCCTCCCCCGTAAAAGGCGTAAGCGTGACCGGCTACATCGAACGCCCGAACGGATCGGCTCCTACGAGGCGCGAACAGTTCATTTTCGTCAACGGCAGGGCGGCGAGCGCGCCGTCGGTAGCCTACGCGCTGAAAGAGGCCTACCCCAGGAAGCAGGGCGACGTAAAACCGGCGGCCTTCATCTTCATAAGCCTTCCGCCCGGGAACGTCGACGTGAACGTCCATCCGATGAAGCGCGAAGTGCGTTTCCGCGACAACGCCGCCGTGAAATCCGCGATAGCCCAGGCGATCGCGGGAGCGTTCACCTTGAGCGGACCGAAGGCGGAACCGGCGGCGGTCCTCCCGCCGCCCGCTGAAGAGAATGCCCGTCCCGACGGCGATTCTACGGCGGCTCCCCCGCTGAACGCGGCATGCGGCGCATCTCATGCGGCAGAAGCGCCGACGGACCGCGTCGAGAGCCGGGTTTCATTTTTCGACGTGAACGCGCGAAGCGTCCCCCACGCGAAAACGCTCTGCGACGCCCGCCCCGTTCAGGTCGAATTCGCGGTCGACCCGGACATGACGACGTCAAGCCCCTGGAAATGGTTCAGATTCCTCTCGGTCACCGATTCCGGATATCTTCTCGTCGAGACCGACGCGGGCATCGTCACCGTCTGGCCGAGAGCCGCGAGGGAGCGCATCGTCTACGAAAAAATGCTGACGTCTTCAACTTCCGGCGAAGCCGCCCTTTCCCAACCGCTGCTCATTCCGGAAACGGTACGCCTTTCCCCCGCCGATTACGCGAGGCTGAAATCGGCGGCCGCGAGCGTAAGGGCGGCGGGATTCATCCTTGAGGAATTCGGCTCCGACACCTTCAAAGTCGACGCCGTTCCGCAGCTGATCGGCGATATGCCGCCCGCGGGGATTCTCATGACCCTGGCGAAAGACCTCGCCGAATCCGGCTCGAAACGCGCCGGCGAACGCTGGAAGGAGGAGATTGTCGCGAAATCGATCGCGAAATCCTTCGCGGGAACGGAGATGAAACTCGACTCGGAAACCGCGTCCAAACTGGTCGAGGAGCTCGCGTCCTGCAGAATGCCGTATGTGTGCCCGCGGGGGAAGCCGACCATGATTTTCACGTCGACGCGGGAATTAAGCCGAAAATTCGGACGGGAATGAAATCTCTCAGTCTCCTGCGGACCGGGCGAGAGTAATGCACCACACGCGCCAGGCGCCGGCCTCCTTAAGCGTTTTTGCGCATTCCGAAAGAGTCGCGCCGGTCGTCATCACGTCGTCGACAAGAAGAACGGTACGTCCTCTTACGCGTCGCGGATCGACCGCTTTGAAAGTGCCGCGGACGTTTTCAACGCGCTCGGCCCCGCTGAGACCCGCCTGCCGTCTCGGATGTCCGCATCTGGCGATCGCGTTCCCGACGTACTCCCGATCAATGAGCGAGGCGAGCGAACGCGCCAGATACACGCTTTGATTGTAGCCGCGGTCCATTCTGTGAAACACCGTGACCGGCATCGGAACGACGACGTCGATCGCCGCGGCATCGTATCTCGCTCTCACCGCCGCCTCGAGCCAATCGGCGAAGTCGCGCCTCATCCAGATCCCTTCGGCCGATTTGTATTTCAGAAGAAGCTCACGGGCGTCGTTCTCGAAACGCACCGCGCTCGCCGCCTGATCGAAGGACGGCCGGCCGCGCCTGCATTCCTCGCAGACGTATCCGCCCGCCGCGTCTTCCGCTCCGCTCCCGCAGACCCGGCAGCATCCGGTCTGGGGGAGAAAAGGTATGCGCATCAGACAGGCCGAGCAAACATACCGTCCGGGCCTGTCCGCCCGTCCGCCGCAGATTTCGCACCGGCGCGGCCAGACGAAATCAAGTAACCCGTCAGCCTTCAACCTTTTTCACGACCGACGTGCAGGCCTTCAGCACTCCGGCGATGTCGGCGAGATTTGAGGGGATGATCATGGTGTTGTTCGTTCTGGCGAGATTGCCGAACTGCGTAAGATACTGCTGGGCGAGCTGCATGTTGACGGATTCGAGACCGCCCGCGCCGTTGATCGCCTCGGCGACCTTGGTGATGCCGGCGGCCTGGGCCTCGGCGACGAGAAGAATCTCCTTGGCCTGCCCCTCGGCTTCGTTGATGCGGCGTGCGCGCTCGCCCTCGGAAAGCGCGATCGCCTCCTGCCTCTCGCCTTCGGCGCGGTTGATCTTCGCCTGACGCTCACCCTCGGACTCGGCGATCATCGCGCGCTTCTCGCGTTCGGCGCGCATCTGCTTTTCCATCGCGTCGCGGATCGTCCTCGGCGGCGTTATGTTCTTGATCTCATAGCGGGTGACCTTTATCCCCCACGGATCCGAAGCCTTGTCGACGGCGGCGACGACGGCGGCGTTGATCGAGGTGCGCTCTTCAAAGCTACGGTCGAGATCGAGCTTTCCCATTTCGGAGCGCATCGTGGTCTGGGCGAGCTGGGTCGTCGCGAAAAGATAGTTGCCGATTCCGTAGGACGCCTTGGCCGGATCCATGACCTGCATATAGAGAATGCCGTCGACCGACACGGCGATGTTGTCCTTCGTGATGCACTCCTGCGGCGGAACGTCTATCGCCTGCTCCTTAAGCGTATGGCGGTAGGCGATACGGTCGAAGAACGGCAGAAGAATATGAAATCCGGCATCGAGCGTGCAGCGGTACTTGCCGAGACGTTCGACGATGTAGGCGGTTTTCTGAGGAACGACGACAGCAGTTTTGATAATCGCCACGATGACTATCAGCGCAACGATGCCGACAAAGATCAATCCCGCGTCGATAGACGAAAACATCATCTGAATATTCATGTTTTTCCTTTCTTTTCAGTTCAGTTCCGCCCCGACCGCGGGACGATTGGCTTTATACTATCACAAACCTTTGTCCGCGTCAATCCCGCCCAGCCCCGGAATATCACATCAGGACTTCAAAGCCGAGATTTTGTCAGAACGCTCCCGCCGCCTCCTTTACGGCATCGGCACGCGCTTCGACCGCCTTGCGGAACGCCTCATCGCGCATTTCACGCAACTCCGACGCCGCCAGGCGCGCAGCATCGTCGTCCCACGCCGTGATTACGGTTTCGTAATCGCTCGACGCGTCGCTAAGACAAACGGAGACTCCGCGGTTGGGCGCTATATCAAGCACGTAGAGGGGGCGGATCCAGCTCGCGAGGCGCGCGGGCACGCCGTAGCGGCTCTCGAGAGCCTCGACGAGGTAATGACGACGGCCGAACGAATCGGGCGCGATCTCCTCGCGCGCACAGGCGCAGACCTTAACGAGCTTTCGCGTCTTCGGGGAGACAAAAGCGTAATATTCGTCAAAGCCTTTAAGTTTCTTCTCAGGAGTAAACCTGATCATCTTCAGCGCGGTCTCTCCCGGGACGTCTTCCGCCTTCTCGGCTCCGGCGGGAACCTCTCCGAACTTCAATCCGAGGAACGAATCGTTCGCGGACTTTTCGGCAGCCTTCTCGGACGCCAAGTCTTCCGGCCCGGCCGTTTTATCCTTCGGAACTTTCAACCCGACCTTCTCTTGAGACGCGGGAGCGTCCGCCGGAAGAGTTTCGGAATAAACGCTTGTCTCGTGTCCGACTACATTTCCGTCGGCATCCTTGATTTCGCGCTCCGAACGTTTGGTTCTTGTAATGGTCCCGTTGGCGTTGGTCACGACAGTCTCCTTCTCGTTGATGGTTGAAGGTACGTTCTGTGATTTTTCCGCCTGAAGATCGCCACAACTGGTCAAGCCTGCCATTGCAGCCATCATTCCGTATTTCATTGTGCCAGTATTCATTTTGTATTTCCTTTCTTTTTTTCGGCATCACATACGCCGACACAAAACACTTAGCACATCGCGTGCCAACGGAAAATCAAATAATCTGCCCGTCAATAGGCGACAAAATGTCTCGCATCGTTTCAAGAAAGAGACAATTTTTACCACATCACCACCTTACTAATAATTGTCTCCTGAAGTGATACGCGGCGAATAAGCCAGATTCTGTTCCTCTCCGATGAAACGGAGAGTCCGATCATTCATCTACGCGATCAACCCGGAATCTAAAGGCCACGCTTTTTCGCGCGGCCGCCGGACGGGCAGCCCGTCGATTCCCTATTTGATCTTGCTCCGGAGAGGGTTTACCATGCACGCGTCGTTTCAGACGCGCCGGTGGGCTCTTACCCCGCCTTTTCACTATCACCCCGTATCGGGGCTACCTGTTTTCTGCGGCACTTTCCATCACATCGGATTTCCCGATGCCTCCTGCCCTTGACAGGCAGGTCTCCCGCCCTATGGAGTCCGGACTTTCCTCAGCCTTGCGGCCGCGACCGGTCACCGGCGTATCACTTCAGGAGATAAATCAAAAATCATCAAGCCTTGTAAAGTATACGGCCGCACATCGTGCAGGCGACGATACTCTGGGGCTTACCGGCCTCGGCGTTGCGCGCATTGGCCTGAGCGAGCTGGCCGACGCTCGGCGGCTGAACAAGATGGCAGCCGTCGCAGACGCCGTCGACCGTAAGCGGCGAGACAACAGGCCAGCGCTTCATACGCAGACGCTCGTAATAGAGCATGAACTTGGGGTCGTTGACGGCCTTCGCCTTCTCGACGCGATCGGCCTGACACTCTTCAAGTTCTGCCTTAACGGCGGCGATACGCTCATCGATTTCGGCCGCGAACTGATCAACTCCGCCCTTCTCCTGATCGTAACGGGCCTGAGCATCGGCGACGCGCTTCTGCGCGGACGGCAAATCGTCCATAGCCGCGAGCTGATTGCTTTCGGCGGCATCCGCATCGTGGTTTACAAAATCAATCTGAATGGAATACTGCTGATATTCCTTGTTGGACTTAAGCGTGGATTGCGTCTGCTTCAGCTGGCGCGCCTTTTCTCTGAGTTCAGCGGCCTCGTCCTCATAACTCTTTACGCGGTTCTGCGCGTATTTGAGGCCTTCCTGCGCGGCTTCAAGATCTGCGCTGACGCCTGAAAGTCGGGCTGTCTCGAGGGCTTTGCGGCGAGGGAGGTCTTTAAGTTCAACTTCAAGTTCACGGATACGTCCGTCAACTTCCTGCAAATCAAGCAACGCTTCTACAACCGACACCTTGTTGGTCCTTTCAGGTCTGGGGCAGGAGACGGGACTCGAACCCGCAACCCTCAGAATCACAATCTGATGATCTAACCAATTGATCTACTCCCGCCATCTCTACTGGAGCCAGGTAAGGGACTCGAACCCCCGACCTGCTCATTACGAATGAGCCGC
>JAZQTB010000114.1:0-27258 GCA_045630425.1 Kiritimatiellia bacterium | reverse complement strand
TGGTCTCAAAGCGGCGTTCGCAGCATTCGGCGAAGTTACCGCCGTTCGTGTCGTGACTGATCGTATGACCGGTCGCAGCAAAGGATTCGGCTTCGTTACGATGCCCGACGCCGCTCAGGCTCAGGCCGCTATCGATGCCCTCAACGGACACGAACTTGACGGGCGCACCGTGCGTGTCAACGAGTCCCAGCCCAAGCCCCGCGAGGAACGTCGCGGCGGATTCGGCGGCGGACGCGGTGGCTTCCGCGGTGGAGATCGTGGCCCTCGTCGCGAAACCCGCTGGTAAATCGGATCTGAGTCCGAACGTAATAAACAAGGGCGCGGCCAATGGTCCGCGCCCTTTGTTTCACCTCGGCTTCGCGACTCTCCTAAAACTCGAGTTCCGCCAACCCCATCTCGCGCAGGAACAGATTCTGATTCATGAGAACCCGGGCTTTCATTTCTTCGGGAGCCGCCTCTACGGCTTCGCGCGCCTGTTTACGCACGGATATTTCACGATCCTGCCGCTCGTCGAGAAGTTTCAGATAATCGGCGATGTCACCGCCTTTTTTAAGATACCCTTTAAGCTCCTGGCGCATCGACGTTAAGATCTTTTTCAGAAGAACGACCATTTCGGGATCGGAGTCGTCCGTCTCGAGCTCAACCGCCAGATCATCCTTGAATTTCGCTATCTGTTCAGGCGCGAAATCTGGCGGCAGAGCTATCCATCCGGGCTGGGCGTAGGCTGCAAGATAGCGGTCGAGACATGTGGGCAGATAATCAGACCAACCGGTTTCGATTCCTTTCGAGAGCACCGCGTCGTCACCGGTCAGCTGCTGGCGCCGCACCGACGTTTTCGCCGACGCGGGCCCCTCGTACCAAAAAAAGAACAGCGCGAAAAAAGCCGCCAGCAGCACGGCGAATGCGGCACCCACGGCCCAAGGCTGCCAGTTGACGGGATCGTCGCCGAGAAGCCGGTAGGGGCGGATGCCCTGCTTCCTTAAAAGGGCATAGGCCTCGGCCCGGTTCTTCGCCCGAACGAAGCCGTCTTTGTTTTCATTTTTACTTGTCTGATAGAAATATTGGTATTTCACGACTGCGGATTATTATAGCACAGCTTAAATCGACAGGCAACCATAGCGCCCTTAAGGACTTGTTTTCCAAATCAGAAAAACGCGACTTTCAGAATCATCGAGATCGCAGCGCATGCGATAATGAGTTTTACAACGCCTATTAGCCGCTTAAGCATCGCCACCGCCGCAAAAACGGCCAATAAAAACCCTGCAGGCTCTATCCCGAAGAATTTTCCGTCCCCGCTCCAGACGCTCATCATCGCGAACGCCCAGAGCGCATTAAGCATCATCGCGACCGTGACCGGCTTCACCCCCGCGAGAAGCCCCTGAACGATGCGGCTCGACTTGAACCTCTCAAGCGAGCCGAGCGCGATATAAAGAAGAACCGCGCCGGGAATCAGGAGACAGAGCGTCGCGACAAAAGCCCCCAGGACGGCGCCGGGGACAGACCCCGTTTCCGCAAATCCCAGCCGATACCCGAAAAAGGTGGCGCAGTTCACCGCTATCGGCCCCGGAGTCATCTGGGTAAGCGCCATCACATCGGCGAACTCGCGCCCGGTCAACTGGAGGAAGGGAGCCGTTTTTCCGACAAAATCGCCGATATAGACGGGCACGAGCACGTATCCGCCGCCGAATGCGATGATCCCGTATTTAAGGAAGACGAGCGGCATAAGCCAAAACGAAGAAAGGAGCTTCCGCGTTTTAGCCGCGCCGCTCTCACTCCGAATAAAGCGCACGGCAATTCCGAAAATAGCGGACGCGGCGACAACGAGAGCCGGATTCACCTTTAAAGGCCCGATCGCCGCAAGGGCTCCAAGCATCAAAATAAATGCGTAGGCGCCATCAACGCTTTTTTTCCAGCCTCTCACTATCATCGCGGCGATTATGCCGGTCAACGCGGCGCGGAGACCGAGAAACGCGCCGTCAAGATAAACGTTCCCGAAAGGAATCAGCCTGTAGCCGGCGCAGACTATCGAAAAAACGATGACGCTCGGAAGAAAGACTCCGGTCAGCGCGGCGATCGCGCCAGGCAGTCCCGCGACTTTTCTCCCGATGTACAAGGCCGTATTGCCCGCGATGATGCCGGGAACCATCTGAAAGATCGGAAGATGTTCAATAACCTCGCCTTCTTTAGTCCATTTCATCTTTTTCGAAAACACCTCATCGGCCACAGCGAGAATTGCATATCCGCCGCCGACCACGCTGAGCGCGATCTTGAACATTTCCCAAAATAAAGTCCAGAGGATTTTCATACGGCAAGCCTCATTGCCAGCATCGCGCAGGCGACAGCATCATAAAGCCCGTCATGCCAGGTACGCCCGGGCATTTGAGGCACGCAGCCGAACATTTCACATAAGTCCCCGAGCGCATAACTCGGAAGTTTAGGGTAGCGAGCTTTGGCGAGCTTCAACGTATCAACCCAAGGTCCCCATTTTGTGAGGGGCGCCATACGCGTCAAAATCGTTTTCTCGCAGGCGATATTGTGGGCGACCAGGCGCTTGCCGGCGAGGACAGGATAAAAACTCTCCCATTGATCCATTAAAGGCTCAAAATCAGGCGTAAGGGGCGTGCCGAAAAACCATTCTCTCGTCTCAATGATCTTAAAATCGCTGACGATCGCCGCGCCGAGCTGCCAAGGCTCGTTTTTTCCGCCGGAGTCGTAGCCGGTCGTCTCGAAATCTATCGCGACAAAATCCATCTTCAACCTTTTAACGCGTCAATCACCCTGAAAGCCTGGACGGTCTCTTTAACGTCGTGAACCCTCACGACACTCGCACCGTTCATCGCAGCCCACACCGATACGCCGAGATTACCGCCGAGATTCTTGCCTGTCATCTTCTCGCCCGTAAGCTTTTTGACGATACGCTTGCGGCTTGCTCCTACAAGAACCCTCCCGCGCTTGGAGAGTTCCGCTATCGACCTTAAAAGCTCCAAATCCTCCTCGCGCGTCGTCCCGAAGCCTATCATCGGATCAATATAAACGGGGACAGTCCCCAACCTCTCCACGGGGACTGTCCCCCTTCCCCCCACGGGGACAGTCCCCAAAAACTTCGCGGGAATTACAAGTTCCGCATCATTTTTGGCACATATCCTCAACATATCGGGGACAGTCCCCTCATATACGCAGTTGATTATCTTAGCTCCGAGCGCTATCGCCCGCTCTGCAGTTTCGGGGTGGTAGGTATCGACCGAAATGGGGACTGTCCCCATTCCCCGTTCCCCGTTCCCCGTTCCCCCAACGGGGACAGTCCCCTTCAGGATGGTTAGAACAGGTTCAAGGCGCGACCATTCGTCTTCCCAGCTTAATGGTGTCGCCCCGGGTTTGGTGGACTCGGCGCCGATATCGATAATATCCGCGCCGTCCGCAATCAGATTTTTAATTCTCCTTACCGCTTCCTCCGGCGAAAAATATTTGCCGCCGTCCGAAAACGAATCGGGAGTGACATTTACAATTCCCATCACCTTGCAGGCCATAACGGAATCCTTTCCACTGTCATTTACCCTTGCGGAAAATCAAAAAGTTCACCTTGAGCGACAGGACCGAAACTCCTTCGATGCTCCGGACAAGGACCCAGTTTCGCAAGCGCCGCCAGATGAGCCTTGGTGGGATAACCCTTGTGTTTAGCAAAACCGTACCCCGGATACTCGGCTTCGAGGCGAAGGCAATCCGCGTCTCTCGCCGTCTTGGCCAAAATTGACGCGGCGGCGATCAATAGCGATTTGGCGTCGCCCTTTACGAGATTGCGCGAAGGGCACTCAAACCCGTATACCGGCAGACCGTCGACAAGAACGGTAACGGCGCCCCCGCCCGCCAACTCGCGCGCTCTGTCATAGACCGACTTCGCCGCACGTCTCATCGCGACATGGGTAGCCCTTAAGATGTTCAACCTGTCGATTTCGGCCGGTGATGCGCTCGCCACCGCCCAAATGCAGCCTTCGGTCGATTTTATCACCTCGGCGAGAGAGTCCCGCTTTTTCTCCGACAGTTTTTTGGAGTCGTTGATTCCGCTCCATGCGCCCTCCAAAAGTCCGGCGGCCAGATCAAGCGGCACGTAAACGGCGCCCGCGAATACGCCGCCCGCAAGAGGTCCGCGGCCGGCCTCGTCGACGCCGATGACGGAACCGCCCAAACCCTGTTCATATTCTATGCTTACCGACATTCAGCCCTCGTATCCTCATGCGGGATTCACCGGAAGAGTTTTCGCCACGCCAGTCTGAAAGCGGTTAAAAAACTCTTTCATTTTATAGGACTTATTATTTCAACCTCATGTCCGCGGCCGTAAATTCCAGACCTTCCGGAGCCCCCTCCACGGCCGCCACGAGAAATCCGTGGAACGTACGCATCGATGAGCCCTTGAAATTTTCGCGGCTCGCGGCGTCGCCGTTGCAGAGCGAAACAAGTCGCGTTCCAGGTCGTGTCGTAAACGAAATGACGCGGTCGGAATTCGGACAGACTTCGCCGTTCTTGTCCTTGAGCGCGAACGTCACGAACGTCAAACGCCCGAACCGGCTTTCCCGGCGCTCGACACTGACAGGCTCATGAGCCGTCCTTACGGCATCCTCCGCCCATTCTCTGCCGTTCTTCCATGTTTTCACGCGAAGTTCGCCCGGTTCGTAACGGATATCGTCCCAGCGGAAGCGGTATTCGTACGCGCCGCGTTTTTTGCGCCCCTTGGAGATTCCGTTGACGAAAAGTTCGGCCTCGTCGCCGCTCGTATAGACATGTACCGGCGTAATCTCACCTTCGCGCCCCGGCCATGTCCAATGCGGCAGGATGTGCGCCGAAGGCACGTCCCGTCTCCAATGGGACTTATAAAGCCAGTAGCGGTCCTTCGGAATCCCCGCGAGATCGAAAATCCCGAAATAGGAACTGCGCCCGCCCGCATCGCGGCAGGGATCGGGTTCTCCGAGATAGTCGAACCCGGTCCATACGAACTCGCCGTAGACCTGAGGATTGCGCTCCTGATGCTCAAACTCGACGTCCGGCGGATAATCGTTCGGATGAGGACCCCAAAGATCGTATCCGCTCATCTGGGCGCCGACTACCATATTGGTACGGCACTCGTTGCGGCGGCGCACGAGATCCTCTTCGCCCTTTATGGGCGAGGCGACAACGGGAAAGAAATACTCCCCTCGGCTTGAAACGGTAGAAGCCGTCTCCGTTCCGATAAGTCCGACCGTCGGATTGCGCCTTAAAAACTCCGCGTATTGAAAAGGCAGATAATTCGCGCCGAACGCGTCAACGGTGTTCTGGCAGCCGTTCCACAGCGGCTTCTTCCTGAAACATCCGAACGTGACGGGACGCGTCGGATCGTTCGCCTTGACGATCCTCCTCAGCTCCGTCGCGATGCTGATGGCGTCCGACGGATCTTTCTCGCCGTGTTCGACGAGCTCGTTGCCGATGGACCACATGACGACCGAGGGGTGGCTGCGGTCGCGCCTGATCAGACCGGTCAGATCGCGCTCGTGAAACTCCTTGAAGAACAGCGCGTAGTCTCCTTTGTGCCCTTCCCACATATCGAAGGCCTCGTCCATAACCATCATACCCATCTCGTCGCACAGATCGAGAAGCGCGGCCGCCGGAGGATTGTGCGCGGTACGGATCGAATCGCACCCCATCTCTTTAAGGAGGGCGAGCTGGCGGCGCGCGAAATCGCGGTCGAACGCGGCGCCCACGGGCCCCAGATCATGATGCAAGCATACGCCGCGCATCTGTCGGCGGACTCCGTTCAGAAAGAAGCCTTTCTGCGGGATGAACTCGGCGGTGCGTATACCGTAGCGGAAGCGTTCTCCGAAAAGTTCGAGTTCGTAAAGATGCGGATTCTCAGGAGACCAGAGAGAAGGATTTTTCACCGTGAAGGTGAAATTGGACTCTCCGCCGCGCCATTCGAACGACACCGCGACGCGCGCCGATTTTTTGGACGCTTCGAGCGTGCGGATAAAAAGCGTGTCTGGCTTGACGTGATCGCGCGGACAGACGCGCACGGTCACATCGCGGAAAATGCCGGATCCCGGATACCAGCGCGAAGACTCGGGAAAATTTACCGCCTCAACCTCAAGAACGTTGCCGCTTTCCTTAAGCGCCTTCGTCACGTCGATCGTCTCGGCCGCATAGCCGAAGGGACGTCCGCCGACAACCTTGCCGTTAAGCTTTACGACACTGCGGCACTGGACTCCGTCGAGCGTAAGATACGTACGCCCGCCTTCGGGAGGAGTAAACCCGTCGAAGGCCCGGCGGTAGAAGCCTTTCCCGACATAAGGAAGATCACCCTGCCCGGGACATGCGCCCTTCTCGAGAAAACCTTTTTCGATGCCCCAGTCGTGAGGCACCGTAACCGGGCGAGCCTCGCTTTCCCCTTCCAGCCTGAACATCCATCCGTCGGACAGAATCTCCGTACGGACCCGAGCAGCCGCCGTAAACGCACAGACGGCGCAGATGACGGTTAAGCCGATATGTTTATTAACCAGCCTGCTCGGGACGCTTTTATTTGACTTCCGCATGATTACTTCCTTGAAACGATAATATATTCATTATAATATTCCCAAACAGTATACCCAATTCCCCTGCAGATAGTCAACCGCGCTGAAACCATGTAGGCAATCGCCCGTTTTATACGCCGCGCGCCTCCATGATGGTGCGGATCTCGTCGGGATTGATGCCGACCATCGCTTCGCCGAGACCGGAGGAAAGTTCCGCGAGCATTTCGGGATTCCGCCAGTTCGCGACGGCTTTTACGATCGCCGCGGCGCGCTTTGCGGGGTCGCCGCTTTTGAAGATACCCGATCCCACGAACACGCCTTCCGCTCCAAGCTCCATCATGAGCGCGGCGTCCGCAGGCGTGGCGACTCCGCCGGCCGAGAAATTGACGACTGGAAGCCGCCCGTCGGCGTGAACCTTCTGAACCAGGTCGAGGGGAGCCGCGAGTTTCTTGGCCGCGTCGTAAAGCTCGTCTTCGCGCAGACCCGTGAGCCAGCGGATTTCCTGCTCGATTTTACGCAGGTGCCGTACGGCCTGAACGACGTCGCCCGTTCCGGCCTCGCCCTTTGTCCTGAGCATCATCGCGCCCTCGCCCGCGCGTCTAAGAGCCTCGCCGAGATCGCGCGCACCGCAAACAAAAGGAGTCGCGAACTTTCTCTTGTCGACGTGAAGCGTGTCGTCCGCCGGCGAGAGAACTTCGCTTTCGTCGATCATATCGATGCCGATCGCCTCGAGAATCCGCGCTTCGACGATGTGCCCGATGCGGCACTTGGCCATGACGGGAATCCTGACCGCCTCCTGAATGGAGCGGATCATGCCGGGGTCGCTCATACGGCTTACGCCGCCCGCCGCGCGTATGTCGGCGGGAACGCGTTCAAGCGCCATAACGGCGCACGCTCCGGCGTCTTCCGCGATTCTCGCCTGTTCCGGAGTCGTCACATCCATAATAACGCCGCCCTTGAGAGTTTCTGCAAGGTTGCGATTTGGTTTTTTGCTTTCCATTTTCTTTTTCCTTATTTTGTCAACAGTTTGATGTGTAGTTTATCATTATGCTATAATCAATACATTATCAAAATTGTATGGATTACAAAATATGCCGATCAATGATTTTTTGTTCCATCCGCTGAGCTGGCAGCCCGACCCGAAGTCGCTCGCACGGCCGCGCTATCTTTCGCTTGCGGCGAAGCTCGCGCACGATATCGAATCGGGCGCGCTGCCGCCGGGGCTCTGCCTGCCGCCTCAGCGCGAACTTGCCGACTGGCTCGACATCAACTTTACAACCGTGACCCGCGCCTACGACATCTGCCGGGAACGCGGTCTCGTCTACGGCGTCACCGGCAGGGGCACTTTCGTCTCGCCCCTTCCGGGGAAAGCGGAGGACGGATGCGTCGAGGCGATCGACCTCGGCGCCGTTCAGGGATTTCCCGAACTTGGAGCGGGCATTCTGATGAAAACCGCGCGCGATATCATATCCCGCGACTACACGCGCCACCTTTTCTCCTACAGCGACCGCAACGGAGCCGAGCGTCACCGCGCGGCCGGCGCTTTTTGGATCTCGCGTCTCGGCACCGAAGTTCAGGCGGAAGAGACTGTGGTTTTTCCCGGAGTCCACAGTGCGCTCGTCGCCATCATGCTTGCGTTTTTTGAAATCGGAGACGCTCTCGCGGTCGATGAGTTCACCTACGGCAATCTCATCGGAGCGGCGCGCCTTGCGCATATACGGCTGGTGCCGGTAAAAGGCGACGGCGAAGGAATGCTTCCGGAAGCCTTAGAGGAAGCCGCGGAACGCGATCGCGTAAAAGGCGTTTTTCTTATGCCGACATGCGCCAATCCGACAACCTTAACGATGTCGAAGGAGCGCAAGGACGCGCTCTCCGCCGTCATAGGCGAATTGGGCATTTTCGTTCTTGAAGACGATGCCGCGCTTGAGGCGGACGGGTCGGGCACCTTTTTCGGGCGGCTTAGGGAGCAGACGTTCCATCTGACGGGAGCGACGCGCTTTCTCGCGCCCGGTCTTCGGATCGCGTTCGTCGCTTCACCGCGGCGGCACATGAAGAGGCTTTTGAACGCGCATCACCGGCTGACCATCAAGGCGAGCGCGCTCGATACGGAAATCATGAGCGAGCTTATTTTAAGCGGACGTGCGCAAAAGCTCATTGACGAGAAGATTTTTCGCGCAGAAGAGATGAACGGCGTATTCGGAAAGATTTTTCCGGACGAGCGCCGCGTTGCGAAAGATACTCCGTTTTTCCGCACGCTTGAGCTTCCGCATACGCGGCTGAGCGGTCCTGAAATAGAGCGCGAACTTCTTTTGTCCGGCGTCCGCGTCTGCCACTCGAGCCGTTTCGCGGCGTCTAAAAACCCCTCTCGCTCATTCCTGCGTCTTTCGCTCAGCTCCGTTCAAAAGAAGAAGGAACTTGAAAACGCGCTGAGAATTGTTAAAAAGCGACTTGAGGGAAGCTAATGGGGGACAGCCCCCTCGCCACTCAAGCGACAAAGAAAAATACCTCAAAAAAATCAATTATGAAACTTAATTTCGCCGAAAATAAAATAAAAAAGCCCTCAAATCATACATATTATAATTAAAATACATGCATGATTTGAAGGCTTTAAAATCTTTTTATGCAACATATATCAATAAAGAAATAAATCAATATTGTATTAGTCTTTAAAAAGATGTCCTTTCACAACTTGCCGAGCGCGATGCCCTTGATGAAGTTCATTGTATTAGTCTTTAAAAAGATGTCCTTTCACAACTGCACGAGAACACGATCCAGGAAGCGAAAGATTGTATTAGTCTTTAAAAAGATGTCCTTTCACAACTGAGTAGTCATACGTTTAAAACGTATAGCATTGTATTAGTCTTTAAAAAGATGTCCTTTCACAACTACGGCATTTATGGCAGTCTTGGTGGAGGGATTGTATTAGTCTTTAAAAAGATGTCCTTTCACAACGGTGGCCGCAAAAGGGTAGCCATTATTCTATTGTATTAGTCTTTAAAAAGATGTCCTTTCACAACATATGCAGCGTCGCTACAAGTGGCAGGCCGATTGTATTAGTCTTTAAAAAGATGTCCTTTCACAACTTTAGTGATAGGTTCATATCAGAACACAAAATTGTATTAGTCTTTAAAAAGATGTCCTTTCACAACTGAGAGGATGGCGCGTCATGTCGGATGAGATTGTATTAGTCTTTAAAAAGATGTCCTTTCACAACAATTCCGCAGCGCGGCTGTAAGCTCATGGGATTGTATTAGTCTTTAAAAAGATGTCCTTTCACAACGCTGTGATGATATGGCACAACTCCGGCTGATTGTATTAGTCTTTAAAAAGATGTCCTTTCACAACTTCCTACATTTTAAAACCTGTTCGCCTTCTATTGTATTAGTCTTTAAAAAGATGTCCTTTCACAACTCGCCGCAGAATTCTGCGTGAAGAGCTTGGATTGTATTAGTCTTTAAAAAGATGTCCTTTCACAACTGCCCGACGAACTGCCTTTAGGCCAGATAAATTGTATTAGTCTTTAAAAAGATGTCCTTTCACAACTCCTCGTTTGGTCTTTCCTTGTGGCATCCATTGTATTAGTCTTTAAAAAGATGTCCTTTCACAACTCGGCGTCTGAAGGTCAGCGATGCGAACTTATTGTATTAGTCTTTAAAAAGATGTCCTTTCACAACATAGACAATTACTTAACTAAAATCAACAAATTGTATTAGTCTTTAAAAAGATGTCCTTTCACAACGAGTGGTGGCTTCCCTCCGTCGCAGAACTCATTGTATTAGTCTTTAAAAAGATGTCCTTTCACAACGGACAGCGGGCGAACTTCTGCAGCCTTTGATTGTATTAGTCTTTAAAAAGATGTCCTTTCACAACAGACTTCCTGGTCGATGAGTTCAAGCTGATATTGTATTAGTCTTTAAAAAGATGTCCTTTCACAACCGGAACAAGCGCACAACCTCGTCAAGCTCAATTGTATTAGTCTTTAAAAAGATGTCCTTTCACAACTTATCGGCAATAATACAAATTCTCTGCGCCATTGTATTAGTCTTTAAAAAGATGTCCTTTTATTGGGATCAATTTAAATTATCAAAGATCAATTTTAAGAATAAGACTATTATACCATCTCTTCTTCATTCAGTGTTAGAAAAACTCCAATTGAACAGGCTGCGCCATTGGTCTTGCCGCCTTCTTACCGTACAATGTCTTCATTTCTCCGAATTGACGATCAGTAACAGCCAGCAACGAGACCGTACCATCTTCTGGAGTCATCATTTTTACACGCTTTTCATGCACTTCCATATTCTCCTTAGATGCACAATGCCTAATATATACTGAATATTGCAGCATACTAAAACCATCTTTAAGAAGGCCTTTTCGAAATTGCGTCGCCCTTCTTCGTTGGGTTTTCGTTACCACCGGCAAATCAAACATCGCATAAAGCCACACAGTTTTATAATGACTTATACTTGTGAATAAATCTATTGATGATTCTCGCCCTTTCATCCGACTTCTACTTTTGGATATTCTATTTCTTCATCCTTTCCAGAAATCACTCTGGCTATCGATGCTGCCGTAAGTGAAAGTGCGTTCATTAACGGACGCTTCATCTTGCCTATTTCTACATCCATTACCAGTAATCCTAGCAACACCTTCTTCATCTCTGGCGTCAACTCGTCATCCTTCTCAAATATACTATAATTCTCCAATATTAGAATATCTACAAACGGTCTATACGGCTCCATTATATCATCTGCAAGGCAATATGGATCATATTGATTATGGTGATGAATGCCCATCATACAATTAAGCCCAGCCGACACTAGCGCTCGCGCAACTGCAGCCCTCAATATGGCATATCCATAATTAAGAGCAGGATTAGGCATTGGACCAGTTGGAGTGCGATGAAACGGTTGCAGTTCATCCATAGTAAAGATTGTAAAATATGCTCTAGCTACTTGAGCCTCAAGATTATTAGGATCTCCTCTTTTAACCTCTTTGGACCATTTAATCAAATCCCTCCCCAATGATAAATTATACCTCTTTGCTACACAGCCTTGATTGTATATTTTCCTTCTGACAGTCTGTGCCCATAAAATATCTTTCTTTAAATTAGACAACTCAATCTGCATTCCCATTATCTTCTGACACATTGTATGCCCCGCAACCGGCAGAAGATATGAGCTTGGCATATGTGACGCATCACAAATCACAACTGCCGCATTTGATATAGCTAACTCTCGCAATAATGCAATTGAGACAGTTATCAAAGGAGATTCCAATATAATAAATCCTATATCCTCTATTGGAACTTGCGACGAGCGACCATCTTCACCTTCCCAAACTAATTGGCGAAGATGAAGACGTAACTTACCAGAAGTCGCAAAAACTAATGTGCGTTTTATCATCGATTCAAAAATTGTATTTTACCATCCAATGAAATATTAAAATCTCGACCTTCAAACAAAGCATTATCACAATAATTTCCAACTGACAATCTCAGCAACTCGTAAGGAGCATCAAACGAAACCGTTGTTAAGCCTTGCTTATTTTTAGACCCATACATATCTCCCATCGCCTTCTGCAAATCAGTACTCTTTCTCGCTTCTCGATGGAGACGCATTCCAACTCTTCCATCGGCTTCACACTTGTTTACAATATACAATCTTTTCGACAGAAGATCTTGTGATAAATCATACAACTCTTCAGGTGTTTTTTCATAAAATAGCACAGACATTCCCGTGCTCACTACTAACGATTCTTTGTTAAATTTGAATCTCTCGGCAATATTCTTTAACGATACACTACGCCGGATAACCTTTCCTTTTGCATCCCGCGTTATTTCTAACGCTAATACATCTCCGCCCGATCCGTAAACGACATTATGTAATAAATTTTGGCTTGCATTATCATGTTTACGTATTATATACGGATCACTAAGCCTACTAACAACCCTAACCTTCTTTAGCGGAATACCATTTCTGTCAGGTGTTCCGTCTTTATCTTTCGGTCCCCAGAAACGCATCGTAGAAGCTATTTTATCCCCATCAACTCCTTGAGCTAAATATTCATCTATCTGACGAGTTAATGTTCTTCCAACAGCTAGATCTACTGCATTTTCTGCTAACGCCCGTAATTCCGCCAACTTAGTCGCCGAAGATATCGTCTTTCTAATTACAGTAACGGCCTTTCCCCGCATATTAATTTTTCCATATAATGTATCATCATGCAAGCTACCTCTTACCGTACTTCCACAAGACGTAACCTTACAGACCACCGATCCATCAACTCGATTGACTGGATTAGCTAAGCGCAGGTTCTTCCTTTTTACAGATTCTTGATATGGGGTAATTTTTCTGTTAAGAGGAATGTGCCTTACGAGAATATTCTCGCGCGCCTTATATGCCAATTGTCCAAAATCATCATACGGCGGAGTACAAACATATTGGCTATCATCCTCTATATTTCCTAATGTTGCGCATATATCCGCAAATCGTTTATTATCTAAAGCCGCAATTACAATAGCATCCATCGCATGATGCGTATGATCACTACGATCCTTCTTCTCGTCAGACTCTTGCATCCCCCAAGCTTTTCTCGCAAATGCTACGGCTGCGCCGTTACGAGGATAAACCTTCGAATATCGTTGTTTAAGGAATTCTACAGCGAACTTAGTTATCGACCCTGTATCGACTAACTGACGCGGCATAAATGCCGTTTCTTGGGCTCGCTCCGCTGATATACGGAACATTCCTATTTTCTTTTTCCAATAAGCTCTCTCTAAATCATACATCAAGAACTTCTGCCGCTTTCTGGCATACGCTTCAGTATCCCCCCCTCGTCCTCCTCTATTGTTGGCACAGTCCTTTTCTAAAGAGGCGAGTTTAGACTCCCAATCCTTCAAGACCTTGCCAGAGAACAATGGGGGATATTCCATCTTTGCGTCGTCATCATACCACGAATCGTCTGCGTTTGGACATTCGCATGGCAATCGCTTCTTTTTTACATTACGATTGTAATGAGACTCGCACAATGTTAAATTCGACTGCTCGTTCGTGCCGCCTCTCGCCCTCGGTAATGTATGTTCAATATCGCAATCCTGAACCATTTGCTTGAACGAGATTTGCTGGCCGGTATAAACGCTAAAATGCTCTTGCTCTTCCCACAATAAATATCTCAGGATAAGATCATCATCAATATTAACCGTCATCCCGTTTGTCTTAAGGAGCTCCGCCAATTTAGATTTAGCGTCTTCACGCTTCTTCGCCAGCTCAACATTTCTTTTCTCGATCGCGCGGCACATGTTCGCCGAATTGACATTTCGCGCCAGCTCGATATTGATAACGGTATGCGCGTCAATAGTCCCATTCGTGCGGAGAGTATTTACTAATCTCCTAAGCATCGTAAGCGAATGCAACACCATAGGATTTTTAATAGAACCCATATTTACCGGAGGCAAGATAGGATTATCAATATCGGTCAAAGCCTTATCGATATATAATTTATCGTATTCAGATTCAAACAGTGCGCCTGCCGCGCCTATTGAAATCCAAAATTCTCGGAAAGCCGATCTTAAGCGCTCTGTTAACGAAATTAATTTAGGCGCTGTCTTTGAATATTTAAACTCGTCCTTCTCTTTATGATACAACGCTGTTTCGCGTTCAATAATTTCCAGTATTTTACTTTTATTTGAATTCCAATCGGGTATTACTTCAGGCATCTTAGCGAGATAAATAGCCTGACTTAAATTATATCCTTCCTCAAGCCACGGCAAAATAAGATTAATAGCATGAAGAGAATATTTAGCGCGCTCCGTAGATGGATTTATGCGGACAAATTCGCGAGCCTTCTTATCATCAAATCCCCATCTCTTTTTAGCCCATGCTTCAAGCATCAATAAATCATCAAAATCTACAGAGGCGTTCAGTGCCGTTTGCCAGTCTGTTTTAGGTATTCCTAATTTCTCGAACCTTGCCGTCACCTCAAGAATGGGTACATCCGCATAATCACGATGGTTCGAAACCCATGACGCTTCTCCCTTAGCGGAGAATTCCTTGTTAAATTCCTTCATCAAAGCTTTTACACCATCCTTAAAAGGTGTAACTCTCATCATCTTAGCGAGAATAAAGTCGCGCTGTTCCTGCGTAAGTGAAATAAAATCTCCTTCCGCACTCTCTTTGCGAACCTTAAAATTATTTAAAAAACACAGCGCTCTAAAACGCTCAAACGATGGATGACTTTCTAAACAGCGGCGATACTTCTTACCTTTTTCTAATTCACACCAGCCGACCAAGTGTCGCTGAATCCGAAGCGGGCGCTGAAAGAATAAAACACTACGCATCTTCTCCCGCAACTCAGATGAAACGAGAGCCTTCTGCTTATCACAAATTACATCAAATTCCTTTTCATAATGTGCTTTTCTATCGGTCTTTCTGCCGCGGACTTTCTCACCTTTCTGATATAACTCATAAAAGTACTGACCAAGCGTCCTTTCCCCCATCAATTGACTTAATTCTTTAATTCCACGCTTAACTTCACCTAGTTCAGTTTCCTTCTTTTGCTTTGAACTAGATTGATCATCTGCATCAAACTCCGCTAAAAGCTCTTTCTTAGAACTCTTAAAGCCACGACGCTGCGCTATGTGATATATAGCACGTCCGAAGGAATACGCGTCGACAGGTCTCTCTGCCGCATTTTTCCTATCAACATAAGGATTCTTCGTATTCGTAGCCGAAAGCCAATCCATAAAGTCATTATCATCAACAGGATATTTCCCGGTCTCCTTCCACTTTTTCAAGCTTTCAAGCGACATAGGGCACATAGCATTTTCAATTAAAAGCTTAAGAATATGAAACTTGCGATATCTCCTACGCCTGATTAAACGTCTCGCCGCTCTTTTCATTCTACGCTCAGCCGCGCGAGACATTAAATTGCCGGACTTATCACGATCCATACCTTCTGGGAAAACGACCACCCCGCAATCTATAACATTAGGCGCATAAAGTCCGCGCGGCGCAGAAGCAATTCTCTCATCATCTAATACAGCCCAACCGATAGATGAAGTGCCTAAATCTATTCCTAATCTCTTCATTTTCAAACTTCCTTTCTTAATCAGATTGACGAACTACAATTCCTTATGCTAAAATAAGTTCGTCTTTTCACAATAAGGCTATATGCCGTAGTCGGAAGACTTGCCTGGTACATACTCTGTATCAGGCCTTATTTTTTGCATAAGATTATCTGAGTGACCTATCTTGTGTTTCGCCTAATCTGCATTTTTATTATACCAAAAATCCCTCATTCCCTCCACTCATCCACCCGATTCTGGCACAAAACGGTCAGACCATCCACTGCCACTTTGGCATTATTCCTCCCGATCTCCAAAACTCCAAATCTCCCAGCAACGAAAGTAACTTTACACTTTATAAGATTCTCATTTCATAAAAACACACCCAAAACCACTCACTTCTCTCTCATTTCTGTCACTTATCTCCAAAGGGGACAGTCCCCCTCTTCTGTCCTGATAGTTTAGGTGAAGATTTGAGGTGAAGGTGAACAGAGGATATTTTGCATTCTTCACCTTCGCCTCCTACCTTCACCTTCTTTCATCGCGCAATCTGGATTAACCGAAACCCCCGCATTCCGCAACCATTGGTGCGAAGGTTGGGGACGTGTCACGAGTGAGGAGTGAGGTTTTGTAAGCGTATGAGAGTCGCTCGCACGCAACCAGTGACGTCCATGTGGCATCCCCTGAGTAAGCGCAGCTACTTGTCTTGATTGAGAAGCACAAAACCAAACGACGAGATCGAGTGACAGCGTCCCAACCGAAGCACCAGTCCCCCTCACATCTTCGCCAAAATATCTGGGATATTAGACTTATCAAGCGATGAAAAAGCGAAGCACTTCTTATCAAACATAACCTGAACACCGCGAATCTTAAAAATTCGCGAACGAATAACAATCGACTTCTCTGTCCGCACGACGAACCGATTAATATGGTATACTATTGCACGATGAACAAAAACTCCGAAACAGCCGCCGTTCTTTTTTCGCAGCTCAAAAACGAACTTACCGAAGCTGCAGTTTACGCGCGTTTGGCGCAGATGGAAAAAGATCCGAAGAACAAAAAGATTCTCCAGAGCATCAGCGAGGACGAGGCGTCCCACGCGCGCGTGATCGCCGGGATTCTCGGCAGCGACGCCGGACCGTCCTCCTTCAAGGTCGTATGGACGGTATTCTGCGCGCGCGTGTTCGGGATCACGTTCACTCTTAAGGCGATGGAGCGCGGCGAAAACACTGCAGGAAAAACGTACCGCAGGATTCTGCAGACGTTCCCGCAGCTCGCGATCATAGCGGACGACGAGGAGCGGCATGAGGCCGAGCTCATCGATATGCTGAACGACGAGCGGCTCAGCAACATGGGCGCGATCGTTCTCGGCCTCAATGATGCGCTCGTCGAACTTACCGGCGCGCTCGCGGGATTCACGTTCGCCATCGGCAGCTGCGGCAAAATCGCAAAACTCGGGCTGATTACCGGATTGGCCGCGGCGATGTCGATGGCCGCGTCGGCATTCCTCTCGGCACGCGCCGACGCCCAGGCCGGAGGCGAAAACGGCGCCGAAGACGGGGGCAATGCGATGAAAACTGCTACCTATACGGGCCTGGCCTACATCATCACCGTCCTGATACTCGTCGCCCCTTATGTTTTCATGCCGAGCGCCACTCTCGCGCTTGGCGCCATGCTCCTCGGCGCATTCAGCATAATCGCCTTTTTCAACTTCTATTTAAGTGTCGCTCGCGGCACATCCTTCTGGCGCGGCTTTTCCGTAATGGCAGGAATCTCGACGTTCGTCGCCCTTGTCTCCTACGGTTTCGGCTACCTTTTACGGTAACGGGCGGCCGGACGGACAAAGATCATCTCGAACGGATCGGATGCGGTTCTAAAGCGCTTATTTCCGTTTTTCAGGGTTTCTGTAGAAGAGCGCGAAAAGGATGAACGCCGCCGCCGCGATCGCGAACGCCGTCATAAACGGAATCGTCCAGTCGATCACGCCGGGCACAACCTCGCTCGCCTTGAGAACGACGCGAAAGAGGCCGACCGAAAGAAAGTACCCGATGCCGGCCGTCAGAAGCATCACAAATCCCTGGGCCTGGTTGCGCAGTTCCGCGGGCGCGATTTCGGCCATATGCATCTGAACTCCGACGATAAGAATGCCGAAAATAAGACCGTGGATCATGATTCCGCCGAAGTCGAGAAGATGGCAGCCCGTTTTCGCCGCGAGGTAGAACGCGCCGTAGCGGAACGCCAGCGCGGCGAAGCCGAGAAGCGTCGAACCCTTGAATCCGAGGCGCCTGATAATCCAGGGCAGCGCCACCATAAAGCCGAGTTCAAGCAACGTGCCGATATTGATGACGGCGGTCGTCATATTCCAGCCCGCATCCGAAAGATACTGCGAATTGAAGTAGAAGTACCATTGAAACGCCACCATCGAAAGAAGAACGACGGCGGAGAGGAGAAACACCGAACGATCTTTAAGAAGAACGAACGCCCTGAGGCCGAGCGCGTCGACAACGCTCATTTTCGAGCCCTTCGCGCTGGGCGGAGTCGCAGGCTGGACAAGCGCCGTCAGAAAACCCGCAAACGCGACAAAGGCGCCGCATGCGAAAATCCAGGGGCTTTTCTCGAAATCCGCAAAGCCGAAGCACTTTACGGCAACGATCGAAAAGATCGCGCTCGCCGACCAGCCGACAGAACCGAGCGCGCGGATATACGGGAACGACGACTGCGACGCGTGGGTCATCGCGACCGCCGAAACTAAAGACCACGTCGGCATAAGCGCGACGGTCGCGACAAGAAGCAGGATGGAGAGCATGAGCGAGTCGTCGGCGTAAAACGCCCCGGCCAATGCGCCGGCGGCGGCAAGATTGCACAAAGCGAGAACTTTTCCGGAATCGAGAAATCTGTCGGCGAACATGCAGACGACCGGCGAGGCGAACATGCCGATACCCATCAGCATACTGTAGAGAGGCGTATCCCAGCCGGGGCGCTCTCCCACGAACTTCGCGAGCGTCGTGAACCAGACGGGGAAAATCATCATCTGAATGAACATCATCGCCGTAAGGCGAACGAGAATTCCCTTTTTCATCAGAAAAGTCCTTTCCGGATGCGAAAATCAGGCGAGCTTGGCGAGCTTGGCGGCGATGCCCGTATAAGTAGCGGGCGTCATCTTTTTAAGCCTCGCCTTGTCTTCGGCGGGAAGCGGCAGAGCCTCGACGAAGTCGCGCATGATTTCGGCGTTTACGCGGCGGCCGCGGGTAAGCTCTTTAAGTCTTTCGTAGGGCCTGTCCATGCCGACCTTGCGCATAACCGTCTGGATCGGTTCGGCGAGAACCTCCCAGTTGCGGTCGAGATCTTCGGCGAGCCGCTCGGCGTTGAGCTCGAGCTTTCCGAGGCCCTTGATCGTGGAGCGGATCGCGATAAGCGTGTAACCGAAACCGACGCCCATGTTGCGAAGAGTCGTAGAGTCGGTCAAATCGCGCTGCATGCGCGAAATGGGAAGCTTGGAGGCCATAAAGCCCATGACGGCGTTGGCGAGACCGAGATTGCCCTCGGAATTCTCGAAGTCGATGGGATTGACCTTATGGGGCATCGTCGACGAGCCGATTTCGCCCTTGACGGTCTTCTGCTTGAAGTAGCCCATCGAAATGTACATCCACACGTCGCGGTCAAAATCCGTAAGAACGCTGTTCCAGCGGCAGATGGCGTCGAAAAGTTCGGCGATTCCGTCGTGGGACTCGATCTGGGTCGTAAGGCGGTTCTGCCTCAAGCCCAGCGACTCGATCACCTTGCGCGAAAGCTTCTCCCAGTCAACTTTGGGATAGGCGCTTAAGTGAGCGTTGAAGTTACCGACCGCGCCGTTCATCTTAGCGGGCATCACGAGACGGTCGATCTCGCCGGCCTGGCGCTTCAGACGCGCGGACACCACGGCGAGCTCCTTGCCGACCGTCGTGGGCGAGGCAGGCTGACCGTGGGTATGCGCGAGCATGGGGACCTTGGCCCACTCTTTGGCATAGGCGGCGATCTTCGCCGTCATCTCGTCCATCGCCGCTCTGAGGCACGCCTTGCCGTCGCGGAGCATGAGCGCGTGAGACATGTTGTTGATGTCTTCGGACGTGCATGCGAAATGAATGAACTCGGCTCTCTTTTCAAGCGACGTCCCAGCGACCTTTTCCTTAAGGAAGTACTCGACGGCCTTGACGTCGTGATTAGTCGTTCTCTCGATCTCCTTGACGCGAGCGGCGTCCTTGACGGAGAACTCCGCGGCAATCGCCCGGAGCGCCTTGCGCTCGGAAGCCGAAAGCGCTTTGCATTCGGCGATCTCCTTGGCGTCGCAAAGAGCTTCGAGCCAGACGCACTCGACGAGAACGCGGCGCTTGATCAGACCGTATTCGGAGAAAATCTCCTTGAGTTCTTCACACTTCGAAGCGTAGCGTCCGTCGATGGGGCTGATGGCGGTAAGAGAGTCGTTCATCGTTTTATCGTCCTTGAATTAGGCAATCGTCTTGGCGGTATTGTAGACATTGTCGGCCGTGAAGCCGAACTTCTCGGCGAGGACCTTGTAGGGTGCGGAAGCGCCGAAGTGATCCATCGTCACAAAGCGCGTCGTCTTGTGGTCGATGCGGAAGCGGTCCCAGCCGAAGCGGGAACCGGCCTCGACGATGACGCGCTTTTTCATAAGCTCGGGAACAACGCTCTCGCGGTAGACGCACTTCTGGGCAAGGAAGAGCTCCATCGACGGCATCGAAACGACGCGGACGGACTTACCCTCGCCGGCAAGACGCTTAGCCGCCTCGATCGCGATGGCGACCTCGGAACCAGTCGCGATGAACATGACGGTGTCCATACCCTGAGGGCCGTTCTCGTAAATGACGTAAGCGCCCTTGGCGACACCCTCGTGGCGCACGCCCTCAAGAACGGGAACGTTCTGACGCGTCGTCATGAGGCATGTCGGGCCCTTGGTGTTAAGAAGCATTTCGACGAGCGCGTACGCGGTCTCGGTCGCGTCGGCGGGACGGAAGGAGACGATCCCGGGAATCATGCGCAAGGCGGCGAGATGTTCGACGGGCTCGTGGGTAGGGCCGTCTTCGCCGACGTAGAAGCTGTCGTGGGAGAAAATGAACATCGACGGAAGCTTCATGAGGGAAGCGAGACGGATCGCCGGGCGGCAGTAGTCGCTGAAGACGAAGAACGTCGCGCCGTAGCCTCTGAAACCGCCGAACGCGGTAATGCCGTTGGCGATCGCGGTCATCGCGAGCTCGCGGATTCCGTAGCGGATATTACGGCCTTCGAACGCGCCGGGGCCGATGTCGGCAAAGCCCTTCAGGTAAGTCTTGTTGCTGGGACCGAGGTCGGCGGAGCCGCCGATAAGCTCGGGCACGATATTTGAAACGGCGTTCAACACGTCGCCGCACGCGCTGCGCGTCGCGACGGACTTCCCCGCCTCGTACTTCGGAAGAGCGCCGATAAGTTTCATATAGTCGGGCTCGCGCGTCTCGCACGTGATCTCGGGGTTGCGCTTGCGCCAGCGCTTGGCGAGGCTGTTCATCGCCTTTGTGCGCGCGGCGAAGAGCGCGTAGACCTCTTCGGGAACGTAGAAGCTCTTCTCGGGATCGAAGCCGAGAGCCGTCTTAAGACCCTTCGTCTCCTCGGCGCCGAGAGGCGCGCCGTGGCTGTCGGCGGAGTCGTGCTTCGTGGGAGCGCCGAAACCGATATGGGTCGTTGCAACAATGAGTACGGGAGCGTCGGTCACCTTCATGGCGCGGCGGTAGACGCGGTCGATCGCGTCGAAATCATGCCCGTCGCAGGTGAAGACCTTCCACCCATAGCTCTCGAAGCGTTTCTTGGTATCGTCGTTCATCGTGAGCGACGTAGAGCCCTCGATTGAGATGCCGTTAGAATCGTAAACGAGAATAAGGCCGTCGAGCTTCATCGCGCCCGCCCAGCTGCAAGCCTCGTGGGAGATGCCCTCCTGCATGTCGCCGTCGCCGCAGAAAACCCACGTCTTATTACCCGTACCGGCCTTCTTCGCGGCGAGCTGCAAGCCCGCACCCATAGCGATACCCTGACCGAGAGGACCGGTCGTAACTTCAACTCCGCCGAGGAGACTGCGCTCGGGGTGACCCGCGCAGCGCGCGCCGAACTGACGGAACTCTTTAAGCTCGTCCATCGTAAGGCCCGAAACGCCGGCAAGGTGGAAAAGCGAATAGACGAGAGCGCTCGCGTGGCCGCCGGAGAACACAAGCCGGTCGCGACCGGGCCATTTAACGTCGTTCGGCGCGGCATTCAGGAATTTAAGCCATAGTGAAACCGCAAGATCTGCCATGCCGAGAGGAGCCCCGGGGTGACCGGAGTTTGCCTTGTCGATCATGTCGGAACAAAGACAGCGAATAGTGTCTGCGGAAAGTTTCAGTTGTTCGTTGGAAATTTTCATAACGACATATTATAGCATATCTACCCGTAAAAAGTGGGATTTAATTTCCACCGAGCAACCGCGCGAGCGTCGTCCTGCGCTCGCGCACGGTATTGTTCTGAATCGCCTTGTCGACGGCGTACGGAACGCCGATCACGAGAACGAGCTTCCTTCCGCGCGTGATCGCGGTGTAAAGAAGATTGCGCTGAAGCATGACGTAATGCTGGGTATGGACGATCACGACGACCGCCGGATATTCGCTGCCCTGCGACTTGTGAATCGTGGTCGCGTACGCGAGAACCAGCTCGTCGAGATCGCCCGCGTCGTAACTGACGGGTCTGCCGTCGAACGAAACGATCATCTTTCGCTCCTCGGGATCGACCGCCTTTACAAAGCCCGTATCGCCGTTGTAGACGTCCTTGTCGTAGTTGTTCCTGAGCTGCATCACCCTGTCGCCGACGCGGAACGCTCCGCCCGCGCGGATGATCGCGTCGCCTTTCGGATTAAGAGCCTTCTGAAGTTCGAAATTGAGATTCTCCGTCCCGAGAAGATTGCGGCGCATCGGAGTTAGAACCTGAATATCCTCCAAGGGCTTCAAGCCGAACTTTCTGGGAATGCGCTCGGTCATGAATTCAATCGCCCTTTTGACGCACATCTCGGCGTCTTCACAGCGGACGAAATAAAAATCGCTGTCGCCTGGACGGACTTCCAGCGGCAGACCCTCGTTGACGTTATGGGCGTTGCGGACGATAAGACCCGATACGTCCTGGCGGAATATAAGATCAAGCTTCGTCGAGGCGATCGCGCCCGAAGCGATGAAATCGCCCAATACGCTCCCCGGCCCCACGCTCGGAAGCTGATCGATATCGCCGACCCATACCACGCTCGCGCCGTCAGGAACGGCCGAAAGAAGATTCGCGGCGAGCTTTACGTCTATCATTGAGGTCTCGTCAAAGATAAAAACGTCGCCCTCGTACCGTTCGGTCTCATCGTATGTGAAGCGGTTGGTCACGGGGTTCCACTTCAGGAGCCTGTGAATCGTCTGAGCGTCCGCGCCGACAGACTCCGTCATGCGCTTCGCGGCGCGGCCTGTGGGAGCCGCGAGCACGACCTTTAGGTTTCTTGCCTTGTAAATCTCGACTAAAGCGCGCACTATCGTCGTTTTGCCGACGCCGGGCCCGCCCGTAATTATGGAAAACCTGTTTTCAAGACAGCGCTTCAGCGCGAGCGACTGTGTAGCCGCAAGGTTGAAGCCGGCCTTGCTCTGCCACCATTCGATCGCCTTCTCCGGGTCGATGGAGCGGAACGAGGACGGCGCGGCGAGAATGCGGCGGACGTTTTTTGCGACCTTGCATTCTGAAGCGTAAATGTGCCGTAAACATATTTTTCTTACGCCGCCGTCCTCCTCGGCCGGCAGAGCGACGATTCGCGAGGATTCGATTTCCTCTTCAAGCGCCGACGAAAGGATTTCGGTCGGGATCCCCGTCAATTCGTTCGCATGCAGAAGAAGATCGTTCTCAAAAGTCCAGCAATGCCCCCCGTCTTCCGCCTCGGTCTCGAGCGTATACGAAATCGTCGCTCTCGCCCTGAGCGGAGAATCGGACGGTATCCCGACCGAAAGCGCGATTTTATCGGCGGTCGCAAAACCGATCCCCCAGATGTCGCGGCAAAGCTGATACGGATCGCCCTTGATTATCGCTATCGCGTCAGGCCCGTATTTGCGGACTATCTTCGTCATTTTCGCGACGCTGATGCCGTACGTCTGGCCGAAGATCATATTCTCGCGCATCGTCTCGTTGGCGTGCCAGCTCTTTCGTATCTGCTCGATCTTCGCGGCCCCCAGCTTTGGAACCTCCACGAGCCTCGCCGACTGGTGCGAAAGAACATGGAGCGTATCCTCTCCGAATTTGGAGACGATGCGCTTGGCGAGAACTTTGCCTATGCCCTTTATGAGCCCCGACGCTAAATAGCGTTCTATGCCGACGAGCGACTTCGGAGCGACGCAGACGATTTCATCGGCCTTGAACTGGCGGCCGTGAACCTTATCGGAGACCCAGCGGCCTTTGGCCGAGACTTCCTCGCCTTCCCATGCCGCCTGCGTCTTGCCGACGATCGTGATCTCCCGCGCGCGTGCAAGTTCAAACTCGGACGGAGGCTCGACGTGAAGAACGGTATATCCGTTCGCTTCATTGCGGTAGACGACGCTTTTGATTACGCCGCCCACCGTTTCGAGCTCCTCGGTCTTCCCCCGCTCTGTGCGACCGGAGATCATTTTAAAAGTTCATCAATCAGCTCTTCGACAGGCGAAGCGACGGGCCTGATGTCGAATTTGAACTGATTGATCTTGACGCGGATCTTATTTTTGGAGACGTTGCGGTAGCGGGCGAATTTCCAGCCGTCCTCGACGGCAAGAGGCTTTTCCATATTCTCGCCGTGGTTGGAACTTTGGAGCCTGGTCCAGACTTTCCCGTCCTTCGACAGTTCTATCACGCCCGCTTTTACGGCGGAAGCGTCACCCAGCTTGGCGTGGAAATAATCGGTCTGCCACTTTGCGGGAACCTGGATTCCGAACGACTCGCCCGGAGCGATTTCGTTATACTCCATCACGCGGACGATTCCGGCGTATTTCCCGTCGAGACGGACAACCGGCTCCGGAAGCGCGCAAGCGTCGGAAAACCCTCTGAATCCGGCGGCGGAATCGAACTCCTTGCCGGTTTTCCTTCTGTACGCCGATTTAAGAACGCTCTCCAGGATCAGACCGACGAGAGGAGCGATCTCCCGCGTGGCGGTCGCGGGCTTCGCGATCCACTGCTTGTCGCCCGCGAACGTCGCGGCGGCGAACTTCTCGCGGTGCCGCTCAGCGGCCGCGTCGGAGGCTTTCATCAGTCTCCTAATTTTCGAGAGGTTCGATTTTATATCGTCGTCATCGTTGTACTCTTCGCAAAGCTCAAGCGTCTCGAGCGCGATCATCATCTGATGCTTCTGAGCCTCGAGCCACCCTTCGATCTCCCAGCCGAGATCATATCTGCCCCGCGGCAGTTTTTCAAGAAGGTACGCACAGGCGTCGCGGACCTCTTCGAAGATTTCTTCAAGTTCTTCCTCGGTATTCTCCGTAAGAGCGCCGGAAGACTTGAACTCCTCGCGGGCCTTCGCGCACAGAGCGGCGACGGACACGCTCTCCTCGCGGCGGTAACCGTGGCCGTTGGGCCCCTGATCTGAATTGTGCTCAGCGAAAATCCTCATCGCCTTCGCGACTTTTTTATCTTTATAAAGCTTCTCGAACGAGTCCTCCCAGACTTTCTTCGAATCGAAATTTTTAGGATCTTTGCACCACCTGGCGATTCCGTAGAGCGCTATCTTGCTCGCCTCGCAGTTCTCCATCGGATTTGACACGAAACCCGAGCAGGCGACATCGTCGAGTCCGTACGTGCGGCCGAGAAGAATCTTGGAGCGGCAGTAATCGTTGACGGGCCAGTTCCACCAGATGAACGGAGGACGCCTGAAATCGGCGGTTATCTTCTTTACCGCATCGGCAGTGATATCGGAACAGATGCCGCGCCCCGTCCACATGATGTGAACGCGCTTATCGAGCTTTTCGCCGAGCGTTTTCTGATACGGATGGCCGAAACCCCAGTAGACGTTCGGACACATGACAAGCGGAGCGCAGTCTTTCTTCCTGTCGATGAATTCCTTGAGAATGCGGTTTCCGACCTCCGCATGAAATTCCGCATCAGCAGATCCGAAGTCGTCAAAGAACACGGCGAACGATCTGAAACCCGCGTCGTACATCCAGCCGAGCTTCCTGAAAAGCGCGGCGTAATCCTCCTCGGAACCCTTCCTGAAGCCGCTGCCCAGATGAATCGCCCAGCAGAAATCGATCTTGCCGGCCCTCGCGACCTCGAGGAGCCTTTTGAAATCCTTCATCTCCTTCTCGGGATACGGCTCGCGCCACTTCGAATGGTGGTATGGATCGTCCTTCGGTCCGTAGATGAAAATGTTCATGTCGTTCTCGGCCATGAACTTGAGAAGCGACAGCCGCCCTTCAGTCCCCCACGGACGGCCGTAGTACCCCTCGACGACTCCCCGCAACGGAATCGCACCGGCGAACATGTTAGACGCCGCCAAAGCGAACGCCGCGGCCAATATATGTTTTTTCATCATTACAGCACCTCTCTTTTTTACCGGAATCGGCTTCGCCTTGACGCGTTAAAGCCGCCCACCGCTACTTTTTACATATCGAATTATATCAAAAAAACGGCACGGTCGGTTAGTCGAATGTGCAGACTGGAATTCCCCCACCTGTCCCCTTTTATTCATTCTGTGCAACAGTAATTATAGTTTAGCCGTTAACGGCTTCGCGCTTTACTTTTGCTTGCTGCTTGCTATGTATAAATGCGGCCACGGTTAGGGCAACCGTGCTCCACTTTTGATATGGTCGATTTCTGCGTCCTCTGGACCCGCTCGCCAATCTTTAGATTTGGCTCGGGGTCGAGTCCTGCATAAATCGGCTCATCTAAAAAGTATGCGCCCGGCGCACCCGCTTGCGCGCCCTTCGGGTTCTCGCTTCGCTCGAAGGTTCCCTCCGAAAGCTTCGCTTTCTACGGTGCATCTCGGCCCAAACCGAGGCCGCGTTTAGCATTTTCGACAACGTTCGCCATTTCGTAAAGCCGCTCTTCACTCGCTCCCGCGTTTAGATTCGCATCCTCCCGTAACGATCATTGACGATTCGCGTCGCCTAACTTCGTCGCTCGACTCATTCGCTGTCCGCTCATATCGTCGGCGTCCTCGTTATGCTCGCGCCTCGTCACGCTCGTTACGAACCGTCGTCTCACTAAACGCTCAGCTCATTCATCGCGTCTTTTCTCAACGTCTCTCTCGTGCGCTTCCAAGCGTAAGCGTGCGTGGTCCTCCCCGGCGCGTCTCCCGCTTCTCGCTGCAGCGTCAAGCCTTTAGGACTAACGATTTGAATGCCCGAAGGTAGTTGGCTAAAGAAAAAACTGCCAAGATGAAATTAGAAGATAATAATGTAGTTAAGGGCTATGAGGAAGCGGGACGGGAGTGGCGCGTGTCGAGCTGAATGAGGCGAGCGAACGCGGTTCGCAGGTAGACGGTGGCAGACGCAAGTAAGACGAGGAAGGCCAGCATCCCTAAGCGAAGCGAGGGGTGCGCCTGACGAAGTATTACGCGGCGGATGGCGCCGTATAACTGCGGGAGCGGTCGCGAGACGAATGGGAGCGAGACCGGACACTCCCGGCAAGCAA
>JAZQTB010000113.1:0-8989 GCA_045630425.1 Kiritimatiellia bacterium | reverse complement strand
TTTATTAGGGGTAATTATTTTTCTGTTGTTGTATATAGAAAAATTACCAATAAAAATAAACAATGATTATAACAAGATTTTCTACAAGAAATATAAACTTTTTTTCCTTCTCATGGCGATAGTATTATCGTTGTTTTGTGTGCTAATTATTATAATAGGATAAGAATAGCCAGGGGGACTGTCCCCATTGGAGAAAAGTGATAGGAAATTGGATAAATGCGGCGGTTTTATTATGTTTTTTTGAAGTGAGAATTTGCTGCGGAAAATCTGAGCGAGCGCCGCGCTTTTATTTTACAGGTTAAAGTGGTATAATTGGCAGTGATGATGATGGATGATTATAAAAACTCTGATAACTTCCAAAGAACGGAGTGTTGTAAAATGATTTCACCCCATCACTTTCACCCCACTAAAGGGGGTAGTCCCGCGGAGTCTAAATTACTAGGTTTGTTTGATGAACATATCATAGTGTGGGATGGCGAGGAATATCTGGGTGTGCCATACAAACATGAGCCAACAAAATTTTATTTAATTCTTGAGTAACGGAAAGAAGGTCGCCATGAGTGTATTTCCTGTCCTAGCTTTTCTCTATTGTCTCTTGGCCTACGAGTCGGAGGCTGGAGCAAAAGCCAAATTGTCCAACATCGTTCTAGGCTTGTTCGCATTCGCGTTTATCCTAATGTGCATTAGTCGGTCAATCCCATGGTTGGTGAACTGTGGAGAAATTGGACTGTCTTTTGTATGTGTCATAAAAGGACTCGAGAGAAGTGTTTATCCATCGCGATCTATCATGAAATCGCGGGGCACGCGGCTATGTGTTATAGTAATCGGCATTCTGACGACATCACTGCCCCTGCTTGATGAAATGAAAAGTCGCGGTGTGTTTGGTCAAGCCAACGAAGATCGACTTGGTTTATGTTGCGTTGGCGGCAAGCACGGCACCGGTACTTCGTGCGGCGATGTCGTCATGACGGATTTGTGCGAGAAAATCAAGACTGCATGCGATTGTATGTATGGCGAAGGAACATTCGAGAAAGCGCAAGTGGAGCAGACGGAGACGGATTTCGCTCATTGTTTCCGCATTTCACTTCCTGGAGGGACGAATTTCATAATCAAAGCAATGAAGAAAGATGAATAGCTTGGGGGACTGTCCCCATTGGAGAAAAGTGATAGAAAATTGGATAAATGTGGCGGTTTTATTATGTTTTTTTTGAAGTGAGATTTGCTGCGGAAAATCTGTGCGAATTGCCGCGCTTTTATTTTAAGGGTTAAAGTGGTATAATTGGCAATGATGATGATGAATGCTTGTAAAATCTCTGATAACTTCCGATAACTTCCCAAGGACGGAGGGGTGTAAAAAGATTTCACCCCACCACTCTCAACCCACCAATGGGGACCCTCGGATTCTAATGCAATGCTTATGCTTTTGAACGGAAAAGATATTTTAGAATGAATAAATTAATACTAGTTGTAGCCGTTTTTATTGTTTTGTATATGTGTGGGTGTGCCACTACAAAAGAAATATGTATTATTGATTCGCAAGGCAATCCGTTAAATAACTGTTATATTTTTGTACAACAAGAAAATATACTATACCCAAATTCAAATGAACTTTTTATCACCAAGCAAACAGGTACAATAAAAATTTCGTATAATGGTCTTATTCATGTTTATGCAGGTAAAGAAGGCTATTTTATTTCATCTTTTACTTTAGTTGGGGAAAAATGTGTGCAAGTTGTTGTTTTTTCTCATAATGAAAAAATTCCAACTCAATGTATAACAAAATCAATTTTTTCTGTAAATAAAATGGAAAAAACTAATAACATTGAACTTGCTTAAAAGTGGTTGCAGTACGCTCGCATGGTGCCAATTGTCAATGTGGATCCGCTACTGAATGTTGAACATTAGCAAAAAAAATTGTCTGTAGAGGGTCCGACCCCATTGGTGGGGTGAATGTTTTAATAGTTTTGGGGGCTGCCTTCAATGGCGATAAGTGATAGAAACTTGTAATAATTGTGACGGATTGTTGGTGATTCTTGAGGTGAGAATTTGATGCGGTATTTTTAACCACGGAAATGACGGAAGCCGGCTCGCTTGGAGCTCGCCGGACATAGAAAGGGTTGCGAAAGTTGCCTTCGGGTAAAATAACCCCTAAAATTCCGTAAAACTTTTGAGTTTTTTTATATGTCTTCGGCACGGGGGTCTGGGGTGCAACCCCAGAGATAAAACCATTGAGTTTCGGTAAAAGGGTAGTCATTTAATTATCGTTGCGATAAAGTAATGTTACACGAACAAAACAACATTTCAGCATTTAAACGCATTTTTGTTGAGCAGGCTGAATTTGCCGCTCATGAATATTTTTGATAAAATATTAGTGTCTTCTGATGGAGATACGAGCGTCTAAAACGTGAAGTTGATTCGTTAGAGGATGTTATAGTTTGAGAACTGATTGCTTTAAGTGCGGTGAAACCGCTAAAAAAGACATATGAAGATAGATCGTAGAAGTTTTGTCAAGGCGGGGTCGTCTTTTGTAGCCCTTGGCTCCGTCGGTGGAGGGTGTTTGTCTATTTCGGAATATTTCGCTCCCGATTACGCGAAACTTCAGAAGGAGAACGATCTTGTTCTGCGCGAGGACTATATTAAATATCTTAACGACGGCGACGCCCGTTCATTCGACGCGCTTGAAAGGCTCGACAAGGCTTTTGAAAAGGTGTTGCGCGAGGTGCGCGAAACTGAAGTCGCGGACCCCGGCAGGCCGGCGGTATGGTATCTGTACAACATGGGCATCGTCGTAAAGAGCGCCGATAGGACGTTCGCGATCGATTTAGTTCATCCTCGGGCCGCGGAACTCGTGCCGTTTCTCGATTTCGCCCTCATCACCCACAATCACGGCGATCATTGGACCAAGCCTTTCTACAACGCCATGAACAAGGCCCGCAAGACGGTCGTTTCGAATTTTCTCGATAATTTCGGAGTCAAGGACTGGATCATCAACGGCGGATTTACGCGAGCCGAGAAAACTTTTACTTTCGGCGACGTGTCCGTAAAAACGAGGCAGTGCGATCATAACAAATATCTTGTCAATTTTACGGCTTTCTACGAAATCCACATAGGTGATTTTACTCTTTGCCACACGGGCGACTGTTCAAATCACGAGAAGCTGAAATTCTCGCGAAAACCTGATCTCTGGGTTGTTCACCCATATTGCGGAATGGATACGGTAAAAGCTTCGGTTGAGGCGGTTCATCCGAAAAAGGTTCTCGTAGGGCATATCGAAGAGTTGGCGCATCCTAAAAACATGTGGCGCTGGTCATACAGCGACGGCCTTAAGGTGAAATCAAATCTTGAATCCGCAGGGTTCGCTGCCGTATTCCCTCTTTGGGGAGATAGGGTAATGTGAGCTTTTCATGAACCTTGTTCTCAACAACTGCCAGATGATTCTTCCGGGGCGTAAAAGCGCCGTAGGAGATATTGTCGTCACAAACGGAAAAATCGATAAAATTTTAATTTCACCCGAGGAGCGTGCGTCATCGCCGCGCGGGATTGAACTTTTCGGCGCGATTGTGATGCCGGGTATCGTCGACGCCCATTGCCATGCGCCGATGACTCTGCTCCGGGGCGTGGGCGGAGGACTTCCTCTTAAACGCTGGCTCGAGGAGGCGATTTTTCCGGTAGAAGCGAGGATGACCGACGAGGATGTCGCTGCGGGGATGACCTGGGGCGCGATGGAACTTTTGGCGGGCGGCGTCACCTGCGTCGCCGACATGTACGAACATTCGCTCGCAGGCGCCGCCGCGCTCGCTGAGACGGGGATTAAGGCCAATGTCTGCCGTCCTGGTCTTGCGTTCGACGACGGGACTCCTGAAGGCCGGCTTGAGGAATGTATTGATTTCGTCAGGAATTTCTGAGACTCCAACGGCCGTCTTCTTGCAGACATCTGCATTCATTCCGAATATCTGACGAACGAGAAGTTCTGCCGTGCGCTCGCCGAGGCGAACCGTGAATTCAGGCGCCCCGTCAATGTTCATGTTTCTGAAACGAGGCTCGAACATGAGGAGTGCATCGCGCGTCACGGCAAGACGCCGATAGCGTATCTCGCAGAGACGGGGCTTCTTGACTACGGCGGATACGCGGCTCATTGCGTGTGGTGCACGGATGACGACTTTAAGATCATGGCGGACAGAAACGTATGTTTAGTCCACAATCCGTCGAGCAATATGAAACTCGCGAGCGGCTTTGCGCGCGTCTGCCGCGCGGCGGAACTTGGCGTGAATGTTGCGCTCGGGACGGACGGTCCCGCGTCAAACGACAATCTCGACATGTTCGAGGAGATGCATTTAACTTCGCTCATCCACAAGGGCGTTCTGTTGGATCCGACGGTTCTTTCGCCCTGGGAGGTGATCGAAATGGCGACGGTGAACGGAGCTAAGGCTCTTGGTCGCTACGACACGGGCGAAATCGCCGTCGGCAAGGCGGCGGACCTCTGTGCAGTCGCGCTTGACAAGCCTCATTTGAATCCATGCGTCGACGCTGCCAATCTTATCGTTCACAGCGCCCACGCGAGCGATGTCGTAATGACGATAGTCGACGGTAGAATAGTTTATGAAAGATCGCCCGAACAGTCATGGCTTGACATCAATCACGAAAGGGCGGAATTCGATTTTGAAATGTCATTGAGGAGACTTAAGATAAAATGAAGGTATTCGTCATCGCGATGAACAACGAGGCCGAGTGCGTCGTTTCCAATCTTGAAAATGCAGTCGAGAGCAGGCTTTTCGGCCGCCGCGTCGTGCGCGGAACGCTGAACGGCGAAGACGCGTTCGTCGTCGTGTCCGGCATCGGAAAGTCGAACGCCGCTGCCGCTACCCAGCTCGCGATCCAGGAGACGGGAACGAAGACGATTTTCAATCTCGGAGTTTCGGGAGGGCTCGATCCCGCCATGAAGGTCGGCGATATCTACGAGGTCTCCGATGCGGTCCAGTACGATTTCGATCTCGTTCAGATAAACGGTACCGAAATGGGAACCTTGAACGAGCGCGACACCCCGTTTATCCCCTGCAGGGCCGAAGGTCGCTTTGCGGCGAAGACGCTCGGAACGGGCGACAGATTCAACGACTGCGCCGACGACAGCGCGCTTCTTAAAAAGCTCGGCGCGTCGCTGCGCGACATGGAGGGCGCTGCGATCGCCCACGTGTGCGAGACGGCCGGCGTCGAGGTCGTTTCGTACAAGTGCGTAAGCGACGTCGAAGGCTCCGGCTCGATGCCGGAACAGTATATGGAGAATCTGAAGAGGTGCCTTGAAATCCTTACCCGTTTCGCGAAGACGATTTAAGCGAAAGACGGCTGGGCGAGTGATGCCGTGATCATCCCTTAAGCGCTCTGATCCGGCGTTCGATGCGCGGCAGGCGGACCGTGAACGTCGTCCCCTCACCGAGCTGGGATTCGACGGCTATCGTTCCGCCGTGGTCGCGCACGATTCGGGCCGTTATCATAAGCCCGAGTCCGGTGCCGTGCTCTTTCGACGTCTTGTAGGGCTCGAAGAGGTGGGTGACCTGCTCGGGGTTCATGCCGAGCCCGTTGTCGCGGATCGTCGTTATGACGTCGTTGTCGTCGCTCGAAATATCGATGTCGATCGAGCCTCCGTCCTTTACGGCCTCGAGCGCGTTTTTAAGGAGGTTGAAAAAGACCTGTTCCATCTGGGCCTTGTCGAGCGCGACGGACGGAATCGCGCCGACGAGGTCGAGCGAAACGAGAATCCCGCGCTCCTCGAAGAGGTTTTTCATCGTCGCTAAGCAGCTCTTTATGGGATCGGCCACGGTTCCGCGAGAGAGATTCGGTTTCGAGGGGCGCAGGGCCTGCAGAAATCCTTGGATGATTCCCGAGAGGCGCTCGACCTGATTGAGACATTCGTCGATTTCGCCGTTTTCGCCCGTTGAACGCTTAAGAAGCTGCAGGTTGAGCGAAAGGGCGTTGAGCGGGTTTCCGATTTCATGGGCGACGCCCGCGGCGAGATCCCTAACCGCGCGTGTCGCGCCGACGCGCAGCTCCTCTTCGGTGCGCTGGCGTTCGGCGGTCACGTCGTCGATGTAGACCAAAGTTCCCGACTCCACGGGGACGCTCTTGATCTCGAGCGTCCTTTCGCGCGGGTAAGAGATGTCGATGTCGCGCTTCGTCGATTTTCCGAGCGGTATGGCGAGAGACTCCAGGGCGTCTTTTATGTCGATTCCGAGGAGTTCGCGCGCGGCCGGATTGGATTTTACCATATCGCCGCGCTCGTCGAGAAAGATAATGCCGATGGAGATCGTTTCAAACAGCGTGTCGAGAGCGACGAGCTCGTCGGAAAGACGCTCGTACTGCTCGCGCAGCTTTTCAGCGTCGAGCTTGCCGATATGACGTCTTACGCCGTTGAAAAAATCTTTCATCGGATATTAATCCCGTTTCAGCGCGGCGATTGCCTTTTCGTTGTCCTTGAAGCGGAAGACGAGAATCGCCTTTTCGCCCTGCCCGAGCGCGTACGCGTAGGAGTATTCGATGTCTGCTCCCGCGCGGTCGAGCTTTTCGGTCAGGGCCGCCATTCCGCCGGGACTGTCGGGCACGGTAACCGTTACGACATCCGTCTCACTGACGGCGAAGCCCGCGTCGCGGAGGATTTCGCATCCGCGGACGTGATCGTCGACGATCATGCGGACGATCCCGAAATCGGCCGTGTCGGCGAGCGAAAGAGTCGCGATGTTTATCCCCGCGTCGGCGAGGGTCTTGCAGATCCTCGCGAGTCTGCCGGGCTTGTTCTCGAGAAAAATGCTGATCTGTTTTACCGTCATTTTACTTCCTCCTGTTGTCGATTACGCGCCTGATCTTGCCCTCGCTGCGCGGGAGCGTTCCCGGACCGACGAGAATGATGCGCGGCGTGAGGCCGATGATCGATTTGACCGCCTCGAGAACCCTGCGCTTGAGATTTTCGAGATGGGCGATGTTGTCGGAGAAGGCATCCTGGGTAACCTCGACCTTGATTTCGAAGATGTCGAGCGTGTCGGACGAGCTGAGGACGATCTGGTAGTGGGGAGCGACCTCCGGCACACGCAGAAGCCCCGCCTCGATCTGACCGGGAAAGACGTTGACGCCGTGGATTATGAGCATGTCGTCGGAACGCGCCGAGATTCGCTCCATCACGCGCATCGTGCGCCCGCAGGGGCATTTCTCGGTGCGAAGACGCGTCAGATCGCGCGTACGGTAGCGCATCATCGGCGTTCCGCGGCGCGTGATCGTCGTGAAGACGAGTTCGCCCACTTCGCCGTCCGGCAAGGGCTCGAGCGTGTCGGGATCGATGATTTCGGGGTAGAAGTGATCCTCCCAGATGTGAAGGCCGTTATGCTCGTCGCAGTCTCCGGCGACGCCCGGCCCCGCGATTTCGGTAAGTCCGTAGATGTCGTGGGCGACGATGCCCGTTTCGCGCTCGATGACTTCGCGCATTTCCTTCGTCCACGGCTCGGCTCCGAAGATGCCGTGCCTGAGCTTCGTGTCGCGGCGGAAGTCGACGCCCTGACGCTTCGCCTCGTCGATTATGCGGAGGAAGTAGCTCGGAGTGCAGGCGATGGCGGTCACGCCCAGGTCGCGCATAAGCATAACCTGTCGCTCGGTGTTGCCGCCGGACGTGGGGAGTACCGCGCAGCCCATCCCCTCGCCGCCGTAGTGAAGGCCGAGTCCGCCGGTGAAGAGGCCGTAGCCGTAGCTCACCTGAAGAACGTCTCCGGCGCGGATGCCGTACATCGCCAGACACCTCATCGCTCCGTTCTGCCATACGGCTATGTCGTCGAGCGTGTTGGGGATGCAGATCGGCTTTCCGGTGGTTCCGCTCGAGCAGTGGAAGCGGACGATCTCGTCCATGTCGGCGGCGCGGAGACCCATCGGATATTCGTCGCGCAGATCCGTCTTCATCGAGAAGGGCAGGTGCTTTATGTCGGCGAGAGTTCTTATGTGCTCGGGGCGGACGCCCTTTTCGTCGCAGCGTTTGCGGAAAAGCGGTACTCTTTCGTAAGCGTATTTGACGGTCCATTGGAGGCGGTGCAGCTGGAGCCGGCGGAGCTGCTCGACGGGCATGAAGTCCATGGCGGATACGGGATGGACGGGTGAATTTACGTCGTGCGGTAATTTAGGATAGAACATATTTGGACCCTGTAAAGGATGTATAATTATTAGTGCATATTATACCATAAAACGTGGTATGATTGGCAGAGATGATATGGTTCTGAAATATCCCCCGCCATTCCTCCTTTGCTTTTATCCGCTCTGTGCAACAGTAATTATTGTTTAGCCGTTGATGGCTCCGCGCTTTACTTTTGCTTGCTTGCTGCTTGCTATGTATAAATGCGGCCACGGATTTGGGCAACCGTGCTCCACTTTTGATATGGTCGATTTCTGCGTCCTCTGGACCCGCTCGGCAATCTTTAGATTTGGCTCGGGGTCGAGTCCTGCATAAATCGTCTCATCTAAAAAGTATGCGCCCGGCTTCGGCCCAAACCGAGGCCGCGTTTAGCATTTTCGACAACCTTCGCCATTTCGTAAAGCCGCTCTTCACTCGCTCCCGCGTTTAGATGCGCCTCCTCCCGTGAGGAGCGCGATGATCCGCGTCGCCTAACTTTGTCGCTCGACTCATTCGCTTTCGCTCATATCGTCGGCGTCCTCGTTATGCTCGCGCCTCATCGCGCTCCTCACGAACCGTCGTCTCACTAAACGCTTAGCTCATTCATCGCGTCTTTTCTCAACGTCTCTCTCGTACGCTTCCGATCGCAAGCGTGCGTGGTCCTCCCCGGCACACGTACTGTCTTCGCGACATAGCGTCAATCCTGTTTGGACTAACGATTTGGATGCCCGAAGGTAGTTGGCTAAAGAAAAAACTGCCAAGAATGAAATTGGAAAAGCAACAGAAAAGCGAAGAGTTCTGAGGAAGCGGGAAGGGAGTGGAGCGCGTCGAGCTGAATGAGGCGAGCGAACG
>JAZQTB010000112.1:0-12806 GCA_045630425.1 Kiritimatiellia bacterium | reverse complement strand
GAGCATCCGCATCAACCAAACGACGAAAAGACGAAGCCTTGGAAAAGGCAGATACGTGCATCGCAGGCGATACGAGTAACGTTGAAGATTTTTAAGGGCGCATTTATCGGTTCAGTTGAATTTGCGTTGAAAACGATAATGAGCTTGCCGACGGATTATCCGATGCATAAAACGCATTCGGCGAAACGCTGCAAGGCGCTCGATTGGCGAGAGCCGATAGTCGCATAGGCGAGCGGACGGTGAAGCCGGATCCGCCGAAGGGAAGGAGCGGACGACCTGGCGCAGCTTGTGGATATAGAGCGAGCTGAATTGAACGCATCGACGGCCTGATGAGGGCGGATAGCGAAAGAGGCATGAGGAAAGCGAAGAGTGAAGGAACTGCCGCGCGAGGAGCGAGGGCGGAGGGCGGAGCGTTGCCGCGAAGGGGGAAAATGGAGCGCGGAGGCGCTGAAATGGCGGCGAGAGGGCGATGGGCGCGTTGGTGGGAGGGGACTGTCCCCCTGGGGTGATATCAGTGAATCACCAGCAAGAAAACGGCTCTTGCGCCTGAAAAGCGCCTTAAGATGAAAAAGTCTACGACGAAAAAGAAGGGGTGTGAAAATAAATTTTCATAGGGTTTTATTGGGCTTTTTTGAAAACTGGGATAAATCACCCCAGAAAAAGTGGGATAAGGGTGGTTTTATTGCGGGATTTCGGCCGGCGCATAAAAATGATATAATACAGTGAACTTATATTTTACAGAAGTCGTTCAATACATGTGTACTTAACAGAAACCGTCAAAAGGAATATTTCTATGACATCCGATCAGGTCAAAAAGGGCAATGAACGCGCACCCCACAGAAGTCTTCTGTTCGCTACGGGAATGAAGCGCGGCGACATGAAAAAGCCCTTCATCGGAATCTGCAACAGCTACGAGAGTTTCGTTCCCGGCCACTGCCATCTCAACAAGGTCGGCACGTTCCTCAAAAAGTGCATCGAGGAGGCCGGCGGCGTCGCCATGGAGTTCAACACGATCGCCGTATGCGACGGTATCGCGATGGGCCACTCTGGGATGAAATATTCTCTCCCTTCGCGCGAGCTTATCGCCGACTCCGTCGAGTCCGTCGCCAGGGCGCACTGCTTCGACGCGATGATCTGCGTTCCCAACTGCGACAAGATCGTCCCTGGAATGCTTATAGGGGCCCTCCGCGTCAACATTCCTACGATTTTCGCCTCCGGCGGCCCGATGGCTCCCGGCAAGCATCCGAAGACGGGAGCCGATACGGATCTCAATTCCGTCTTCGAGGCGGTCGGAGCCGAATCGGTCGGCAGGATTTCCGCAAAGGAGCTTGAGAAGGTCGAAGAGACGAGCTGCCCCGGATGCGGCAGCTGCTCCGGTATGTTCACCGCGAATTCGATGAACTGTCTTTACGAGGCGCTCGGTCTCGCGCTTCCCGGCAACGGAACAGTTCTCGCGATCGATCTGAAGCGTCAGGATCTTTACCGCGCCGCCGCAAAGCGCATCGTCGCGATGGCCAAGAAGGGCGCTCCCCTGCCTAAGGATCTCATAACGCGTGATTCTCTCGACAACGCTCTTACTCTCGATATGGCGATGGGCGGCTCCACCAACACCGTTCTTCACACTCTCGCCATCGCGCGCGAGGCGGGCGTGGAGTATTCGCTCAAGCGCATGAACGAGATTTCGGCCGTAACGCCGTACGTCTGCAAGGTCGCGCCTTCCGGTCATTATCATGTCGCCGATGTCGACCGCGCGGGCGGGATCATGGCCGTTATGAAGCGCATCGCCGATTTCGCGAAAAGCACGAAGAAATCCCTTTATCTCCACCTCGATACCCCGACCGTTTCGGGCAAGAAGCTCGGCGCTCAGATCAAGGCCGCGAAAATCACCGACGACGATGTGATCCGCACGGTCGAGAACGCATATTCCAAAGACGGCGGTCTTGCCGTTCTCTGGGGCAATCTCGCAGAAATGGGTTCCGTCGTCAAGAAGGGCGGCGTCGCTCCGTCGATGATGAAGTTTACGGGTAAGGCAATCTGCTTCGACAGCCAGGAAGAGGCGTGCGCCGGTATCTTAGGCGGCAAGGTCAAGCCCGGTCACGTCGTCGTTATCCGTTACGAAGGTCCGAAGGGCGGCCCCGGCATGCAGGAAATGCTCGCGCCGACATCCTACATCATCGGCCAGGGCCTCGGCGAATCGGTAGCGCTCATTACGGACGGGCGCTTCTCCGGAGCTACCCACGGCGCCTGCGTCGGTCACGTCTCGCCCGAGGCGGCCGAGGGCGGCCTTATTGGTCTACTTAAGGACGGAGACGAGATTACGATCGACATTCCCGAGCGCGCGATCAACGCGAATCTCACGAAGTCCGAAATCGCCAAGCGCGCCAGGAACGCCAAAAAGTGGATGCCTCGCATCAAGGACGGCTGGCTCGGACGCTATCAGCACTTTGTCGGCAACGCCTCGACCGGAGCGAGTCTTAAGCGGTAAGGCCGTGAACAACGCAACGCCAAACGCCGACAGGACGCGTATCGCATTTTTCGGCCGCCGCAACGCCGGCAAGTCTTCGCTGATCAACGCTCTTACGGGGCAGCCGCTCGCCATCGTTTCGGACGTTCCCGGAACGACCACCGATCCTGTTTCGAAGGCGATGGAGATTCTTCCTCTCGGTCCCTGTCTCGTTACAGATACCGCCGGACTCGATGACGAGGGTGAGCTGGGCCTCAAGCGGGTCGAGAAGTCGCTCGCGGTCCTTGAGCTTGCCGACATCGCCGTTCTTGCGATTCCCGCCGGCGCGGATGAGCTCGAGAACGACCGTCATGTGCGTGAGACGTGTGCAAGGCGCGGCGTCGCGCTGATAGTCGTAAGGACTAAAAGCGATCTTGCTCCGGGCGCAGTCCGCGCCGGGGATGAAATCGCGCTTTCGTGCAAAACGCTCGACGGGCTTGAAGCTTTCCGCGACCGGCTTGCCAAGGCGACGCCTCAGGAAAAGCCCGCGCCTCTCGTCGCGGATCTTGTCGGCAGGGGCGATATAGCAGTATGCGTCTGTCCGATTGACGCGGCGGCACCGAAAGGGCGGCTTATTCTTCCCCAGCAGCAGGTCATCCGCGAGCTTATCGATAACGGGGCGACGGCGGTCGTTTGTCAGCCTTCGGAGCTGAAGGGGATCGTAGAGCGGCTCGGCAAGGCCAATATCCGCTTTGTGATAACCGATTCTCAGGCGTTCAGAGAGGTCGATGCGGTTTTGGATAAGGATATCGACCTTACGTCGTTTTCGATAGTTTTCGCCCGTCAGAAGGGCGACCTGAAGACTCTTTGCGAAGGCGCGTCGGCCATCATGAATCTTCAGGACGGCGACAGGGTTCTGATAGCGGAGGGGTGCACCCACCGCCGCCAGTGCGGCGATATCGGCACAGAGAAGATACCGCGGCTTTTAAAGAGGTTTACGGGCCGAAATCTTGATTTGACCTTTTCGTCGGGAGGGGATTTTCCGCTTGATGTAAATAATCTCCCTAAGCTCGTCATACACTGCGGCGGATGCATGCTGACGCGCCGCGCCGTCATGAGCAGGCTTTCGCGTTGCGCAGAAGCGGGTGTTCCGATCGTCAATTACGGCGTCGCGATAGCTTTGATGAACGGCATCGTCACCAAGGACGGCTCATGCATGGTCAAGAGATGATAAAGACAAATTTCCATACACACACGACATGGTGCGACGGGAAGGACTCTCCCGAAACGGTGATTCTCGCCGCGATCGAAAAAGGTTTTTCGGCGATCGGGTTTTCGTCCCACGCGATGCTGCCCGAGAATGAACCTGACTGGGTGCTCGTTCCGGGAAAGGCCCGCTCGTATGCTGAGGAGATACGCGCTCTGGCCGAAAAGTACGGCGACAGAATACGGGTCTATTGCGGAGTGGAGGCCGATTATATCCCGGGCGGAGCGTGTCCGGACAGGGCTTTTTATGCGGAGGTTGAGCCGGATTACATCATAGGCTCCGTGCATTACGTTAAAGCTCCTGACGGCAATCTGGTGGCTGTCGACATCTCTCCCGAAAATCTCGCCGACGGTATCCGCGCTCATTTTGCAGGGTCGGTCGAGGCGTATGTCCGCGCCTATTTCGCCCAGGAGCGCGAGATGGTCTCTATGTTCGATTTCGACATCGTCGGACATCCCGATCTCGTCCGAAAGTTCAACGTCAGGAATCCCTGCTTTGATGAAAACGCCGCGTGGTACGCCGAAGAGCTCGTTAAAACGGCCGACGCGATCGCTGAGAGCGGGAAAATCGTGGAGGTCAATACGGGCGCGATTTCGCGCGGATGGCTCGATGACGCGTATCCTTCGCGCCCGTTCCGCGATCTTCTCCGGGCGCGCGGCGTTGAATTCGTCCTCAACTCCGACGCTCACTCGGCGGAGACGATAGACTGCGCCTTCGACCGCTTTGAAACGTCCGAGTCATTTACGCGAACCGGATTTTTGAGATTATAAGGAAGGACCCCATAAAGATGAATGCATTGAAAGCCTCCGATGTCCATCGCTCCTATGCCGACCGCAAGGTGCTGGACGGATTTTCGCTGACGCTCGAAGAGGGCGGCTTCGCTTCTCTCATGGGTCCGAGCGGCAGCGGCAAATCCACGTTTCTTCATATTGCGGCGGGCCTGATGGACGCCGACGGAGGTGAGGTTGAAATCGCCGGCGAGAATATTCTTTTGAAGAGCGATTCCGCCGCCGCCAGATTCCGCCGCCGCAACATAGGGGTCGTTTTCCAGGCGTACAATCTGCTGCCTTCGCTTTCGGTCGCCGACAATATACTTCTGCCGGTAAGACTTGATCACGGCCGTGCGGACAAGGCGAGACTTGCCGATCTGATCGAAAAGCTGGGGCTCGGAGGATTGGAGAAGAAGCTTCCCGGAGAGCTTTCGGGCGGCGAACGTCAGCGCGTCGCCATCGCCCGTGCGCTCTATCCGAAACCCGCCGTCGTGCTCGCCGACGAACCTACCGGCAATCTTGACGTCCAATCTTCGCGATCCATCTGCGGAATCTTAAAGGCGCTCAATTCGTCCGAGAGGAGCGCGATACTTCTCGTAACCCACGATCCCGTCGTGGCCGCCGCCGCGAAGACCGTCCACTTCATCAAGGACGGTCGGCTTGCGCTGTCATTCGGAGCGTCCGGCGATCCGGCCGCGATCTCGGCGCGCTATCTCGAAACATACCGCTGAAGGATTCCGCAATGATTTTCAAAACGGTGCTGAAATCTCTCGCGAGCGGCAAGGCGCGGTTCATCTGCGCGGTCGCCGGGGTCGCCGCGTCCGTCGGAGCGGTTACGTTCGTCTCGTCGCTTTCGTCCACGAATTCCGCCCAGGCGCCGCATCTCGCGGAAGAGGCCGCGCGTCCATGGAGAGCCTGGAAGATCGACGGCGAGCTGGGCTTCGGCCGCCGTCGCGGCGGAATGCCGGCCGCAGCGGGGAACGCCGCGCGGACCGGGCGCAAATTGTCCGGATTGCTTCCCCGATGCGATCTTAAGATGGAGCTTGTCGGAGCGACGATCGACTGCCGTCCGGGCGGCCGCGCGCTGCAGGGCCCGCCGATGCGCGCCGTGATAGCCCTGGCCCCGGCGGAAAACCCATACGGTTCGACAAGGCTTGCGCAGGGACGGTGGGTTGATCCCGATTCCGATTCTCGCGAGGTTGTGTGCACGCGAAACACGCTGAAACGTTTTCGCGGCGAGGTTCTGGCGAAAGTCGGCGACACGGTTAAGTTCGTCGGCGGCGCGGGGACGATGAGCGCGAAAATCGTCGGCTTTCTGGACGACCAGAAACTGCCTATGGGATTCCCCTCGGTATTCGCGAACGCCGCAGCTTTCGACGGTTTCGCCGGTGAGAAGAAAGGTTCCATTTCACTTTGGCGCGATAATGTCGAAGGTCCCGGCGTTTTGACGCCGGAATCGGAAACGGTGATCGGGTCGTTCAAGGGCGATGAGCAGCGGAGGATGGATTACGCCCGGCCGCTGATGCTCGCGGCGGCGATTTTGACGGCGCTCGCGCTGCTGGTCAATTCGCTTCTTCTTTCGGTCGAGGCCAACAGAGGATCGCTTGCGGTTTTGAGAACCGTCGGACTGACGCGCTTCGGAGTCGTCCGCTTCGCGTTCGCCGAATCCCTTCTGTCGACCTGTATCGGCGCCCTGTCCGGCGTTCTGCTCGCATCTGCCGCACTGTACGTTTACGTCTCGCTCGATCCCGTCTCGTTCCCCGCGGGAGTCGCGTTCAACCTCCGCGTCATGGCGCTTTCGTCGGGAGCCGCGCTTCTCATCGCGCCCTTGGCGGTTCTTTTCGCGCTTAAAGGTTTTCTTTCCGTCAGGCCGCTGGACTCCACGTCCCTCCGTCCCCGCTCGCGCCGTATCGGCATGGCGATCGCGTTCGCGTTCGGTTTCGGCGCGTTCGCCGCGGTTGAAATCTGGGGAGCGAGCCTGATGCGCGGATTCGTTCCCTCGAAGGAGTGGCCCGACGCGATCGTCTCGCTTCTGCCGGGCGGCGCGAGTTCGTTCGATATCGAGAAACTCCGCGGAGTGAAAGGCGTCAAACGCATCAGCGAACTTCTTCCGCTTCAGGTCGATCTTCACGACGGGGAAGCGCCGAAGTCCTCGTTCTATCGCCCCAACGCTCTCTTTCTCGCGGCGGAATGGCTGCCGGAGTTCAGATTCGCCGAAGGCGATCACGTTTCGGCGGCAACGGCGCTGCGCGAAGGCGGCGGGTGCGTGATTTCGCTTATGATGTCGCGGGCGCGTTCGCTCCATAAGGGGGATGAGCTTAAGCTTCTTGTCGGAGGACGCGGGCAAAGGACGGCGGTTTCGCTTCCGATCGTCGGCGTCGTCGACGTCAACTGGCATATGGTTACGAGCCGCGGACTGGTCCGCGGGATGAACGGAGCGCCCGGCATGACCGACGGCCCCGTGTTCGCGTCGTTCGATACGGTGGAGTCTCTCGATCCGCGTCCGGCGGCGCATGTGCGCATGACGCATCTCTGGGTAGAATACGAGAAGGATTTTCTCGAGGAGAACGGCGTGTTCGGCGCGGCCCGCATCGTTGAGCGCGAAATCGCCTCGCGGCTCGGAGATCCTGACGGTTTTACCGTCCGTCTCCACGCGCGCGACGAAATCGCCGACGGAACTCTGGCCCACGGCTCCGATCTTATTGGCCAGGCCGCGCGCGTTCCGTTCGTATTTCTTGCGATTCTCGCGATCGGGTTCGTCGCGATGCTCGTCGCCGAAGCCGACGCGGCGAAAAACGAGTATGCCGTTCTCCGCGCGGTCGGCGCGACGCGCGCTCAGCTTGTCGCTAAGCTGGCGGCGGCGGCGTTGAGGACGGCGGCGCGGGGTATTTTGATCGGGTTGCCTTTCGGCGCCCTGGCCGGTTGGCTTTTCGCGGTTAAAACCGCGTCTGTCTGGCCGGGGATGCCCCGCTATTTCGTCGTGCCGTGGAGCATAATCGCCGAAGGCGCGGCCGGCGCGGTTCTTTTCGCGCTTGCCGTAGCCGTTCCGACGGCGATGTCCATAGTAAAACGCGCGGCGAAACGGTAGCTCCGCGTCCGGATCCGAACGTGCCGGGGCACTTGTGAAACCCGAGAAAAAATAATATAATTTAGGAGTCAGTAAAAACAAAGAGAGGCGAAGCCATGTCGAAAGAAAACAAATGTGTCAGCGTTGCCAAAAGAGGTTTTACGCTTGTAGAGCTGCTCGTCGTCGTAGCCATCATCGGCCTTCTCGCAACGGCCGGCATGATAGCCGTTCCGAAAATGTTCGAGGACGCCAAGGAGACGACCGCTCAGCAGCAGGTGAAGGTTTTTGCGAACGGTATCACCACGTACCAGATCAAGAACCGTAAATATCCGAAGTCTCTTGAAGAGCTCGTCGAGGGCGACGACCCCGTCATCGAGGGCGGAATCGGCGTCCTTTCCGATCCGTGGGGCGTCAATTACGAGATGAGGTCGAATTCCAAAAAGAGATTTTACGTCGTCTCCGCCGGCAGCGACGGACAGTTCGACACCGAAGACGATATCCGCAGCGATCGCGTAAAACAGCCCGGCAAGGACGGCCGGAACTGATTTGCGATGTAGATGCGCCGCGCGTTTACATTGATCGAGCTGCTGGTCGTCATCGGCATCATAGGGTTGATGGTGACGGTCGGCGTCGTCTCGGTTCAGGAGGGGCGCGAATACGCCGCGCTGCGCGGTTCGGTAAGATCCGTCTACGCTGCCGTCCGCCAGGCGAGGTCGATCGCGCTCGTTTCGCAGAAGCCCGCCGTCATCACGTTCTCTTCCGAGCGCAACGACGATCTGACAAGTTCCAAGGTCACGATCACTTCGGTGGATCTCATGAAGACCAGGCCGAATCGGGCGGCGCGTTCGCTGAACGGCGAATGGAGGGTTCTCGGCGAGGAGGCGGAGGAAAGCCCGGGACCCGCAGGCAAGGATAACGACGGCGGAGGAACCGTTCAGGACGACGGCGGCCAGAGCGTCGAGGAGATACTTTTCACTCCGATTTCCGGCGAGGTGCTGACGGGAGTGCGCATTAGGGTCGTGATGGACGAGGAAGAGCCGGAGGAATCCCCGGACAAGTCGGACGAGATCAGGCGCTCGCGCGTTTCGGTGTTTTCGAACGTCGATTTTCTGATGGCGAGCTTCAGGAAGGGGCGAGATAAGGAGAAAGAAAAGTCCGCCGAAAGGACGGGGACTCAGTCCGGCGATCCTTCCGCGCCCGCCGAAACCGAAGAGCTTGAACCGGAGAAATCCGTGGCATGGCAGACGAACGGGCGATGCGACGCGCATAAGATATATATTTATCCCGACGGCGGATCCGTAGAGGACGCCTGGGTGATAAGAGTCGACAGATTCGGCGGAGTCAAGGTCCTCGAAGACGGAGAGGAATGACGTGAAGAGGGGATTTACGCTTTTGGAGATAATACTCGCGACCGTGCTCCTTGGCCTGGGGCTCGGAACGATCCTTCTGTCGGTCTCCACTTCCCAGAAGATGATGACGGGCTCGGCGTACCAGGAAACGGTTCAGGAGGTCATGGATCTGGGAGAGATGGCGTATCCGCTGTCGGACGTGACCGACGAGGACGATCTCGACGTCGGCGAGACCAAGGCCGTCGAACTGTGGGAGATGATTTCAAAAGAAAGGCTGACTTCGGCGCAGGAGGACAAGTTCTACGGTTACACGTGGGAGCGCGAATGCGTGAACAGGGACGACGAGGATGAAATAAAGCGTCTCGGCGGATTGTACCGCGTCAAGATAACGGTCCGCTGGGGCGACAGATACCGCGGACACGGCGAGAGCGAAAGCTATTTCGCCTTCTGGAGGAAGAGCGAATGAGCCGCGGAGCGTTTACACTCATCGAGATGCTCGTCGCGATGCTGATATCGGCGATTATCGTGATATTGTCGGTGATGACCTTCAACGGCGTGAGCGCATCGTGGACGTCGGCCGCCGAATATATGGATAAATTCCAGCGCTCCGACTACGCGCTCAACCAGGTGGTCGGCGCTCTCAGGAGCATGTATTATCCGCACAACGGCGAGCAGGACGGCAAGTACGGATTCGTCCTGGCGGACAACGGCGACGGCGCGGATCCGGACAGATCGGACGTGATCGAGTGGGCGAAGACCGGTTCCGCCATCGTAGGCGGGCAGGACGCGTCGGCGGCGACGGTTCACAGGGTGCAGCTGATGGTGCTCGAGGAAGGGAACCGCGACTACAGGGAGCCCATCGAAATCACCGGGCTTTACGCCAGACTGTGCAACGACCCCGCGCTGCGCCCGGAGAAATCAAAGGATACCTCGGGAACGGACTATTCGTTCGCCAACACCGACATGTACCAGCCGGTCCTGGTGGCCGACGGGATCGTCGGCATGAACTGCCGCGTCATGGAAAGCCCCGAAGAAGGCAAGGAGTCCAAGAACGACAAGACTCTTTTCAAGGACGAATGGAGCAAATCCAATTCCGTGCCTTACAAGGTGGAGCTTACGTTCTGGGTCGAGGATCCGGAAGCGAAGAGCTACAGGACAAACACCGCTCCTCTGATGCGCATCGTGCGCATTCCCATATACGAGCAGAGTCAGGACGGCGCGAGTCTTCCCGCCGACGAGAAGAAGGGCAACACCAAGGGCGGAGCGAGAAAGAGGGGAGGGAAAGCCCGATGAAACGCGGCGGCGCCCTCATATTCGCGTTGTGGACGATCACCGTCCTTTCGATCATGGCGCTTGCGTTCGCCTACGAGGCGCATCAGCACGCCGGCATCAATCTTTATGTGCGCGAGCGCAACAGGACGGGGCACCTCATCGACGCGGGGAAGATTCTGGCCGAGATCGTTCTATTGAACTATAAGGACGTGGCCGACTGGAGCGAAGACCAGGACGATGCGGAACTGCTGGAGGAGGACGCATGGTTCAAGGAGAAGCAGAATCTGAAGTCGGCCTCCAGATGTACGATCGGGCCCGTTTTTCTCGACGAGGAAAACCCCGAATCGTCGCTGGTGACCATTGAGATCGAGACGGCAAATTCGGGGAAAGAAGGCGTGCTGAACATCAACGAGCTGTATTCGGGTTCGGGGGAGACGGGAGATTCGAAATATATGGAGCGCTGGTGGATGATCTTTCAGTCCCACGGCATCCCGGAGGAGCTGGATACGCCGAAAGACGGACGCATCAATCTGTGGAACATGCTGATCGCCTCCTGGAACGACTGGCGCGACAGCGACGACGACGCGACCGTGATCGACGGCGAGGAGTGCGGCGCGGAGAACGAGTGGTACGAGGAGATGGAAGAGGACTTCAAAAAGCTCGATGAGCACGAGGCCAACGAGCTGAAGCGCCGTCCCCGGCAGGGACCGATACCGGACGTCAAGGAACTGCAGTACATCCGCGGATTCAGGGAATATCCGCAGGTGCTCACGGGGGGTGTGATCAATCCGTGGGCCGACGAGAATGATCAGATAGAGGTGAGGGGGATCATGGATCTGTTTTCGACGGACGGGTCCGGCAAGATCAACGTCAACAACATCGAAAGCGTGGACGCGCTGCTGACGGTTCCCGGCATTTACACCGATCCTGAAAACGACGATTCCGTAGAGGAGGCCCGGGAGATCGCCGAGGCGATAATCGCGGCCCTGAAGGTGATGCCGGAGGACCGCGACGTCGACGAGACCCTTTCGTCGTGGCCTTTCAAGGACTGGGACGATATGATGAAGCGCATCGACGATTCGGACGGCACCGTGCGCTCCTCGGATATCGGCAGCGACGCAAGGAACTACATAACGTTCTCCCCGGACGAGAATAGCGTTTTCAAAATCAGGATCACGGGCGAATCCATGGGGATGTCGCGCACCGTCACCGCCGAGGGGTACGTAAGCGACAAGGTCGTCCGCTATGTTAAATGGAGCGAGCTGTAGGATGGCGAGGCTGGATAAGATTCTTCTGGAGCGCAATCCCGATTTCTCCCGTTCGCGCATCGAAGGGCTGATAAAGGGCGGTTTTGTGAAGGTGAATTCCGCCGTCGCCGTGAAGGCCGGAATGAAAGTTTCCGAAACCGATGTCGTCGAGATGGAGATCCCGCCGCCCGTGCCCGCGCTTCCCGGACCCGAGAACATCCCGCTCGACGTCGTATACGAGGACGCCGACATGATCGTCGTCAACAAGGCTCCGGGGATGGTGGTTCATCCCGCGCCGGGGCATTTCACGGGAACGCTGGTCAACGCGCTTCTGCACCGTTGTCCCGATCTGTCGGGAATCGGCGGAGTCGCCCGCCCGGGAATCGTCCACCGTCTCGATCAGGATACCTCGGGGCTGATCGTCGTCGCCAAGACCCAGAAGGCGATGGAGAATCTCGTCAGGGCGTTCGCCTCCCACAGGCATATCGAAAAGACCTACATGGCGGTCTGCCACGGCCGTCCCCGCCTTGATTCGGGGCGTATCGAGAATCTTATCGGGCGCCATCCGGTCGACCGTAAACGCATGGCCGTAGTCGAGCGCGGCGGCAAGACGGCGATAACGAACTGGAAGGTTCTAAGCTCTCCCGCCGAGTCGCGCGAGAACGGTCATTCGCTGATAGAATGCGGAATCGAGACGGGGCGGACCCATCAGATACGCGTCCACATGGCTTCGCTCGGCACTCCCGTAATCGGGGATAAGGTTTACGGGAAGAGCGCTCTCGACAAAAAGCTGACGCCCGTCCCCCAAAGGCAGATGCTCCACGCGTGGCGCCTCTCGCTCTGGCATCCGGTCGAGTCGCGGCGGATGACCTTTACGGCGCCTCTGCCGCCCGATATGGCGGAGTACGCTGCCCGGGCCGCTTTCGGGCAGAATACCTTGGGGGACTGTCCCCATTGGCGATAATGGTGAGAGAAGGGAGATTTTTTAGACCACGAAATAGACGAAATACACGAAACAGGAAATGGGGAACGGGGAATGGTTTTACCGAACCCGTGCATCCTCAAGATTCGTGTCATTAGGTTTTGTATTAAACCATGTTTTCATCCGCAGTCCAAACATGTGTCCTGAGCGTTCGGCTATGCGTCCATAATAAGCTTGTACTATTTCCCCAACTTCATTTGTCACTGTTCTCATTCGAAACGTGAAAAACTCATCGTCTAGCGGCAGTTCTACTACATCAGGCCTTCCACTCCGCCTGTCAACATTGTACACTATCGTTTTATCGTAAACTTCGTTTGTGACGGCCTTGTATTCATATCGGAAATTGCTCGTCGCATCAACCTTGCGCCGATAAAACCCGTCAACGCAGTTCGGCGCGGTTATGGTCAGT
>JAZQTB010000111.1:0-40187 GCA_045630425.1 Kiritimatiellia bacterium | reverse complement strand
AGACCCGCGAAGGATTGTAGCCGTAAGAGAGTTATTGTAAGCAACCAGTGATCCTGTCGAGGCATGGCAGGCTAAATCAATAAACTTGTCTAAGTGTGAGAGGCGTTACAACTCCGTAGCGGGTCGAGACCGAGGAGGAGCTCCAGACATCCGCCGCAGCTCACAGTCGGCCATATCAAAAGTGGAGCACGATTGCCCAAATCCGTGGCCGCATTTATACATAGCAAGCAGCAAGCAAAAGAAAAGCGCGAAGCCATAAACGGCTAAACAATAATTACTGTTGCACAGAATGAATAAAAGCAAATGAGGATAGGTGGGGATATTCCAGTGCGATAGCCTATTGACAATTGTTCTCAGCGGAATTTTCAGCTCTCCTCTGCGAACTACATCTAAAGAACGTCTATCTTCAGATAGCGCTTGCCCCAGCGCTTGGCCTCGTCATGGCTCGGGAACCACAGATCGATGTGTCTGCCCTTTATCGCTCCGCCTATATCCTCGACGACACCCTCTCCGTAACCGGGAACACGGATCCTGGTGCCAGCTTTCAGGACTGACGGATCCGCGGCGACCGTGCCGCGCCTGGCTATGGTTCCCGAACTGGTCTGCCCTATTATTTTCGGCCTGCCCTTCATTTTGCCGTAATTGAAAACGGGCTTACCGTCCTTGTCGCGCTCCCACCCGCAGCACGCCCCGCAGTTGCAGTACCCCGTAACCTCGAAACGCCCGTTCTCAATGGCGCTCTCACGCAGTCTGCGCGAGAACGAGCGGGTTATTCCGGGAAGGATCCGCCCGGCGCAGACGGCGAACATCACGGACACGAGGACCGCCGCGACCCAAAACGAGATCTCGTCCTGAAGTCCCGTCTTGCGCGTTTTACCACCGGATCTTTTAGGCGGATGCGCCATCTGCCGTCTTCAGCGCGCCTTTCTGCGGACGATGACGGTGCGGTTCGCGCGGCCCGACGCAACGCGGGAGAAATCCTTGAGCGCCGCGAAGTCGTCCGCGCCGTACATCACGCTTCTGCGGGAATCAGTCCGCTCGGCGACGGTCAGAACGAGACGGCCCTTCGAGTCCTTCGTCACCGAACCGGCGTCGATGGAATAACCGTATCTGCCAAGCGACCTGGGCAGATGTTCTATCTCAGAGTAGCCTTCGGGGAATACCACTTTAACCTCAACGCTGTGGGACGTCCTGTTCCCGGGAATAAATATCGGCGTCTCGCGAACGCTCCCCGTAAGCGAGGGGAGAGAAAATCCGATTTCAGGCAGCGTTACCGTCATCGTATCGCCCGCTTTGGTCGCGTAGTCAGGAATGAAGGCGCTGAACGAAAGTTTCGCGGCCTTTATGTCGGTGACGAGGTCGCGCGTCGCGCTCGCGGCCTGGGCGAGAGCGCCGAGCATCTTCTGGAAATGGCGCGAGCGGTCCTCGGGCAACATCTCCGAATAAAGCTTTCTGAACGCGCCGACCGAGGCGCCCTTCGTCTCCTGTTCGTAGTCGATGTCGACGGCGCCGTTCTCGCGGACGTAAATCGTATAGCGCGAAGAGATAGCGTCCTCGTCGGCCGCGATGCAGGATTTCAGGTCGACAGGAATTTCGGAATCGACGTCGAGACAGGTCGATCTGGCGACCGACGAGGCCGTAACGGGCGTATACTCGTTCTCCGTGCCTATAAAATATTCGCGCACCGTTCCGCCCATTCCGAGGAACGAACCGCTCTTTACGCGGACGCGGCAGACGGGAATCGAATACTTGCCGACATTGGGATATTCTAAAATGTCGCTGATCCGCGTTCTCTCCGCGTCGGTAAAATCGTTAGCCGCGAAGACGATGTCGGCGTCGAGTCCCGCGCCCTTCATAAGCGCGCACATCGTGCGGATGTAGTCGAAACGCGACGCGTAGCGCTCCTTGAGAATGGTACCGACCGGCGTCGTCTGGAACGAAAGCGGAGTTTCATAGAGCGAAGGCCCTGAAACGCGGACATACTTCGCCATCCAGTCCCTTACGGTTCTTATTCTATCCTCCGCCGAGACCGGCTTATCGCCGTCTTTTACCAAATTCGAATTCGCAAGCGTTTCGCCAAAATCGTCCGGTTCGACCTCGGCGACTTTTTTAAGGTTGCGCGCGGCGGACCTGAAATCGCCGAGAGCCACGGTCTTCATCTCGCGCCAGAAAGAGGCCGGCGCCATCATCGGCTCGGAAGGAAGACGCTTAAGATTCCTCTCGGCGCGGGCGAATCTGCCGCCCTTCCAGTCGCGGTAGTCGACGCTCATGAGATCGACCGGCTCTGTCGAATCGAAATTCCACGTCGCGTAGAACGGAGCGGGGGCGTTAGTAACGGTCGTCACGGTGATGTATCTGATCACACTGCCGATCTCGACCGACGGAAGATTGACCACAAGCTCCTTCGTGGCGGGATAGCGCGGCGCGGACGACGCCCAGCCGGCGTCGAGAACCGATTTCTCGCGGTCCGAAACGGAAGCGACCGATCCGTCGGGATTCATCACCATCGCCAGAACGACTTCGATGTTCTTCCAGGACGGATTGTAGGAGAATTTAAGTTCGGCGGACCTCTTCTTCCCGTCATAGGTGAGTATCTCCTTCTCGATCACGTTCGTCACGACCCACGATCCGGGCCCGGTGACGTTCACGGAGGCGGCGACTTCGCGGTAGCGTACATGGGCGTCGGCGTAACGCGACTTCGCGAAGACGGCGCGTTCGCGTTCCGCGGCCTCGACGGTTTTAAGCGATTCGAGCAGCTTCGCGTAATCGTCGGGCGAAAACTCGACCTCGTTCACCGAAAGCGAGCGCTTCATCGTGTAGACGCCGTTCCTGACGGAAGTCTTGCGCGAGAACGAATACGCGCCGTCGATCGCAATATCACGGGGAAGCGCGACGGTCTCGCCGATGGAATCGCCGAGTTTGATCCTGATGAGCTCCGTCGTTCTCGCGGTAGACGAAACGACGAGCGGAAAGCGGCGCTTCAAAAGCGACGTCGAACCGTCGAACGCCCAGTTCGCCGCGCCCAAAACCCTCGAAAGCGCGGGAACCGTAAGTTCTTCGCGGCTTTCGCCCTTGAGCAGCGCCTCGTTGACGCGGAACAGAAGCTCGACGGAAAGCTCTTCTTCCGTTCTTCTCAGATCGTCGGGGCTGAGCTCGGCGGAAATGAGCTCCGCGCTCGACGAGAGGCCCTTCACGACGCGCTCGAAGAACCTGCGGCGATCCTCGGCGGTCATCTTTAAAAGTCCTCGGCGGTAGGCGTTATCGTTGAGCCCCCCGAACCTTACGACGCTCTTTACCAGAAGAGAGCCGTCCTTCTCGACGGAACCTTCGCTTTCGACGTCAAGGCTGTTGGCCGCGGCCGGCGGTACAGACGAAAGATGGAGCGTCTCGCCGAAGGGAGTCGCGACGAGATACGAGCGGTCGCCGAGATACGCGGGCATGATGTCGCGGCTCGACTCGTCGGTCGGATCCATAAGAATGTAGCCCGCCTTGTCCGCCCCCCTGCCGCCGGGCGCGCGCACGCCAGTTATCGCGTGATTGAAATACGGAAGCGGGACTTCCTCGTCCATCTTGGCTCCCGCGTGGATGAGAACGGGATACGCCTCGAAGCCCGCTATGCGGAGCATCGCCGCAAGAAGCGCCGCCTTGTCGCGGCAGACGCCGTAGCGGTTCTCGAACGTGATGTTGACGTCGTGCGGAGCGTAACCGGGCGAAGTCTCCTCCATCGTAAGACCCATGTAGCGGACCTCCTGGGCGACCCACTTGTAGATCGCGCTTATCCTGTCGTAATCGCCGGCCTTCTTTCCGCAGGACGCGAGGATTTTCGAAACCTGGTTGGAAATCGCGGGAGTCGTCTTCGAAAGGTGCGGAACGCAGAGATCCCAGTACCACCTCGAAATGGTCTGCCAGTCCTCGGCCGTCGAGACGTAGAGATTCTGAACGAGCTTATAAAGCGGAGGGGTGTCGGGCTCCGCGAACGCCTGCGGGGAATTCAGGGCGACCCAGACGTGCTCGACGCCGCCGTCGGCGAGCGTCTTAGACGAATACTTCACGTTGCCGAGCGGATTTCTGACGGCCATACGCTTAAGGGGGCGATCCTTGGGCGCGATGATGCGGACGGTCTGCCTGAGTATCGGACAGGTCCATTCGAACACGAAAATATTGGCGTAGTGGTTTTTCACGCGCGACATCTTCACTTCTTTGCGCGTGCGGTAGTGGACGACGTCGCCGATCTTGAGTCCGGGGATCGTGCAGACGATCTTCCGGTCCATCGGGTCGTAGATATTGGCGGAGACGGAGGAATTGTCCGTAGCCTCCTTGGTCGTCTTCGCGAAATCGACGTCGCGGACCGTGCCGTCAGCGCTCGTGACCTTGACCTCGACAATCTTCGATACGCCGTAGCGCGCGTTGTACGAAAGCGAAATGACGCCCTCCTCGCGGCGCCCCTTTTCGGTGAGGATTTTTATCGTGTTGGAATCTTCCGAAACGTACGTTCCGTCGGGATTGTAGCGGGACTCTTCGAGAGAATCGACGAGAACGGCGTCCGCATCGGGATACTTTTCGACGGTCACGTGACCGTACGTCCCGTCCGCGCGGGAAACGAAAACCGCAACCGCGAAAAACACGGCCCACATCATCTTGCCTGCATCAGCCATTTCATTCTCCTTATCGTGTTTTTAAATGTCGTTTTCAACCCTGAACCCGAAACTCACACCACCGAATTGTGCCTGAAATATTCTATAGTTCTGGACAGACCTTCGGCGAGAGGAACCTTTGGCTCCCAGCCGAGAAGTTCCTTGGCGAGGGAGATGTCGGGCTTCCGGCGTTTGGGGTCGTCCGCCGGCAGCGGCCGGAAAACGATCCTGGACCTCGAATCGGGAATCTGCCTGAGCGTCTCTTCCGCGAGTTCCCTGATCGTGTACTCGCCCGGATTGCCCGTATTCACAACGGGCGCGCCGAGAGCGTGCTTCAGGCAGAACGCGTCGACGGTGCCGCGCGGAAGATCCATATAACGGCGCATCGCCTCGACAAGATCTTCGCAATACTGGAAGCTGCGCGTCTGAAGCCCGTCGCCGAAAAGCGTTATATCCTCGTTGTTCAGAGCCTGCATTATGAAATTTGAAATCACCCGCCCGTCCTGGGGATGCATATTGGGCCCGTACGTGTTGAATATGCGGACCATGCGCACGTCGACACCGTATTCGCGGCGATAATCGGCGGCCAGCGTTTCGGCGCAGCGCTTGCCCTCGTCGTAACAGGACCTTACGCCGATGATGTTCACGTTCCCCCAATACGATTCGACCTGAGGATGAACGAGAGGATCGCCGTAGACTTCGCTCGTGGAGGAATGCAGGACCTTCGCCTTGGTCTTAAGCGCGAGCTCAAGCATGTTCATCATCCCGAGAACGCTCGTCTTCATAGTCTCGACGGGATTATGCTGATAATGAACGGGAGAGGCAGGGCAGGCGAGATTGTAGATTTCGTCAAACTGCCCCCAGTACGGCTGGGTTATGTCGTGAAGAACGAAGCTGAAGCGGCGGTTCTCCATCAGATCGTAAATGTTCGCCTTGGTTCCGGTAAAAAGATTATCGAGGGCGGTAACCTCGTACCCGTCGGACAAAAGGCGACGGCAGAGATGGCTCCCGAGGAAACCCGCTCCGCCCGTAACCAGCGCTTTTTTAGGTAACTCTACTTTCATGGGCGTATATTATATAGAAAATCCGCCTGTCATTACAACACCCGCCGCCGAACCCGGCCGCGGATCAGCGGATCTTAAGGAAGAGAATAAGAAGAATGGGCATCACGACGAGCTGAAGAAGGATAAACCTCATCAGAACCTGCGCGTTGGTCCACCCGAGGTTCTTCTTGCAGTGGTCGTGAAGCGGGAAGCGTATCTTCCGGATCGTCGCGTCCTCGCCGATGTTCATTCCGACTTTTTTCGCGACTCTAAGCAGAACGAGTTTTCCGAGCCCGCCCCCTCCGTTGACGAGAACCACGGGAGAGAGCGCGAGAATCAGAAACGGATTTCCCGCGACCAGGACGGCCGTGGCGACGAGAATCCCGAGAAATCTGCTCCCCGCGTCGCCCATCAGAATTTTCGACGGCTCTGCGTTGAACCAGAGATACCCGCCGAACGCTCCGGCGACGATCATGACAACGACCGCCCACGACGCGGACTGGGGGTTGCACGGGATCAGAAGGTAATCGGCGACCGGCTTGTAGCCGATAATGACATACAGCATCACCGCGAGCATCACGAGCGTTATGAGGGTGAGCGAGCCGGCCAGCCCGTCGACGCCGTCGGAACAGTTCGTCGCGTTCATCGTGAACCACAGCAAAAACGCGGCGCAAGGAACGTACGCCCAGAACGGAACATGAAATATCTCCTTGGTGAACGGGAGCCAAATCCCCATCGTTCCGCCTTCGGAGTTTCCGGCGAAGATGAACGCCGCTATCGCGACCGAAACGACCGCGTCCAGAAGCCCCTTCTTAAGCTCTCCCCACGGCACCTGCGAACGGTCGTCGAGATAACCGAAGACCATCGCGCAGTAGATGGCAAGGACGCTGAGCGAATCCCAGAGCGAAAGCGGCGCAAAAAGAATCATCACGGGCAGCGCGAAAAGCGTCACTAAAAGCCCCGCGCCCGTCGGCTTTCCGGCGGACTTCATGCCGTCCCTGCCGAGAATCGCCTTGCCGTGATCGCGCGGCAGAATCCGCCAGAAGCGCGGCAGAAGGAAAAGCGCGAGAAACGCGGCAAGAAACGCGCCGAGCGAAATCAGAAACAGATGGGACTGGAAAAGACGGAACGGGCCCCATTTAAGCGTAAGGTATTCGGAGAAATAGTAAAGCATTTCAGATATCCAGATTATTCATGACTTTCCATCGAGGCGGACAGGAACTCTTTGATCACCTTTCTGAAAAGCTCCCTGTCGGGGGATCCGTCCACGGTCTCCTTGCCGACTCCGGCGGGAAGAACGAGCGCTTCCGAGCCGGTCGAAAGCCGCCACGCGTCAAGCCCGTAGAGAATGTTGTCGGCCTGGGAAAGGAGATGGTGGCTGTGGACAAGCCCGTCGAGAGCGCCGCAGTCGGCGAGCGCGCGGCAGATCAGCTCCTGATCGGATTCCTTCATGTATTTTTTCTCGACGGCGTACGCGCAGTCGATGCAGACGCCTATCGGCACGGCATACCCGTGGGGGAGTTTGTAACCGCTCATCGATTCGAGACGGTTCGCGCTCCAGAGGGCGAAAGGCGACGCGCCCTTCTTCACGCGCGACTCGACGGCCGCCGCGAGAATCTCCCTATAAGCCTCCATGTCGCGGTCTTTAAGTCTGGCGACGCACTTTGCGAACTTCCTCATGAGAGCCGAATCCCTGACCGCGGCATGACGGACGATCTCGCCCAGACCGCCGCGCCACACTCCGTCGAGAACCGTCGCGGCGAACCCGGCGTCGATCACGACGCAGTCGGGAACGCACGGAACTCGCACGGCGTCCTTTACGCTCTGATAGTCGACCGCGGCCATTTCGGAGAATGCGCCGTCGACCATCGCCGCGGGGGTCGTCGGAACGCGCACCAGCTTTACTCCGCCGCGGACCTGGGAGGCCACGAACCCCGCGATATCCATGAGCGCGCCGCCGCCGAGCGCGATAACGACATCGTTCGCGCCGATCTTCGAATCGACCATAGAGGAGATGAGCGTCGTCACGCTCTGAAAACCGTCGGCCTTGTTCTTCTCGCCGCCGCTCAGGATAACGGGAGCCGCCGCCATCCTCACGGCGTACTTCTGGAAATATCTGCCGATCCTCGTGCCTATCGACTGGGTTTTCTGGACGACGTTCTGATCCGCGACCAGGAACACCGTCGGGGAATCAGACCCCGAAAGCGATCGCAGAATATCGGAGAACGCCTCGTTCTCCTCGTCGAACATACCGTCGATGAAATTGACGGTATAGCCCTTTTTGTTTTCGGACTCTATTTTGAGAGCGTTCTTTTCTCGTACTTTAGCCATAATGTCGCTTACCTTGACTTGAAATGAAATTCTTTTATCCGGCCGCCGCGCTCGCGAGAAGCTCCCTGGCGTGTTCGCCGACGACCGGCATCGTCTCGCAGCCGCCGAGCATCCGGGCGATTTCCTTCACGCGGTCCCCGCCCGAGACTTCCTTCACCGCCGTAACCGTACGGCCGGAAACGACGGATTTCGAAACGACGAGATGTCTCGTCGCGAAAACCGCGCTCTGGGGCAGATGGGTTATGGCGACGACCTGCCGCTTCGTTCCTATAAGGCGCATCTTCTCGCCGACGCGTCTGGCGACCTCGCCGCCGACGTTCGCGTCGATCTCGTCGAAAATCACCGTGTCGGCGCCGTCGTTGAGGGCGAGAACGCTTTTAAGCGCGAGCATCACGCGTGCGGTTTCGCCCGAACTGGCGATGTCCGCGAGCGGACGGGCGCTCTCGCCGGGGTTCGGCTCGAACATGTAGCGGACCTTCTCGCAGCCGCCCGGCCCGGGCTCGATCTCATCGAACGCGACGAAAAACTTGGCCTTTAAAAATCCGAGATCGCGGAGCTGGCGCGTCACAAGGCGCGAAAGCCTCTCGCCCGCCGCTGCGCGCTCCCTCGAAAGCGCGGCTCCCGCCGACTTCACCGAAGCGAGCGCGGCGCTCTCGGCCTTCTTGAGCACGGCGAGCTTCTCTTCGAACCCTTCTATCGAATCGAGACGCCCGCGCTTCGCGGCGAGAACCGCCATAAGCGCCTCGACGGAGTTCTCGCCGTTTTTGAGATATTTCCGCTTAAGCCGGTTGAGGAGGGAAAGCCTCTCGTCGAGCTCTTCCAGTTCGGACGGATCCGCGTCGATTTTGGACATCGCGTCAGCGATCGAGCGCGAAAGCTCCTGAACCTTCACCGTCGCGTCTTCCGCCTCGGCGGACCAGTCCTCGGATTCCTTGAAGAACTTTTTAAGACGGCCGAACCTGGGCTGAAGCGAAATCAGCCGCTCCGCCACCCCGTTGTCGCCGCCCAGAATATCGGTCAGTTCGCCCGCGATCTCCATTATTTCGCCCGCGTGCGCGGCGGCGGCGTGGCGCGAGGCGATATCCTCGTCGTCCGCCGACAGCCCGGCCGCCTCGAGTTCGCCTACCTGATAGCGCAGAAGATCGATCTCGTCTTCGTCGGCTGCCGCCTCCCGGAGAGCTTCGATCTCGGCGCGCGCGGCGCTGAGCGAGCGCCACGACTCCGCATAGGAGCCGATGTCGATTTTTGCGCTCCTGTCGAGCGTGCGGCGCTGGAACGATTCGTCGAGAAGACTCTGATTCGCGCGCGCGCCGTGGATATCGACGAGAATGCGCCCCAGATTTTTAAGCGTCGCCAGGGTCGTTCTCGAATCGTTCACCCAGACTTTTCCGGAACCGCTGCCGGACAGAACGCGGCGGATTATGAGCGAGGCATCCTCGCAAAGGGGAAGGCCCGCGTCGGAAAGAACGGAATTGACGGAATCGATCTTATCACCGATTTCGAATTCCGCCTCGATGCGGGAGTTTTCTTCACCGTCACGAACCGCCGAAGCATCGGATCTGGCCCCGAGAAGAAGCCCTATCGCGCCCATGATGACGCTTTTTCCGGAACCAGTCTCGCCCGTGAGAACATTAAGCCCAGGTGCGAAATCAACTTCTGCCTTTTCAATGATGGCGAGATTGGAAATTGAAAGCCGAGTAATCATTCACCGAAACAGCAAACTGAAACATGGAGCGGGCGATGGGAATCGAACCCACGTAAGAAGCTTGGGAAGCTCCTATTCTGCCATTGAATTACGCCCGCGGGATTGGCGGAGAGAGAGGGATTCGAACCCCCGATACCCTTGCGGGTATGCATGATTTCGAGTCATGTGCATTCAACCAGGCTCTGCCATCTCTCCTGCAATTGGCGAATATGATATCAAAACTGACCGTGACAAGTCAAGGGAGCCGCGATTTTATTTTCCTCTAAGATGACGATAAGATGACGCAACCCCCTCACTCACACCGCCACACACCCCAAAACCTCAATAAAACCCCCGTTTTAACTGGTGGGACTGGGGAGAATCGAACTCCCAACCTACGGTTTAGGAAACCGTCGCTCTGTCCAGTTGAGCTACAGTCCCGCTTCATACGTCGAGCAACGGCTCAACAAGCGGAAACAAAATCCGAGCAGTTCCGTATATTTTACCATTATTTGTCGCTAATGGCAATATCACGTCCGAGAAAGAATACGCGGGCGATAAAAATTATTACGGCGCCGACCGCGAAAAACGCCGCGAGCGACGCCATCGCGGGCGCGAGGCCGAACGAATCCTTTACCATTCCCATGACGACCGGAGCGGCGGCCCCGAACGCGAACGCGAAGAGAAGCACCATTCCCATCGCCGAAGCGCGGTAGCGCGGTTCGACCACGTCGAAAATGGAAGCGAACTGGTTGGAATCGTATACGCCGCGGAAAAAACCGAAAAGTCCCATGGCCCAGCAGATCGCCGTGAACGAATCCGTTTTCGCCATCCATAAAATAAACGGTGACGCGAGAACGAGACCGGCGATGTTGGTTTCCATGCGGATTCCAGGACGGCGGCGTACGAGCCTGTCGGAAAGACGGCTCGCGATCATCACGCCGGCGAACGCGCCGAGATAATGCCACAACACCGCGTTAAGGCCGTATGAAGCCTTGGACATGCCGGGAAACATCTCCTCCAGATAGGTGGGCATCCACATCTTGAATCCGACGTCGACGAATATCTGCATGCCGAGACCAAGCGCGAGAAGAACGGCGGAAGGCTTCGCGAAGACGGCTTTCAACGCCGATGAGAAACTCGGCTTAACGGCGGAGACGACATTAAGCGGAGTGTCCCGCATAAGGAACGCGAGCGCGACGGCCCAGACGACGCCCACGAAACCGAAAACCCTGAACGGGACGCGCCAGTCGCCGCAGACGTCGAGCATCTTCCCGGACGCGAACGAAAAGGTTATTATGCCGAGATAGATCGCAAGCTGAAGAATCGAAAGCGCCGTCGCCTTGTTCTCGCTGTGAAGCTGCTGGACGATCGACGTCGTGGCGGGATAGAAAAAGCTCTGTCCGAAACCGTTGATGCCGCCGTAAAGAAGCATTATGCCTAAAATCCCGCTCGCCCAGCCGGCGCCGAGAACGCCGAGCGAAAAGACGGCAAGCGAGAAAACGACGATTTTCTTCCGGCTTAAAAAATCACCGGCCATCCCCGAGAACGGAACGCTCAGAGCGTAGACGAGGGTGAACACGCCCATGACCGATCCTCGGAACGCGGCATCCGCGCCGAACTCGCCTCCGACGGTGCTGGCGAGCGGCGGAAAAATCTGGCGCATTCCCTGCTGGAGGAAACAGGCGACCCACAGAAGAAGAAGAGCGGTCCACTTATAATCTATTTTCTTCATATACGGAAAACATCAAAAAACAATCCTATCGCTCGCTTCTCAAGGCCGGATCGAGACGGTCTCTCAGATAATCGGCGAGATGGTTGAACACGAGCACCAGAATGAAAATCGCGACCGTCGTGAACGTCATCTCCCACCATACGCCCTGGCACAGACGGCGCCGGGCGTTGTCGATCATGACGCCCCAGCTCGGCTCTCCCTGAACGCCGATGCCGAGGAAGGATATGAAAACCTCCGTCGATATCGCCGACGGGAATCGGATCGAAAACTGGATGAGGATTATGTGGGCGACGTTGGGCAGAATATGCCGGAACATGATTCTCAGATGCGAATACCCCAGGGTCTTCGCCGCCTGGACATAGGCCCTTTCGGTCTGCTTCATCACCTCGGCGCGGATAGTCCTGCAGACGCCGACCCATGTCGTAAGACCGATGCCCATGTAAATGCCGAGAAGCCCCTGACCCACAACGAGCGATATCGCGAGAATGAACAGAAGCCCGGGCATCGACGCGACGGTCGCCGAGAGCCACACGACGATCGAATCGACCCATCCTTTGAAATATCCGCCCAGAAGCCCTAAAAGGACACCGAGCGGAATGGCGATGAGCGACGTCATTATTCCGACGTGAAACGCGATGCGCGTACCCTGCATCAGTCTCAGCGCGACGCTCCGGCCGAGATTGTCGGTGCCGAGAAGGAAGAATTCCCCCGCGCCCGTTTCAGACGACGAAGCCCGGCTCAGCGGCGGCAGATATCTCGCATGGAGATTCACCTCGTTGTACGCCGCCGTCTCGTCGTTCGACCGGGCGATACGGTACTGGACTTCTCCGAAAACGGCCGCGGCGAAGTAAAGCGCCAGCGCCGCGAGACAAACTTTTACCGAAAACTTCAATTAAACGGCCTTCCAGTCTTCGGGCAGCGCGCTCATCACAAGCTCCACGACCTCGTCGAGAGTCAAATCGCTCGAATCGATCTCGACAGCTCCGTCGGCCTTTTTCAGAGGGGCGTACCTGCGCGTCGAGTCGATCGCGTCGCGGGCGAGAAGCGACGCCTTTACGGCCTCGGTCGACTGATTGGCGATACCCTTGTCGACCTCCTCCTTCTGGCGGCGGCGGGCGCGCGCCTCGGCGGAAGCGGTGAGATAAAAGCGCGCCGGCGAATCGGGGAACACGGCGGTGGTTATATCGCGCCCTTCGACGACGAGATCGCCGTACTTCACCATTCCCCTCAGGAGCGCGGTAACGTAATCGCGCACGGGCTTCTCGCGGGCGACCTTCGAAGCGTTGGCGTTGATGTCGGGCGTGCGGATGCGCCCGCCGGGCTCTTCGCCGTCGACGTAATAGGCGATGCGCCCGTTCTCGGGACGGCACTCTATTTCGACCTTCGCCGCGTACGCCGCGATCGCCGCGGGGTCGTCCATATCGACGCCCGATTCGAGGCACCGCCAGGTCAGGATGCGGTAAAGCGCGCCCGAATCGACGTGAAGAAAGCCGGTCTTCTCGCCGACTATGCGCGAGACGCTGGATTTGCCGGCTCCGCTCGGACCATCAATTGCAACAACTTTCATGAATGGAGACCTCTTCCGTTTTTACCGATTTATGATATTTCCAGCCGAAGTAGACCCCGGACGCGACGAGCGCGGCGAGAATCAGCTTCGCCCAGAAGATTAAACAGCATCTGCACGGCAGGCACTTCGTAAAATCGCTCGCGCGTTTTATCGAAAAAGCCATCGGCCGGTTCACCGCCCAGCCCGACGCGTTCAGAATGGCGCCGATGTCGCGACGGCGGAGCTTGAACCACGTAAGGACGACGCTCGGCATCGAAACGACAAGAACGAGCGCAGCGAGAGAAGCCGCAAGCTGCCACGCGCTCATCCCCGTAAAGACGGCCGCGAACGACGCGGCGGCAGCGCCGATCATGCCGACGGCGATGCCGACGGCGGCGACGCTTGAAGCGAGCGCGGCTCCGCCCGATTCCGCGTTTTTGGTGCCCTTGTCGAGCGTCTTTTGGGCGCCGGTCTGCTTATCGCCAAGGAATTTCCTCGCCGTGCCGGAAATCGCTTCGCCGACCTTGCGCCACGGCATCCAGAACGCCTCGGCCAACGAAACCTGATTTTCCACGATCCTGGTGATGACGGCCTCCCATTCGTTGCCGTCGAGATCGTGAAAAACGCCGTTCCGCCCGACGTAAAGCCGCCCTATCGATCCCTTCGTCACGACGGAGCAGACCGAGCGCGTCGCCTTTGTCGCCGGATTGACGAGTTTAAGATAAATGACGCAGCAGTTTGATTTGCCCGCGAGCGCGCTGTGGGCGGCCTCGCTTTCGACATCGAACGAAAGGACCATCTCGCGCGCGTCGATGCGCAGGGTTCCGACCTGGAAAATCGCGAGGGAATCCTTCGAATAAAGGCGCTTCATATTGACGAAATTCTCGAGAAACTCCAAGAGCCCGAGCTTATACCTGAGAAGACGCTCCTCTTCCTCCAGACGCCCCTTCATGTCGGCGTTCATCACCGGTTTCGCTGCCTGATGGGCGCGATAAGGGGCGAACGCCGCTTTCACGCGCCTCCACGAAAGGAAATCGAGCGAGTCGGCCTCGCCGAGAATCTCCCTTGCGCACAGATCGCGGAAAGCGAAAAGCGCCTCGCGGTGCGCGGGATTGAGACGGTTGTCGAGAGGAAGAACCTTGTCGGGCTCCTCCATCACGAGAGGCATGTCGGCGGCCGGAACAAAGAACGCGTCGATCAGCCCCTCCACGCGCGAAAGCGCAGCGGCCGCGTCGGCGGTTTTATCGCCGAGGACGGCGATCTCGGCGGTCTTGCCCTTCTCGATCCAGTCGGCCATCGCCTTTTTGTCCGACTCGGACGGTTCAAGCCCAGCGAGATCGGCTTCGCTTTTCATCACCTCGGCGAGAGCCGCCCGGTCTTCAGCGGAAGGCTTGAAAAGCGTGTCGAGGTCGACCCCTTTCGATCTGAGAAACTCAACCGCGGCAAGGACCTCGGCGATCCGGATGCGCCCGTCGCCGTCGGTATCCATAAATTCAAGCATGCGCCTGTCGAACCGGACCGACCTGACGGGCATCGACATCGCCATAAAATGCTTACGGTCGAGAGAAGCCAGATTCGCGATGTCGTCACCGTTCCGGAGCGCGACCTGAACGATGCGCCCCGCTCTGAAAGAATGCCATTTGTATCCGCTCATCATCCAATGTCCTTTTTCACCGGTCAGGCGCGCTCGGCGTTGCGGCGCTCGAGATCGGCGCGATACCGGTCGAGATCGACCTTGAGACGCGCGACGCCCGTTTCTACGGCGGCCTTCGCGACGGCGAAGCTGACCTCGACGAAAAGTCTGCGGTCGAACGGCTTGGGAATGATGTAGCCTGGGCCGAACTCGAGATTTTCGCCGGGATAAAGGGCCTTGATGTCGTCAGGCACGCTCTGACGCGCGAGATGCGCGAGCGCGTCGGCGGCCGCGACCTTCATCTCCTTGTTGATCGTGGTGGCGCGGACGTCGAGAGCGCCGCGAAAGAGATACGGGAAGCCGAGAACGTTGTTGATCTGGTTGGGATAGTCGCTGCGGCCCGTGACCATGATGTATCTGCGTCCGGCGAGAGCCTTTGCGACCTCTTCGGGGGCGATTTCGGGATCGGGGTTCGCCATCGCGAAAATCGCGGGGAATTCCCCCATCGTCCTGACATCGTCGCCGACGAGGACGTTGGCGGCCGAAACGCCGATAAAAACATCCGCCCCGACGAGCGCCTCCCTGAGGGTCTTAAGATCGGTCTCTACGGCGTGCCTCGCCTTGTGGCCGGTCAGATTTACGCGGTTCTTGGCGAGCACGCCCTCCTTGTCGCACATTATGACGTCCTTCACACCGGCGGCCTTCAGCATGTCGCAGATGCGCGTTCCGGCGGCACCCGCTCCGTTAATGACGACCTTGAGCGATGAAAGTTCGCGTCCGGCGAGATACGCGTAGTTGATGACGCCGGAAAGCGTGATTACGGCGGTTCCCCACTGATCGTCGTGAAACACCGGAATGTCGAGCTCGCGGTCGAGCACGTCTTCGATCTCAAAGCAGGCGGGAGAGGCGATATCCTCGAGATTTATGCCGCCGTACTGCGGGGCGATGGCCTTAACCATCTCGATGACGCGCTTGGGATCGGTCTTGCCCTCGTCCGCGCCGCCCTGACGGCAGCAGTTGAGCGGCACGGGCCACGCGTCGACATCGCCGAAGGCCTTGAAAAGAACGGCCTTGCCTTCCATGACGGGAATCGACGCCGACGCGCCGAGATCGCCGAGACCGAGAATCGCCGTTCCGTCCGAGACTACCGCCACGAGATTGGGCTTCGCGGTGCAGTCGTAGAGAGCCGTCCCGTCGGCGGCGATCGCCTTTACCGCGTGGGCGACTCCGGGCGTATAGGCGAGACAGAGATCGTCTTTGGACTTAAGGGGCTTCGGGAGCGAAACGCCGACCTTGCCGCCCTTGTGAAACTTCATTACCGACTCTTTATCGTAGGAACTCATTTTTTCTCCTTTAATTCTTCCGCTGAGAAATCCAGCTTTTTTTCGTTTAAATAAAACATCGAAACGGGCAGACCCGCCGCCGCCAGCTTCTGACGGACGATCGCGAGCCGCTGCGGCGAAAGCTCGCACGCAATGACGACGGCGTCGGCGCGGGTCTCCTTTATTATCGAATCGATCATGCCGATCGAACCGCAGACCTTGACTTCGCCGATATACTGGCCGCGAAGCAGAATATTGTCGTCGACGATTCCGACGATGATCCTGTCGTTTTCGGAAGCGGTCCTCACAAGCTCCCTGCGGAAAGCGCGGTACCTCAGGCCGGAGCCGTAGACGAGAACGCGGGTGGCCGAGCCGCTTTTCAGAAGGCGGGAGCAATCGAGATTGTAAAAGATGTCTCTAACGATCATCCGCAGATTGCGCAGGAGCGAAAGCGCGACAAAGGAAAGCAGCGGATACATGACCGTCATCGCCTTAAGCTGGTAATTGTAGGCGGGCGAATAATAGATTGCGGCGGACCCGACGACGCCTCCGACGACGCAGGCGAAAAGCAGCCTCACGTAATCGGACGGCATCGCCCTCGACCAGACCGTCAGATAGGTCTTGAACAGGACGAGGGGAATAAATACCGAAATCACCCTGATCGGCATGCCGACGCGAAGCATGATGCGCCCGACGTTTATCTTAAGAGCCCACGCGCAGACGAAAAAGACGGTCACGAGCAGAGCGATGTCCGCCAGCAGATAGAAAGGAACAGAAAGACGCGACTTGAGCCTGCGCGACGCGGCGCTTTCGTTGCGCGCGACCGAATTGATAAGGCGGCCGAAATCGAAGATTTCGATCCGAGCCATATCCTTTACGACGACGACCACCGAAAACAGGAATCCCAGGAGCCAGAGTCCCGCCGCGCGCGACTTGAAGACCACTCCCGAAAGGCCGAAGAGGACGAGCAGAAGCGCAACGATATAAAGAATCCAGGCGGCCCTGCGCTGATTGAGACCGACCGAACGGAGAATCCTGTGATGCACATGGTCCGCGTCCGCGGTCATGACCTCGCCGTTGCCCTCCTCCGAAGAATCGCGACGGCGGATCAGACGGCGCAGGGAGCGGCGGACGATCGCGAGGAAGGTGTCGAAAACGGGAACCCCCATCGCCAGAAGAGGAACCCCGATGGACACGAGAAAGGAATTCTCGGCCTGTGACGCGAGCGGCAGAAACGCGATCGTATAACCGATGAACATCGAGCCGCAGTCGCCGAGGAAGATGGAAGCCGGATTGTAATTGTAGCGGAGAAAGCCTAAAAGGCCGCCCGCGAACGCGAAATAGTAAAGGCTTGAGGCGGGGCTCTGGCAGAGGAAGAGCGCTCCCGCCATGCCGAGCGTCGCGATAAACGCAAGGCCTGAGGCGAGACCGTCAAGACCGTCTATGAGGTTGAAGGCGTTGACGGCGCCTACAATCCAGAAAACCGTCATAAAACAGTCGATTGCCGCGGGAATCGACGGCCAAAGCCGGTGGAACCCCAAATCGCACCACCACCACGTCAGAACGGCAACGGCGATCTGGCCCAAGAGCTTAACCTTCGGTTTCATCCCGAAGCAGTCGTCGACAAATCCGAGCGCCCCGACGGAAAGCGAAAGAACGGCATATTTCCAGTAGATGTTCTCGGATATGTTTTTTGCGTAGAAAGGATCCTTGCCGAAAAAGAGAACGAAAATACTGTACGAGACCAGCACGCCCGCGATAAGCGCGAGACCTCCGCCGCGGGGAATCGGGACCTTGTTGATACGCCTCTGGTCAGGTTTATCGATCATGCCGAGCCTTATGTTCAGGCGACGGACTAGAGGGACCAGGAACAGCGTAAGCGACAACGACCCCAAAAAGACCGTAAGATAAGGAACGGATTTCATCAGAAGCTTTTCCATCACTTCACCGCCTTGCTCATTTCTCTCAACACGAACTTAAGGGCGTTTTCGTCGTCGGTAGGAACCAGCACGGTCAGCATCGCCCACCTGTCGATACGGCCGTGAACCGTACGGTCCCACACGTCGATGAATATTCTGCCCAGGTGAGAGGATGTCCTATACCCGGACTGATTAAAGAAAGTATACGCGAAAAGCGCTCCGCCGCCCGTCTTGAAACCGAGCGGTATGACAGTCCACTCCACGCCGTCGACGCAAACCCCGCGGGAAGCGCCCAGATCATGCCCCTGCGAGGGAAGACACAGCTCGGGACGATGGAGAGAAGATTTGCTGGGCCCGCTGACGACCTTGGAAGTCTGGAACCAGAATCCGCTCCGATGGGTATATCTGCGCTTGCCGAGTTCAGCTCCGACAAGCTGCTTAAGCTCAGCCTCCGACGGAGGAATCTCTTCGAACCCGAAATCACGGATTTCGGGGAACGCGACTCTCGGCGGCTCTGCCGCTTCCGGCGAAGGCGCGGCGACCTGGAAAATCATCACGCAAACCAAAAGCGCCACGGGCGCGATCGCCCTGAAGCCCAGTGCGATTCCGTCTGAAGAAGTCTCGGCCGTCAGGCTCTCCGGCTCATCGGGCGCAGCGTCTCGGGTATCCGCGCCTTCAGCGGGAAGAGGAATCTTGTTCAGGAGATCGCTTAAGAGAACCGTCAGATAGATTCCGAGCGCGAAGACGATAAAACCGAGAAAATCATGACCCTCGCCGACGGCGTACGACGGCGACGCGAACCGGGCGATAAGGCAGATCGACATAATTCGGACAATGTTGCAGAGAACGGCGATCGGGACAGAGCACGCCAGGAGAAACGCGCGGCGGGGCCACGTACGCTGCGCGAAATAACCGTAACCGACAGACACGGCCGCCAAAGCGACGATCGACCTCAAGCCGCTGCACGGGTCGGCGATGCCCACGCCGAAAGGCTTTCCGTCGACAATCACGGTCGGCAGCGAAATCATATTGCCGTGACGGACTATTTCCATCCCGCACAACGAAAGAACCTCGGCGGACACGGAGCTTACCAGCAGTCTCAACGGAACGGTGAAAATCGCCAGGAACGACGCCATCGGCATACAGAAAAGAAGACACGCGACAGGGAAAAGCAGTCTTTTCGCGCACTTTGCGCCAAACAAAGCCCACGGAACGGTAACCGAAAGACCGACGAAAGCGAGAAGCTCGAAACGGACCTGCAGACCTCTCACGCCCAAGAGCCCGACAAAAAGAAACGGAATCGTCGCGAAAGCGCCCGCGAGGCTCGGAGCGCCCATCGACTTCAAAATCGGTTTGCGCTCCATCCAAAAGACCGCCACCGTAAACAGCGGGACAAACCAGGCATAATCCATATCCTCTTCGGGAGCCAGGAACATGCTCGGCAGATGATTGAGGATCATGGAATTAAACCCAATGACCATCGCGACGAAAGCGATGGCCATAAGAACAAACATAGACTTTAAAGTCCCCGACCTCATAACAGGAGATATTATACCAAAATTCCTCAAAAACCGCACACGCCGTGTGTTATATCAAAAGCATACCCTGTACCGGCACCGGGGACCCGGCCGGACCGACGACCGGCGCGGGCGTGATTCCGAGAAGCTCTTTAAGACGCGCTTCGTCGATGACCTCGGTCCCGAGCGCTCTGGCCTTCTCCGTCTTGGCGGCTCCGACGTTCGCGCCGGCGATCAGATAACGCGTTTTCGAGGTTACCGCGCTTTGGACGACGCCGCCGGCAAGTTCAATGAGTTTCGCCCACTCCGTTCTCGGCCGCGAGAGCGAACCGGTGAGCACGCACCCCATACCGACGAGAGGGCCTTCGGTTTTGACGGTCTGCCTTTCAGCGCATTTCGGGTCGACTCCGATAGCGCGGAGTTTTTCAAGCGCGGCACAACCGTAGCCGCCGCCGAAAAACGCGAGCACGGCCTTTGCCGCCTCGACCTTGATCTGAAGAATCTTGCGCTCCCTGCCCTTTTTCCGGTCGTTTTCGACGACGTTTTTCAGAACGGCGCTGTTCGCGAGACTACTCATCCTGTCATGCTCGGCGGCGATGTCGCGCGCAACGGTGACGCCGACATTGGGAATGCCGAAAGCGAAAATCCAGCGGTCGAGCGGCAGGCGCTTCGCGTCCTCGACCGCCTTCTTCATATTGAGAGCGTTCTTGCCGAATTTGCGCGGCGCGCCCTCTTCGCCGATATCGAGATCCTGAAGCGCGGAATAGTCGAGCGTAAAGAGATCGAGCGGATCGGTCACGATCCTCTTCTCGACGAGGATGTCGGAGAGGCGTCCGCCGAGGGCCTTTATGTCGAGCGCGTTGCGGCTCGCGAAATGCTCGAGCCGCCTCTGCAGCTGAGCGGGACAGGCGGGATTGACGCACCTCACGGCGACTTCGCCTTCCGTCTTCGCTACGTCGCCTCCGCACACGGGACATCTCGCGGGAAAAACATACGGCGCGGAACCGTCCGGACGCTTCTCGCGTATGACGCCGTCGATGGCGGGGATGACGTCGCCCGCCTTTACGACCCATACATGATCGCCGATGCGGATATCCTGGGCGGCTATCTGTTCGGCGTTATGAAGAGTCGCCCGGGAAATCACGCTGCCGGCGAGTTCGACGCTCTCAAGTTCGGCGACCGGCGTCAAGACTCCCGTGCGGCCCACCTGGACCGTTATGTCCTTAAGAACCGTCTCGGCCCGCTCGGGCGCGTACTTGTACGCTCTCGCCCAGCGCGGCGAATGGGCGGTCGAGCCGAGCGAAGCGTAAAGCGAACGCTCGTTGACCTTCAATACCGCGCCGTCGATCTCGAAGCGGAAATCATGACGCATCGAGCCTAATTCGTCGATCGCCTCGACCGCCTCGGCGATCGTAGGAACGATGCGGCAGAAAGGCGCGACCGGAAATCCCCAGCGCCTGAAAGCCTCTATCATTTCGGCATGGGTCGAAAAAGCGTCGCACCCCGATCCACCCGCGTTGTAAACGACCATGTCGAGCGGCCGAGAGGAAACGGTTTTGGGATCCAAAAGCTTGAGCGATCCGGCGCACGCGTTGCGAGGATTCATGAAAGTCTCGCGCCCCGCCTCCTCTAAAGCGGCGTTGAGCTTCACAAAACCGTCCCGCGTCATATAGACTTCGCCGCGGACCTCAAGAACGTCGGGCGCGTCCGGCGGAAGCGACTTGGGGATCGAACGGATCGTACGGACGTTCTGGGTCACGTCGTCCCCGACCTCGCCGTTGCCGCGCGTGGCCGCTCTCGCCAGAACGCGCCTCTCGTATAAAAGCGACATCGAAACGCCGTCGACTTTGGGTTCGACGACGTAATTCCACGCGGGTCCCCCCGGCATTTCGCGGCGGAGAAAGGAATCGAACTGGAGAAGTTCGCTTTTCTCGTAGCACTTGTCGAGCGACTTCATCGGCGGAGAATGGCGAACCTGGACAAAACCCTCTATCGGCTCGCCGCTCACCCTCAGCGTCGGGGAGTTGGGATCTTTGAATTCGGGATGCTCCGCCTCTAAACGGAGCAGCTCTTCGTACATCACGTCGTATTCGGCGTCTGGAATCACGGGACGCGCTTCGACATAGTAAAGCCGGTCGTTGCGGTTTATCTCCGCTACGAGAAAATCCATTCTTTCTTTGGTTTTTTCAGGCGTCATGGCTGGCACAGCTGCAGTACGAGCAGAGCGAAGGACGTGCATAAAACGGGATCGGACTCCCAGAATCTGTTGTTGTCGTTGTACCAGCTGCCGTCCGGTCTCTGGAGACTTATAAGTTTCGCGGAAAGCTCCTTTTTCCACTCGTGCTCGCCGATCTTCTCGACGCCCGACGCCGACAGGGCCCGCGCCATGATATCGTAGAAATAATAAAGGCCCTGACTGCCCATCCCCGGATTCTCGTCGACGCTCCAGTTGCGGCGGCAATACTCGAGCGACTCCTTTACGCGCGGATCCGCGCGGTCGAGCCTGGCGTGGCACATCGAAAGAACGGCCGCGTACGTCATCGAACCGTACGCCCTGAGATGGACGCGGTTCCGCGCGTTCGTGACCGTTCCCGCCTGAGGCGTTCTTTCGTTGTAGGCGGCGCCTCCCGCGTCGGGCCCGTCCTTTTTCATCAGATTATCCACAAACGCGAGCGCCTTGTCCCAATCGACGTCGACTCGCCGTCCGCCGGCGCGGAACTCCTCGAGCGACTCTGTTCTGCGCATCGCGTCGAGCGCGTAACCCGTGTTCGAAAGATCGGCGTAGCGCCTTCTCGAGATCTTATCGTACCCGAATCCGCCCGCCATCGTGTCGTCACCCGTGAGCTGGGAGGACGCGATGTATTCGCGCGCCTTCAAAAGAGGGGCGACGGGCGAGATTTTCGACTCGAAAAGCGCCGAAAGGCAGACGGCCGTATTGTAGTTGCCGAGCCCCGAACCTCCGCGCCCGGGTTTCGGAACGTAAAAGCCCCCGTCCCCGCGCTGGGTGGAAAGGACGTACGCCACGCCCTTTTTGACGGCGTTCGTAACCCCGATAGCGCCCTCTTCCGGGATTCTCGCGAGCGCCCATACGGGAAGCGCGGTCAGCGCGGGCATCTGCCTGTCGCTCCAATACCCTTCGCCCGACTGCGCCGAAAGCAGAAACGCCGCGCCCTCGGCGATGGACTCGTCGATCGTTTTGGAATACGAGACGAGGGCGAGAGCGACGATCGCCGCCAGCAAAACCCTTTTCATGACCAAATCTCCTTTGTGAAATTAAACGCGCCCCGAAAGAAAAAGGTTTTAGAAATCTCTCAGCTTACGCCGCGCGTCGAATTGCGGTAGAACGCCACGAGCTCCCTGATCTCCTCGAAAGGCTCGACGTCGTGCTCGACGCGGTCGAGCGCCTGTGAGCGGTTGAGCCCGTCGCGGTAAAGGAAACGATGGGCCTCCTTGAGCGCCTGAAGAACGTCGCGCTTGAATCCGCGGCGGTTTAGACCCACGACGTTGGGACCGATGACCTTGAGCGTGCCCTCGACCATGTCGCCGAGCATATAGGGCGGGAAGTCCTGACGGATCTTGCACATTCCGCCCACCATGGCGTGCCTGCCGACGGTGCAGAACTGATGGGAAGCGGAGCATCCGCCGACGATCGCGTAATCGTTGAGATGGACGTCGCCCGCGAGCTGAACGGAATTGGAGCAGATGACGTGGTTGCCGAGGATGCAGCCGTGGGCGGCGTGGCAGTAGGCCATGAAGAGGCAGTCGCTGCCGATGATCGTCTTCTCGCCGTCGGCCGTGCCGAGATGGACGGTCGCGAATTCGCGGATAACCGTCCTGTCGCCGATTTCGACGTAGCTTACGGAACCTTCCTGATACTTCAGATCCTGCGTCTTCATTCCGATAAGCGCGTACGGGAAAATCTGGCACTTCTCGCCGATCGTAGTGTGGCCGTCGACGATCGCGCCCTGGCCGATCGAGGTTCCGTTTCCGATCTTCACGTCGGCTCCGACGCGCGCGTAGGCTTCAACAACGACGTCCTCGCCGAGAACGGCTCCGTCTTCAACGATTGCGGTTGGGTGGATCTTGGACATGCGACCTCCTTGATTTTAAAGATTGCGTTTTACAAACCATGCCGAAAGCGTCAGACACGCCAGCGGCGAAAGCCATATAAGCATCTCGGGATGGATGGAGTATGATTTCTGCAGGCTCAGCATCAGCATCACGACGAGATAGAAGCCCATTGCGATCGCGAGAGAAATCGCCATCCCTATAGTGGACTCCTTGCGGTGCGAGCGTATTCCGAGCGGAATTCCCACGAGAACGAAACACAGGGACGCCATCGCGAAAACGAAACGTTTTGAAAATTCGACTTTAAGCCTCGAAAGGTTTTTACGCCTTTCCCTCACCGACGACTCCATTTCGGGTCCGGTCATCGCGCCTATGAGAGCCGACTCTTCCCGGATTTCGCCGAGCAGTTCGAAAAACCGGAAATCCTTCATCTTTTTCACGTACCGCTTTTTCTTCATCTTTATCGGATAGTGGACGTACGCGCCGCTCGCCATCCCCGGTTTGTTCGACTCGATAGGATCGACCTTCACCCCGTACAGATCGAGCGCCATACTGTCGCCCTCGCCCAACGCGAGGGCCTTCTGGGCGCGGATCGTCCTCACGACGTTGGTGTCGCTCGTGTCGGTCGCCGTGATGTCGTAGAGCCACCTGCCCTCCTTGCGCCCGACATACAGCGTGACGTTCGGAAATTCCGTCATCTTCACGCCGGGCTGGATAATCTCGAAGGCGTCGCCGACGGAGAGTTCGGACGTGAGCTGACGCCTGACGAGATGTCCGCGCGGAACGATTTCGTTGTTGATCCACATTCCCGTCAGCGTGCACGCGAGAGCGAAGAACACCGGCCACTTCATGACCGAAAAAAGATTCAGCCCGCACGAGCGCATGGCCGAAATTTCGCTGTCGGCGGAAAGGCGCGAGAAAACGAGGACGCTCGCGACGAGAAGCGACAGAGGTATCGTCCACTGAAGGGTTTCGGGGAAACTGATCGCCGCGAACCTTCCGACGAGATTCATCGGCAGCCCGTCGAGAATGTAGCCGACGATCTGCACCAGAAGCCCGATCGTCAGAACGAAGCTGAGCACCAGAAACGCGAGCAGAAAACTCGAGAAAAAGGTGCTGAACACGTATCTGTCGATAGTCTTCAACTTTTCGCCCTTAAAAGAAAATTGGCCTTCTTGCCCTGACGGAGCACGGCGAGCTCTCCGTCGATGAGATCATCGGCGGAGAATATGCGCCTGTCGTCGACCTTCGCGCCGTTGAGCGACAGACCGCCCTGCGCGGCCATGCGGCGCGCCTCGCCGTTGGACTTGAACATGCCCGCGGCGGCCGCGACGGCGTAAACGCATTTCCCGACGATTTCAGCGGCGGGAAGCTCGGCGGATTTGACGTCCCTGAATATCTGCGAAAGCTCAGCGGCGGATTTGCCGGAAACGTCGCCTCCGAAAAGCGTCTTCGTGGCGCCGAGCGCCGTCTGAAGCCCGGCCTCGCCGTGCACGAGGCGCGTAAGCTCCTCGGCGAGCGCCTTCTGTGGAACGCGCGCTTCGGGGTTGGCCTTCATCTCCGCTTCGAGCGCCGCGATCTCTTCAAGGCTCTTCATCGAGAACACCTTGAGATAACGGATAACGTCGGCGTCGGCGGCGCGGAGGAAGTACTGGTACCAGTCGTAGACGCTCGTCATTTCGGCGTTCATGAAAAGTGCGTTGCCCTCGGACTTGCCGAACTTGCGCCCGGCGGAATCGAGAAGAAGAGGGAACGTGAGACCGTAGGCAGTCTTGCCGCGCATGCGGTGAACGAGGTCTGTGCCGGCCGTGATGTTGCCCCCCTGGTCGCCCCCGCCCACTTCGAGCATGCAGCCGTAGTTGTCGTAGAGATGCAGGAAGTCGTTGCCCTGGAGAATCTGATATGAGAACTCCGTGAATGTGAGCGCTCCTTCGGACGCCTCGAGACGCTTCTTCACGGACTCCTTCGAAAGCATCTGCGGAACGCGGAAATTGATCGCGATGTCGCGCAGAAACTCGATCGCGCTCGTTCCCTTGTACCAGTCGTAGTTGTCGACCATGACGGCGGCGTTGGGACCGTCGAAATCGAGAATGCGCGAAAGATTCTCGCGGATGCCGCGCTTGTTCTCCTCGACCTGCTCGAGCGTGAGCATGTTGCGTTCGGCGGACTTTCCGCTCGGGTCGCCTATAAGCCCCGTAGCGCCGCCGACGAGGGCGATCACCTTATGGCCCGCCTGCTGAAAACGCTTCAACACCATGATGGAAACGAGATTTCCCGCCTGAAGGCTCTTCGCGCTCGGATCAAAGCCGCAGTAGAGAACAGTGGGCTTTTCGAGCATCTTTGCGATTTCAGGATCCGTCAGCGCCTCCACGAGGCCGCGTTCTTTAAGTTCTTCGATCAAGTTCATGGGGGATATTATATCATTTATCTTTCAAAACTGTTGATGCCGCATCACTTTTCTCGCCGCCTCGCGCTCTGCGGTGAAGATGCGGATGGGGGATATGGATCGTTCTGCGCCCTATCAGGACCGGAACTCCGAGATGGTACTTGATGGCGAGGGCGCGCACGACGAAAATGCTGATTATGCACACGACGCTGCAGACGCGAGCGTCGACGCCGAACGCGAGAAGCCCGAAATAAAGCCCGCCGCCCGCTGCGCAGGCCAGAGCGTAAATCTCTTTACGGAAGATCAGAGGCACCTCGTTGATGCAGATATCGCGCAACACGCCGCCGAAGACCGCCGTGATCACACCCATGATGATCGACTTCCACCAGCAGCCTATCTCGAGGGCGAGATTGAAATCGACTCCGGAGGCTACGGCTTCGAGACGCTCGGCCTCTATGACCTTCTCCATGCCGATGACCATGAATATCGAAATCGCGATCGTGTCGAAGATAAACCACGTTATCTGCTCCGAAATGATGCGCCTGCCGAAAAGCGCGACCGCGAGCACCGCGAGAAAAGTCGTTACGAGATAACTGGGGTCCTCCATCCAGAACGGCGGCTTGAGCATAAGAACATCGCGCAGGGTTCCGCCTCCGAGAGCCGTTATAAACCCGATCACGTACGCTCCGAACCAGTCGAAATGCTTCACGCTCGCCATGCGCACGCCGGAGACGGCGCCGACGAACGTGCCTACCTGGGTCAGTGTCTCCAGAAAAAGTCCCGGCCCGAGGGCGCGCTCAAGCATATTGACGACGACATCCATAAATCACTCTTTGTCGGGATCGGGAGTCGCATTGCCGTGCGGAATCGGCTTCCACCGCTTCGTCGGAAACACAAGCGTGTAAAGAACCGTGGCCGAAAGGATGAACGAGAAGGCCGGGAACGTCAGAACCGCCCACCACCGCGGACGGCGCTTCTTGAGAGAGAGCAGAACCGAACCCCACGCCGTTATGACGCCTACGAAAGCGACGAAGGCGAACATCACGAAACAGAGAACCGCCGCCTTGAAAAGCGATCCGCCAACACACACCTTTATCGCGAACGAGAGAAGAGAGAAAAACAGCACGAACGCGACGGACATTCCCGTAAGAATCGCGAAATAACTGTCGAACAGGCGCATCGACGGACGGCGGATCATCGCCTTGAGCCACGGGAGAAAATAATGCCCCGCGACCTGCCAGCATCCCGTCGCCCAACGGCAGAGCTGGCGCCACATGTGGACTGCCTTTACGGGCTGCTCGTCTGCGTACTCGGCCTCCGGGACATAACCGATGCGGCGCCCCGCGAGATTGCACTGCACGGAAAACTCGACATCCTCGACCATGGTCCGCGTGCGCCAGCCTTTACCTTCGAGAATGGCGGTCAGAAACGCGAATCCTGTTCCGGTAAGCTTACCCGAAAGGCCGAGCTTCGTGCGGACACGGTTGGAAAGCTCGTTCATCAGATCCCAGTAGACGGTGTACCAGCCCGAAATCACGTTCGTCGTAGCGTTGGATGTCATGCGCCGTCCCGTCGCCACCGTCTCACCGTCGTTCAGCGCCTCGTTCATCGCGTCGAACCACTGGGCCGACGCCACGTTGTCGGCGTCGAATACGGCAATCGCGTCGAAATCGCCGCGCGCGAGAACCTTGTCGACGCCCCATGCGAGCACGTCGCCCTTCCCGGAACTCGGCTCGGTCTTCTCCCACACGGTCGCGCCGGCGGCGCGGGCGACCTCGGCAGTCCTGTCGGAACAGTTGTCGGCAAGCACGATAACCTCGTACCTGTCTTTGGGATACGAGGACATCAGGACGCTCTTCACGGGCAGTCTTATCACATTCTCTTCGTTCCGGGCGCAGATCAGCACGGCGAACTTCAGAAAACGGTCTGGCTTCTGGCGCTTCCTGCGGGGGATAAGAAGCCCGACCGTGACGACGAGCGTCGACCACATGAACACGAACCCAAGAGAAAGCGACACGAAATCAAAAACGTTAAGGGCTTCGCTCTCAATCATTGCGCCACCTCCTGTGAGCCCACAGATACTGTTCGGGATACTTTCTTATCACTTCGCCCAGACGATCGTTCAAAAGCTGCGTAGCGGCGTTTTTGTCGGCATCTTTCGGGAAGCTCACGGGAGAGCCGCCGACCAGCCTGTAGCGGTAGGGGCCGACGCGCACGAACGAGCCTACGACGATCCTGCGGCCGCTTCTCATCGCCAGGCGCGTAGCGCTCGTGAACGTCCGCGCGGGACGCCCGAGAAACGTGAGCATCGCGCCGCCGGACGTATGCTGATCCATGAGAATCGTCATCGCGGCCGCCGTGTCGGACCATTGGCGCAGCACTTCCGAAGTGAAGCCTTTGTTTTTGTCGATGACTGTCACGGGACCTCTGAAATGATGTTTCTTCATCCAGTTCGCGACGAACCTGTTGTTCATGACGCGCGCGACGGCGATCATCGGCCGGGCGAACGAAAGGATGTTCGTCGCCGCCTCCCAGACGCCGTGATGGGCGCTGACGAGAAGAATCGGCTCGTCGGGCGTATCGAGGAGAAGCCTGACGGTTTCGGGGTCGGCATCGCCGAACTCGAGATGATCGCGCCAGTTCGACGCGTTCACGACGCCGGGGACACAAAGCGCCTCGCAGATGTGGCCGGCGAGATGGCACCACGACTTTTTGGCGATTCCTTCGGCCTCCTTCGCGTCGGAGGTGATGCCGCACTTCATGATGTTCATCACGGAAAGGCGACGCCGTTTACGGAAAAACGGCCACAGGAGCGCGGCGAAACCGGCTCCGAAACCGTAGGCGTGCTTCTGGATGAACGTCATATCGCTATTCAAAACGGATTGTCGCGGCTCTGCCGTGGGCGTCGAGTCCTTCGACCGCCGCGAACGCCTCGATCGTCGGCCTCGTTTCCTTGAGATCCTCTTTAGTGAACGCCACAAAACTGTGGCGACGGCGGAAATCGTCGGGCGTAAGGCCGTTGAACATGTCGGCGGCTCCGCCCGTGGGAAGAACGTGGCTCGGCCCCGCGACGAAATCTCCGGCGGACTCGGGAGTCCAGGGACCAGCGAACACCGCGCCTGCGGAACGGACGCCCTTCATGACCTTAAGCGCGTCCTTCGTCATTATCTCGAAATGCTCGGGAGCGAAGCGGTTTACGACCTCGAGACCCTCTTTAACGTTCTTCGCGACGACGATCAGAATTCCGTCGCGGTCGATTACGCGCTTTATCAGATCTTTGCGCGAAAGCGTCTCGGTCTGGGCGAGAACCTGCGATTTTATTTCGCGGGCGAACTTTTCGCTCGTACAGACGCAGAGCGACTTCTCCCATCCGCTGCCGTGCTCGGCCTGACTCAGAAGATCGGCGGCGATCCACGCGGCGCTCACGGAGCCGTCGGTCAAAACGGCGATTTCGCTCGGGCCCGCGACCTGGTCGATGGCCACGTAGCCGTAGACCTGGCGCTTGGCGGCGGTGACGTATGCGTTGCCGGGCCCCGCGATCTTCTGAACCTTCCTGCAGGACTTCGTTCCGAACGCCATCATGCCGATCGCCTGAATGCCGCCGACGCGGTAAATCTCGGTCGCGCCCGCAAGCTTAAGGGCGTAAAGAAGAACGGGATTCACCTCGCCCGTCCTGCCTGCGGGAGTGCACGCGACGATCTCCTTGACGCCGGCCGCCTTCGCGAGAGTTACGGTCATGATCGAGGTGGACGCCAAAGGCGCCGTACCCCCGGGAACGTAGACGCCTACGCGGTCCATGGGAGAGAAAAATTCGCCCGTCTCGCCGCCGCGCGGAGTTTTCATCGACCAGGGGGCGCGGAGCGACGCCTTAGAAAATCTCATGACACGCTTATGGGCGTCCTTCACGGCTTTTACGATCGACGGATCGATGCTTTTCTCAAGCGATTTCACGTCGACATCGACCCCGAGATCTTTACCTTTGTAGCCCTCGAACCTGGCGACATACTTAAGAACGGCCTTTTCTCCGTTCCTGCGGATATCGGCAAGAACCCCGAAGGCTGCCTTTTCGGCCTCTTCGGGGAACGCCGGACGCGCGTTGAATCGTTCTACACTCTTATCGCCTGTCTTGACGATTTTTATCATTTTCAAAACTCCGTCATTTATCCTTTTCGCCGAGAACGCACTTCACCTCGCACTCCGCGGCGAGCTCGTCGCCGACGTAGCCTTTAAGCGCGAACACGCCGAGACGCGAACGGACGCGGACGTTTTCGACCACGGTCGTAAGCTTGTCGCCGGGTCTGACCGGACGGCGGAAGCGCGCGTTGTCGACGGCCGCGAGAAGGAACGAGGCCTCCTTGTCCTTACCGCCCAAAGCGTTGCGCGCCACGAGCGCCGCACCGGAGACCTGAGCCATCGCCTCGACGAGAACGACGCCGGGAACTACGGGGTAATCGGGGAAATGCCCCTTGAAGAACTCGTTTTTCTCCATCGTGAACGTGTACTCGCCCAAGGCGCCGGTTTCATCGGCGGAGACGAGATTGTCGACGAAGAGAAACGGACTGCGGTGAGGCAGAAGCTCAATGCCGGGCCTGTTGTACGAGTTCTTGAACTGAGGGAATTCCATACCGTCTTTCCTTGATGTCATCAGGCTTTCTTGAATACGAGAATACCGTTGTGGCCGCCGAAGCCGAGAGAGCTCGAAACGGCGACGCGGATGTCGCGCTCAACGCCCTTGTTGGGGGTGTAGTTCAGATCGAGCGGGGTCTCGCCCTTCTCGACGTCGACCTCGAGGTCGGGATTCTCGTAGTTGATCGTCGGGGGAACAAAGCCCTCGTGGATCGCGAGCGCCGTGATCGCGGCCTCGAGCGCGCCCGCCGCGCCGAGGAGGTGGCCGTGCATCGACTTGGTCGAGGAAATGTTGATCTTCTTGGCGCCCTCTTCGCCGAAAACGCGCTTGAACGCCTTCGTCTCCATCTGATCGTTGAGGTGGGTCGACGTTCCGTGGGCGTTGATGTAGTCGACGGTCGAAAGATCTTCGACGCCGGCGTCCTTAAGAGCGATCTCGAGCGCCTTCACCGCGCCGTCGCCGGACGGATCAGGAGCCGTGATGTGGTAGGCGTCGGACGTGGCTCCGTAACCTGCGAGCTCGCAGTAGACGCGGGCGCCGCGGGCCTTCGCGTGCTCTTCGGATTCGAGAATGAGAATCGCGGCTCCCTCGCCCATAACGAAACCGTCGCGGTCGGAGTTGAACGGACGGCACGCCTTCTCGGGAGCGTCGTTGAACTTCGTCGAAAGAGCGCGCATCTTCATGAATCCGCCGACCGCGAACTCGAGAATCGCCGCCTCGGTTCCGCCGGCGACGACGACATCGGCGCGACCGGCGCGGATCATGTCAAGCGCGAAGCCGAGCGCGTCGGTCGAGCTGGCGCAGGCGGTGGTGACGACCTGGGCGGGACCCTTGGCGCCGAGGGCGATGGAAACGTTGCCCGCGGCCTCGTTGGAGATAAGTTCAGGAATAGCCAAAGGCGAGAGACGTTCGGGACCGCGGTCGAAAAGCGTCTTATAGCTCTCGCCCGTAACCTCAAGACCGCCTACGCCGTTGCCGATGAGCGTACCGACGCGCTCCATATCGGGCTTGGACTCTTCGGTATAGCCGGCGTCGCGCCAGGCCTCAACGGCCGCCGCGACGGCGTACTGCGAAAAGAGCGCCATGTGACGCGACGACTTCTTGTCGATGAGGCCGCCGTCGATCGCATAGGCCTGAAAATCCTTTACTTCGCCCGCGACCTGGCTCGTGCAGCGCGAGGGATCGAACTTAGTGATCTTTCCGACGGCGGGGGTCCCCGCCTTGAGCGAGGCCCAGGCGGCGTCCTTGCCGTTGCCGTTGGCGCAGATCATTCCGATACCGGTAATCATTACTTTCTTCATCTTCAATTCCTCTCTTTTTAAATTCTTTTGGTTATCTTAAAGGTTCGGCCACGTGCAGAACGTGCCCGCGTAGGTGAGACCCGCGCCGAAGCCGACCATGACGATGTTCATTCCGTCCTTGAGCTCGCCCGCCTTGACGGCCTGATCGAGCGAAATCGGAATCGACGCCGCGCTCGTGTTGGCCGTAGTCTCGAGGTTGAGCCAGAACTTCTCGAGGGGAAGCTTCATTCTGCGGGCGACGGCCTCGATGATGCGGCCGTTGGCCTGATGGGCGAATACGCGGTCGATCTCCTCGGGAGTCGTTCCGAGCATCTTGCACAGATCGCTCGAAACCTTCGCGAGAGTCTTTACCGCGAACACGAAAACATCGTGGCCCTTGAGCGTAAGCTCGGGAAGGAACGGCTGAGGCTTCTCGGGCACCTGGGTTACAGGCGAAATCGGAAGCGCGTCCTTGCAGCCGCCCGTGCGCATGATGAAGTGGGAGCCGTTGCCGTCGGCGCCGAGGATTGTATGGGCCTTCGTCTTGAGCGAAGCGACGCCCGGCGGTTCGTCATTGCCGAGAACGACCGCGCCCGCGCCGTCGCCGAAAAGAATGCAGCTCGCGCGGTCGGTCCAGTCGAGAACGCGCGTAAGCGATTCCGCCCCGATTACGAGAGCCTTCTTGTCGGGATAGAAATTGACGAATCCGCGGGCCTGCTCGAGAGCGTAGACGAAGCCAGCGCACGCGGCCTGAAGATCGAAAGCGCCCGCGTTCGTACAGCCGAGAATACCCTGTACGATGCACGCCGTGGACGGGAACGGATTGTAATCGGGAGTCGAGGTCGCAAGAACGATAAGACCGATTTCCTCGGGCTTTACGCCCGCCGCGTCCATAGCGGCCTGAGCGGCCTTGGCGGCCATAGTCGAGGTGGATTCGCCCTCCCCGGCAACATGACGGGAATGAATGCCCGTATGGGAATAAATCCATTCGTCGGAAGTTTCCAAAGACTGCGCGATGTCGTCGTTGGTGACGACCTTCTCGGGCAAATAGCTGCCTGTCCCTAATATACGAATACCCATAGACTCTCCTATTTAGAGATTTTTGTCATATTATACCAAAATCGGCGGCGGTTTTGGGAATTGTCCGTAATTTTGTTGATACGGCGCGCGAAAGGAAATTCACGAGTCGTAGAACACGGCTCCCGACGATGTGGACAGCCGCTCCGTCACGGGATATTCGAACGACGGCGACGTTTTCATGAGTTCGACGAACCTCGCGGCCTCCAGCTTCGCCGTCGGAAGGTCGTGAAGAAGATAATTGCCGCAGTTGACGGCCGTCGCGCCGGGGACTTCCCCCTGCCAGTCCCTGAGACTCTCGAACGCGGCCGTCACGAGCGGATATATCTCCTGGGGCGTCGGCGTTCCCTTTACGATGAGATAGTTGCCGGTAAGGCACCCCATCGGACCGAAATAGACGATGCGGTCCTTCCATACCGGATCGTTGCGCAGATATGTCGCCACGACATGCTCTATCGTGTGAATGCAGTTCGGATGAAGCGCGCTCTCCGCGTTGGGACGTTTCATGCGGATGTCGAACGTCGTCGCCTTGTCGCCGCCGATTTCGTCAACGCGCGAAACATATATTCCCGGCACGATCTTCGTATGATCGACCTGAAAACTCGCTATCAGTTCCATTTTCTTTTCTCCTTGGATTACGGTTCGAGATCCGATTATTATACCAAAATCAGCGCAGTTCAAAGGGGACCTCTGAAAGAGCCCTTCCTCCTCCACTCTTTTTCACGCTCTGGGATGATAGCGACGGTGGACCTCTCCGTAACGCCCGGCGTCGACGTGGGTGTAAACCTGAGTCGTACCGATGTCGGCGTGTCCGAGCATTTCCTGTATCGCCCTTATGTCGGCGCCGCGCTGGAGCATGTGTGACGCGAAGCAATGCCTGAGAACGTGAGGCGAAATCCTGTTCGCGGCGATTCCTGCCGCCGCCGCCCTTTCGCGGATCACCTTAAAGATCCCCTGGCGCGTAAACGGCTTTCCAAGACGGGTGAGAAAGACATGGCCGGCGCCCACGGCGGATTTCGAGAAAACCGGGCGCGCGGAAGCGATATAGCGCGCAAGAGCCGCGGCGGCGGCTCCGCAGAACGGCACGAGCCTCTCCTTCGAACCTTTTCCGAGAATCCTCAGAAGCTCGCCGTCCGAAACGACATCCTCGATTTTAAGTTCGCACGTCTCCGTCACGCGAAGGCCGCAGCCGTACATCACTTCCAGAAGAGCGCGGTCGCGCAGATCGCGGGGACTGTCCCCTTTGATTTCATCGATCATCGCGAAGGTCTCCTCTTCGGAAAGCACGCGCGGAAGAATCCTCGCCTTCTTAGGCCTGTCCATCAGAGCCATCGGATCGGACGAAATGAAGCGCCGCTCGAGAAGATGACGGTAGAAGGTCTTGAGCGCGACGAGCCTTCTGGCGCGCGTCGCGGAGGACATGGCTCTTTCGCGCTCACCGGCGAAATACCCGTCGATGTCGGAACGCGCGACATCGCCCGCCGAAACGCGGCCGCGCCCTTTCATCACCTTGGCGAAATGTGCCAGATCCATACCGTACGCCTCGCAGGTGTTGGCGGCCATCTCACGCTCGAAACGCAAGGTCCCGATGAAAGATTCTATCTCCTCTTCAAAATTCACAATCGCGATAAAAAATCTTCAAAAAACGCCTTCATCAGAGTTTTCGCTTCAGCCGCCGCGGCGACGACCTCCTGATGATTCAGTTCGCGGCGCGAAATGCCTGCCGCGAGATTCGAAACGAGCGAAAGCCCGGCGATCTTGAAACCGCAGGCTTTCGCGAACACAGCTTCCGGCACGGTCGACATGCCTACGACATCCGCGCCCTGGGATTTGTACGACTGGATCTCGGCCGGCGTTTCGTAGCACGGTCCCAATGTGTAGGCGTAAACGCCGTCCATCGCCCTCAAAGCGAGTTTATTGGCGCTCGCGTGCATCAATTCGCAAAGCCGCCTGTTGTAGACCTCCGTCATGTCGGGGAAACGCTCGCCCCATTCGGGACGGTGTGGCCCTACGAGAGGGTTCATTCCCACCGTATTGATATGATCGCGGATGATCACGAAATCCCCGGGACGCAAAGCGGGGTTGATTCCTCCGGCGGCGTTCGTCACGATCAGTGTCTGACAGCTCATACGCCTGAGGATCTCAACCGGAAGAACGACGCCTTCCCATCCGATACCCTCGTAATAATGCCTGCGTCCGCACCATGCGGCGATGCGCCTGTCGCCGCGCCGGTATAGTATAAATTCCCCGGTATGGCCCTTTACGGTCGAAGCGCCGAGCCCAGGGATGTCGGCGTACGGAATCCTGACGAGAATTTCATCCGTCGTCAAAGCGTCGCTCCACCCGCTTCCGAGAAGAATGCCGACGTCGACAGGTTGCGAAAAACATTCATCGGGCAGATATCCCGCCGCCTTATCGAAAAATGAGATGTCCATATTACAGTCTCCTTCTCTTTTGGTCAAATTTTCACGGCCCTTACGTCTCCCCACGCGCACGGAAGCGCGAAAACGACAGAGTTAGCCTCGCGCTTTTTATCGCCCGCCATAAGAGGTTTCAGGTTCTCGAAATCGAGCCCTTCCGGAAGTTCCGTCGGAAGTCCGGCGGCCCTAAACCGTTCGGCGAGCTCATCGGCCCAGCCTTCGCCCGCGAGATTCATACGCTCAGCCAAACGGGCCTCTTCAACGCACCCGATAGCGACGGCCTCGCCATGGGATACGGCGTAATCGGTAGCTTTCTCGATAGCGTGCGCCACCGTGTGGCCCGCGTTCAACTTCATGCGCTCACCGATCTTTTCAAGAGGATCCGCCTTGACGATGCCGATTTTAACGGCGAGATTCCCGGCTATTTCATCGGCGGAGGGTACGGCGGAATAATCGGTTTTAGTTCTTCCGCCTATTATCTCGTGCTTGATCATCTCGGCCTTGCCGTCTGCAATGCGGCGCGGAGGCAAAGTCTTTAAGAACTCTACATCGACGATCACGCGGCGCGGCGGATGGAAAGCGCCAGCCATATTTTTCCCGCACTCGAGATCGCATGCGGTCTTTCCGCCGTATGAAGCGTCGACCATCGAAAGAAGCGTCGTAGGAACGTTTACCCAGTCGATTCCGCGCATCCACGTCGCCGCGGCAAATCCCACGAGATCCCCCGTAACTCCGCCGCCTACGGCCGTAACCGTATCCTTTCGGCCCAAGCCCGCTTTGGCGAACGCGGCCCATATCTTAACTACGGTTTCTACGGTTTTGTTTTCTTCACCCGAAGGGATCGTGAAAATCGCCTTCTCCGCGATAGCGGGATAAAGCGAAGCGACATTAGAGTCGACGACGATGTTGTTGAACTTCGACGGATCGAAAAGGCGGAATTCAACGGGAGAAGCCTCGCATAGAATCGCGTCGTACGCGACGAACGCGGCGAGCGCCTCGATGACGGGACGCGCTCTCAGAGCGATGCACGGATCGTGACGGCCGCGGACGGTCAGCTCCGCCGGCCCCATCTTTTCAAGGTCGACGCTTTTCTGGGACTTGTAAATGGACGGTGTCGGCTTTAACGCGACGCGGAAAACGAGAGGCATTCCGCTCGTCATCCCGCCCAGGACGCCGCCGTGACGGTTCGTTTCGGTCACGACTTTGCCGTCCTCGATTTTAAACGCGTCGTTGTTCTCGGAACCTTTTAGTGAAGCGGCCCTGAAACCGTTGCCGAACTCTATCCCTTTAACTCCGGGAATCCCGAAAACCGCTTCGGCGATTGCCCCGTCGATACCGTCGAACATCGATCCGCCGAGACCGACAGGAAGACCGGTGATTTCGCATTCTATTACGCCGCCCACGGAATCGCCCTCGGCTTTCGCCGCGAGAATATCGCCCGTAGACAAAACCTTCGAAGAGACGCTGACGCCGCGCCCGGCGAGGGCCTGGAGCGCAAGTGCGCCCGCGATGCACATGGGAGCCGTCATGCGGCCGGAATTCGAACCTCCGCCAGCCGGGATTTTACCGTACTTCACCCAGTTGGGATAATCGGCGTGACCGGGACGCGGAATGCTCTTTTCGTAGTCTCGGCTCCTCGTGTCGGTGTTTACGATCACGGCCTCTATCGTCCCGCCTGTAGTGACGCCATCCTTTACGCCCGACAGGAATTCAGGCTCGTCCGGTTCGCGTCTCGGAGTTGAAAATTCGTCGCGTCCTGGAGCGCGGCGTTCCATAAAGGCCCTGAGCGCATCAAAATCTACTTTAAGCCCCGCGGGAAAACCCTCAAGGCGCATCCCAATCCTCGGCGCGTGAGACTCGCCGTAAACTTCAAGTTTTAAAAACTTACCGATTTTCATTTAGATTCCTTTTCCTCGTCGATTTTCTTTTTAGCTTCCACGCCCTCCTCAAGATCGGCGTGAAGAGTCGCCCTGTCATCAGCGGCGAGCGCATCGCGGAATCTCGCAAGGCGATTTATGTATCTGTCGAGAATCGGCAGAAGACGACTTTTATTTTCGAAAAAAAGTTCCGTCCACGTATCCGGATCGGGCGCGCCCACGCGAACCATATCGCGAAAGCTTCCGGCGGAATACCCCGCGTGACGGGCGGAAAGGTTTTCGCGCACGTACGCCGACGAAATGAGATGGCAGAGCTGGCTCGTATATGCGATCATCTCGTCGTGATCGGCGGTCTCGGTTACGACGACTCTCGTGAAACCGAGCGTTTTCAAAAATTCCGAAGTCGATTCGACAATTGCCTTATCGGTCGATTCAAACGGCGTTAAAATCATCGATGCGCCGTCGAAGAGATTCTCGCAGGAATTTTCGTAACCGAGTTTCTCTTTACCGGCCATAGGATGAGCGCCGATAAAGGTCCACCCTTTCGTATTCTCAAAATCGGCAAGCGCTCGGCATACCGAACCTTTTACGCCGGATATATCCAGGACAACCGCTCCTTCGCTCAAAGTCCCCGACGCCGCAATAGCCCTAACGATACCCTCGACAGCCGATGGCGGAACGGCGAGAAAAACGAAATCAAAGCGGCTTAAATCGGGCAGATGAGCGCGCCCCCTAAATATCTCCGCGTTGTGCTTTGCACGAAGGGCCGCCTTTTCAAGCGACCCTCCGATGAGACCTTTGCCAATGACGGCTACATTCATCAGCTGAAAACTCCTGAAACGTCAATCACATCTTCCGGCTCGTCACTTCGATGACGTTGACCTGATTTCGCAACTGGCAGATGATCTGGTCGATAACCTTATCGGTTCCGAGAATGTCGATCTTCATTCTCGAAACGGTTCCGTCCTCTGTCGGACCGACATTTAAAGTCTGGATGTTGTAGCCGCGACCGGAAATAAGCCCGACGATGCGGGCGAGAACGCCGGGACGGTTCTCGACGTAGCAGTTAAGCCTGTGTATCTTTTCGCTCATTTTAAAGACCTCCCGGAAAATCAGTCAAAGACCATGTCGCTTACGGGCTTACCCGCAGGAATCATCGGATAGACATTTGCGCGCGGCTCGACGATAACCTCGACAAGAGTCGTCGCGTCTGACTTTACGGCCTTCGCGATGACGGAATCGAGCTTCGCGGGATCGATTACGCGGTACGCCTTCGCGCCGTGCGCCTCGGCGAGTTTAACGATATCGGGAAGATAATCGTACTTGAGATCGCCCTCGAGATTTTCGTTCTTCGGCCTGTCCTTGACCGTAAGAATCGAACCGGCGTAATTCTTCTTGTAGAAAAGTTCCTGCCACTGGCGGACCATTCCGAGACAGCCGTTGTTGATGACGACAAAGGTTATCGGGAGCTTGTGCTCGACGGCGACTACAATCTCCTCGAACGTCATCTGGGCGCCGCCGTCGCCGCAAATCGCGACGGTTTTATGGTCTGGACGAGCGAACGCGGCGCCGATGGCCGCGGGAATTCCGAAGCCCATGGTGCCCATACCGCCGGACGAAAGGAAGTGACGGGGAAGATTATGACGGAAATACTGCGCCGCCCACATTTGATTCTGACCGACATCTGTATCGACAACGGCCCGGCCCTTCGACGCCTTGTCGACGGACTCGATTACGCTCTGGGGCATGATAACGCCCTTGTGCATGGGCTTGTAGGAGACGGGATGGCTCTTCTTCCAGCCGTCGATCGTCTTGAGCCACTCGGTGTGCTTAGCCTGCCTGATGCGCGAGCCGACGGTCGTGAGAACGTCTTTGACGTCGGCGACAATTCCGAGATCGACCTCGACGTTCTTTCCGATAGACGAAGGATCGCAATCGATATGAACGATTTTTGCCTTGGGGGCGTACTTCGAAATCTTACCCGTAACGCGATCGGAGAATCTTACGCCGAGAGCAATGAGAAGATCGGCCTCGTTAATCGCCCAGTTCGCCGCCGGAGCGCCGTGCATGCCCGCAAGTCTGAGAGCCAAGGGGTCTCGCTCGTCGAAAGCGCCGAGACCCATAAGCGTCGTAGCGACGGGGATCTCGGCCTTGTGGGCGAGAATCGAGACATCCTTCGCAGCTCCCGAGGCGATAACGCCGCCGCCCGCGTAAATTACGGGCCGCTTTGACTCGTTAATGAGTTTTGCGAGCTTATTGAGCTGGCTCGTCGTCGCGGCGGACTCGGGGTGATACGCGCGAAGCGAAACGCGCTCGGGATACTGGGCCGCAGTAAGAGCCTGCTGGCAGTTTTTGGGGATATCGATGACGACGGGACCGGGCTTACCGTGGGTCGCGATGTAAAACGCCTGCGCGATGATCTCGGGAATCTCGTCAGCGGAGTGGACGAGGAAATTGTGCTTCGAAACGGCGCGGGTGATGCCGGTCGTATCGGCCTCCTGAAAAGCGTCGGTGCCGATCAGAGAAAGCGAAACCTGACCCGTAATGAGAACGAGCGGGATGCCGTCGATATTGGCAGTCGCAAGGCCTGTAATCGTATTCGTCGCGCCGGGACCGGAAGTTACGAGACATACGCCCGGCTTGCCCGTCGAACGGGCGTAGCCGTCGGCCATGTGAATGGAGCCCTGCTCATGGCGGCCGAGCACGAACGGAAACTTGGCGTCCGTAAGACAGTTGAAAATATCAAGAACCGCTCCCCCCGGATAACCGAAGAGAACGTCAACACCGGCCTTCTCAAGCGACTCCACCAAAGCGCGCGCGCCGGTACGCATTTCATTTTTCTTCATATTCGATTATTATACTATAGAATGGCTCATCACGCAATAACCCGGAATATCTTCGTTAGAGACAGCGCGAAATAGAGTTTATTATTTTATGCTGCGCTTAATTTTATAAACTCCGATGGTTGTTCAAATGGCCTCCACTACCGTTCCGGCTAAAAGCTTCGCACATTCCAACCGCAACACTTTTTGCAATCATGTATCTTTATTTATAACTGGGGTTACACCCCAGCCCCCCAATGCCGAAG
>JAZQTB010000110.1:0-30975 GCA_045630425.1 Kiritimatiellia bacterium | reverse complement strand
TGATAGCGGAACGAAACTTGATCGCGTGAAAATGACTGACTGCAATCCCTCTGTTAATTTTGTTGGGCGCGCCAATGCAAACAACGGCGTGACGGATTTTGTCGACGCAATACCGATCCTGAAACCGTATAACGCAGGGCTGATGACAATTTCCCTTGGCGGTGAATATCTTGGTTCGTGCTTCGTGCAGGATAAGCCGTTTTACACAAGTCAGAATGTTAATGTGCTGATACCCAAACGTCCGATGTCTGATGCGTGCAAGCGGTTCATCGGTACTGTAGTATTCCGAGAAGGACAACTTCACTACAAGGCATTTTCTGACGAACTCAATCGTCACATTAGGCGCGATTTTGCGATCCTGCTTCCCTCGCTCCCTGATGGTACGCCAGACTTCGCATACATGGAATCTTACATGAAGGATATTCACGATCGGGTAACTTCCGTGCTTGGTGCATATCAAGCCGCAGTATAAACTAACATCACTTTCAAGTCAATCAATGAACAAGTCCAAACTACAATCCGCTATCGCGGCGTTTATCAAGAACAAAAAGGCCAATGCCGCATATCATGACGACAATTGGACTGAGCGTAAAGAACGCAAGGCCTATTATCAGTCGTTCAATAGAGACAAGCTACTGTCAATGACGGAAGATGACTTTTTTGAGTACATCAGTCGGCTTTGGTCGATGCTCATGTGGGGCAATAAGAAGTTTGTTGTGGACAAGCTGATTGCGGACAATGGTTTTGACGCGCTTAAAAACCATTTGGCGGAATTGTTGTATGGTAGAGCTACGATTGAAGGAAGGTGGAATGAGTTCATGAAGTCGGTAAAGGGCATTGGTCCTGCGACAATCAGTGAACTTCTTACCTATGTCAACCCGAAAGAGTATGTCATTTTCAACAAGATACTGATACTCTGTTTTGAGTACCTTGGTATATTGGATATGCCCAAGTACAATTATCAGTATACTGGTAAGAAGTACGCTGAAGTCTGTGCGATTGCAAAGGAAATCGCCAAGGCCATGAAGTCTGCCGGTATTGAAGATTGTGACTTGCTTGCGGTTGACTACTTCTTGTGGGATGAGGTTCTGCCGTTGGCAAAGAAGAAGGAGGCTGATGTACAGTCAGCTGTCTCTATTAAGCCAAAAACGCCAAGAAACTCAAAATCGCTGCATGACGAGATAAAGGAAAAACTTGTTGAAATAGGGGCACTTCTGGGCTTTGAAAGTCGTTCGGAGGTTCGGATAACCGCAGGTGCGGTTGTTGATGCTGTGTGGGAGGCCAAAATCGGCAATATGGGCAAGGCGATTTATGTTTTCGAGGTTCAGTCGAAAGGCTCCATTGACAGCCTTATTTTGAACCTGAAGAAAGCTCAGAGTAACGCGGCGGTTCAGGCTGTTGTTGCGGTGGCCGATGAAGGGCAACTTGCAAAAATATGTCGTGAAAGTATAGGCGTCATTGATAAAGATTCGCTTCGTACGTGGGATTCAGACGATGTGCTTTCGGTTTATGATTCGCTTACTCGTGTTCATGAGTCAATCAATAAGTTGAAATTAGTGCCAGAAAGTTTTTAAGCCACATAAGTGTTAAACAACGATAAGTGGAGATAAGTATGTGAGAATAAGTGTTTGCAGTGCGAAACAACATGTTTTAGATTGTCTAATTTGTAGATTATTCTAAATTATTGTATAGTTGTCGCTGGAAAAATTATCAAAACAATTGTAACAGAAAGGATACAAAAAATGGCTCAAAGTTTTTATTCTTGGTTGTTGAAATTCAAAAATGATGATACCGCAATAGGAGATCTTGCACGAGATGCAAGGGTTGATGGTGAATTCCCTCGACATTCTGTCTCTTATAAGAACTTGGAAAAGTATCTCGAAAGTAAACACGCTTGTGAAGAAGCTATGGATGTTTTCAAGGAAGCATTTGCTCAATATAAGGCTGATAGAGACTTACGACTTAGTCATAGTTGATGCATTTGTGGTATAGCTGGCGGTTAAGGACAAGCAAATAGTTGCTTTGCTTGTGCATATTAGCCATTTAGAATGGTAATATCAAGGCCAAGCATATTTGCGAAGGATTGATGGATAGAACTTGGAGAAGGGTTAGGTTAGAATATCAAGCAGATCGCGAATCTCACTAAGAAAGGATCCTTTTAAATGAAAGATGAGAAATTGCCAGATAGTCAGGGTGATATAATCATTTATCAGACGGAAGATGGCGTGACGAAGATTGATGTTCGTTTTGTCGATGAAACTGTTTGGTTGACGCAAGCGCAATTGGTTCAGCTCTTTCAAACGAGTAAGGCCAATGTTAGTGAGCATATCAAGAATATATTTGCCGAAGGAGAACTAGATGCGGATTCAGTTGTTCGGAAATTCCGAACAACTGCCGCTGACGGCAAGAAGTATCTGGTTGCTCATTACAACCTCGATATGATCATTTCGCTTGGCTATCGGGTTAAGTCTGTTATTGCTACGCGTTTTCGACGGTGGGCGACCGAGCGGTTGAAGGAATACATCGTTAAAGGCTTTACGATGGATGATGAGCGGCTTAAGAAGCTCGGCGGCGGAAATTATTGGAAGGAACTCTTGGTATTTGGAAACAATTAAGTCGGTTTCTCGCATAGCAAAGCGCAAAGGCAAGCCGCCTAAAGATGATGACAAGAGGAAGCCTAAATAAGAGGATTTCGATCAGATTGTACGGGATAGTAGCATGAAAAGTGAGGATCGGCTGCTGCTTGTGCTGGAAGATAATCAAAATATGTCCTCGGGGAAACTCTAAAGGCCTGATGAAGGTGAATGTTTTCGGTGACGGGCAAGAGGCTGTTGGTTACCACCGCATTTTGCAAAATGCGGTGGTAAGACTTGGACGTTAGCCAAGAAGTTTTATGTCGTCATCAACTGTTCCAATGCCAGCGATGCCGAATTTGCTTATAAGTAGATTCGTGACGTTTGGCGAAAGGAACGCGGGTATTGTTGGACCTAAGTGGATATTTTTAACTCCGAGATACAATAGCGCTAAAAGGACGATGACCGCTTTTTGTTCGTACCAAGCGATATTGTAAGAAATGGGCAGTTCGTTAATATCGTTAAGTCCAAACGTTTCTTTTAGTTTTAGTGCAATTACTGCGAGCGAATATGAATCATTACATTGTCCTGCATCTAGTACTCTTGGAATTCCGTTTATCTCCCCTAAATTAAGTTTGTTGTATTTGTATTTAGCGCATCCCGCTGTAAGAATTACAGTGTCTTTTGGGAGTCGCTCGGCGAACTGAGTGTAGTATTCGCGGCTTTTCATTCTTCCGTCGCACCCGGCCATTACAATAAACTTTCTAATCGCGCCAGATTTTACAGCGTCGATTATTTTGTCGGCGAGTGCGAGTACTTGATTATGTGCAAAGCCTCCGATAATTGTGCCTGTTTCGAGTTGAGTAGGCGGAGGACATTTTTTCGCCTGAGCAATAATCGGCGAGAAGTCTTTTATTTGACCGTATTCGCCAGAAATATGTCGCTCGGAATTAAGTCCGGCTGTGCCAGTCGTCCAAAGCCTGTCAGCATACTTCGCGTTTTCAAGCGGCGGTACGATGCAATTGGTCGTCATTAGAATTGGGCCGTTAAAAGACTCGAATTCTTCGCGCTGCTTCCACCATGCATTACCGTAGTTGCCGACAAAGTGCGGATATTTTTTGAATGCCGGATAGTAGTGGGCGGGCAGCATTTCTGAGTGAGTGTATATATCAACGCCGGTATCTTGGGTTTGTTCAAGCAGCATTTCAAGATCTTTAAGGTCGTGACCTGAAATCAAAATTCCAGGGTTATTCCTTACGCCGAGATTTACTTTCGTTATTTCGGGGTTACCATAGCGAGACGTGTTGGCTTTATCAAGAAGCGCCATTACATCTACGCCGGCTTCCCCCGTTTCCATTGTAAGGGTGATGAGCGCTTCTGTCGATAGCGTGTCGTCGAGTGTCGATGCGAGCGCTCGCTGCACAAACGCATCGAGCTCAGCTTTATCGAATAAAAGGGCGTTCGCGTGCTTCATATACGCGGCGAGCCCTTTAAGACCGTATGTAATCAGTTCTCGAAGGCTGCGAATATCTTCATCAATTTCCATCGAAGAAAGAATTCCGATAGTCCCCGCCTTCGTTGCGAAGGTGTCTTTATCACCAGTCCAAGTAGCCGCGTCGGGTAACTTAGACTTGTTATTAAGTTGAGATAGAAGCGTTTCTTTTGCGGCGAGAGTTTTTTCAATCGCTTTAGTAATCGCGCACGCGTCGAAATTAGCGTTAGTAATAGTGATAAAAAGATTTTGCGTAATAAGATGATTAGTTTTTTTGTCTATGGTTTTACCTTCATCGCGTAAGCGTGAAGTTACTTCGCATAGACCTTTTGTCGTCCAAACAAGAAGATCCTGGAGTTGTGCAACCTCTGGTTTCTTGCCGCACACACCTTGTAAGGTGCAACCTTTATTGCCGGCAGTTTCCTGGCATTGGAAGCAGAACATTTTATTGTTCATATTCTTTCTCCTTTCGTTTTATGGTTTTAAACCGATGGTATGATAACAAAGGTTTGTCAGTAAGTATGTTGGAGAGACAACAAAAATAGAATTTTTTATTTTTGTTGTCTCTCCAACAAAATTCAATAATTCCCGATTGTATAGCCGTTGAAAAAGATGTGTCATTTCGCCGTCTAACCGGAAATGTATTCCGAGGCGACGTCGAAAGAAAGTGAGGTGGAATATGAAATATGTACGATACTCTCACGAACTTCCACGATAGACTTGATCAATTAAAGATAAAATTTTTGAAGAAGAAAAATATCGCGGATATGATATTGATAAGTTTATTTGGGTTGAACAATGTGCCATTGGTTTATCATCTCTTTCAGAATGAAATACCATTAATTCTCTCAAAAATGGTATAATATCGGCATATAAGGAAATGATTGAAAATATGAAAAGTGCAATGATAAAAAACCGTATTCAATCAGACATTCTGGAATGGAGCCTTCCGAAAGAGGTCCTGTCGGTTCTGCTGAAAGACCGCATGACGGTTTGGGTTCTGAATTGGGAGACAGGTATGCCTATCGAATTTAGATCGATTACGGAAAAGGGAGGTGGACATGGCTAAGCGAAAAACAACTGCGCCGGTAGAGATTGTCGAGAGTGTGGAAAAAGAACTTTACGAAAATGTCCGTGCCTACATATCCGCGGCGCGCGCGAAGGTTTATGCTGTGGCCAATGCGGAGATGGTAAAGGCATATTGGAACGTCGGACGCGAAATTGTAGAAAAGCAAGGTGGAAACGAAAGGTCTGCATATGGGGACGGCCTTGTCGATCGCCTTGCGGCAAAGCTCACGGCGGAATTCGGACCTGGATATACTCGCGTCAACTTATTTTATATGAGGCGCTTTTATTTGGCTTTTCCAAATGTTCACACACTGTGTAAACAATTGTCCTGGTCTCACTACCGCACTCTTATAACAGTCGAGAACGAAAAGGCGCGACAGTACTATTTCGAAGAGAGCATCAAGTCGAAATGGAGTGTTCGCGATTTGCAAAGACAGATTGAGACGCAATTCTATCAGCGACTGATTGCAAATCATGTCGATTTGTCTTCTGCGGGCAAACTGGTCAAGCGAGGAAAGATGGATGCTCGAGATATCGTCCGCAGTCCTGCGATTCTGGAGTTTGCCGGTATTTCTCCAGCAGAGTACAAGGAAAAGGATCTTCAAGAGGGGCTTGTCAAACACCTGAGTAAGTTCATACTGGAGCTGGGGCGTGGTTTTGCGCTTGTGCGTGAGCAGTGCCCCATACAGATCGGGAGCGAGACCTATCATTGTGATCTCCTGTTCTACAACTTCATAGCTCGGTGCTTTGTTCTGATTGACCTTAAAGTGGGGAAGGTGACGCCGCAGGATGTCGGGCAGATGCAACTCTACAAGCATTACTACGAACGTGAAATGATGAATCCCGGCGACAATCCGCCGATAGGAATTGTTCTTGGCTCCGACAGGGATGAGGCGGTCATCCGTTATACTCTCAACGAACACGAGCGCAATCTTTTTGCGGTGAAGTACCACCTTGATTTGCCGACGGTCGAGGAACTTCAAATGGAACTTATGCGCGAACGCGCCGCCATCGAAGAGGCTATGGCACTCCGCGCCCTGCCGCCGCCAGAGCCGAAAAAGAAGTCCGCACCTCGCAAGACCTTCAAAGGGGGCTGACGATGACTCCCAATTTCCTAAACTTCAAGAGTAACCGATAGTGCAGTTAGTATGCAGGAATGGTATAATAGAGCGCAGTGAACTACATTTTAATATTTTTAGCTGGCGGGTTAGGTAGTCTATTGCGATATGCGATAGGACTCATCTTGCCGTCATGTTTCTTCCCTTGGGCCACAGTTGCAATTAATGTCATAGGAAGCTTTACTCTCGGGCTTCTGGGTGGCTTAGGCTTAAGAATGGGTTGGAGTGATGATCTGCAGCTCGCACTTACAGTGGGTCTTTGCGGAGGCTTTACGACATTTTCGACTTTTTCAAAGGAGGCGCTTTCTCTCGCAACAACAGGGCGCTGGGGCGCTTTCAGTTTGTATGTCATTGGAAGTGTTGTTATTGGACTTGCGGCAACAGCAGTCGAATTTATGTGACGAGAGGATGAAAGAATGGATAATTTAAGGCAGATGCTCGCGACGATGTCTCCGGAAGAGTTTCGTGCGGCGGCGCGGGAGCGTGAGCTTGAGGAATGGCGCAGCACCAACCGCTTTTGCGGCAAGTGCGGCTCATCGATGCAGCCGCATGCCAATGCGGCTGAGCGTGCGCTTGTGTGTCCTAAGTGCGGCTATGCGGCATATCCTAAACTTTCACCGGCCGTGATTGTGCTTGTGGCAAAAGGGAATAAAATCCTTTTGCAGCGCAATACGCATTATAAACTTCGAAACTGGACGCTTGTCGCGGGATTCGTCGATGCCGGCGAGAACTTTGAGGATGCCGTTCGGCGTGAGGTCATGGAAGAGGCTTCCATAGAGGTCAAGGATCTTCGGTACTTTGGCTCTCAAACTTGGCCGTTCCCATCGAATATTATGGTTGGATTTCGCGCTGAGTACGCATCCGGAGAACTTACGGCTGACGGAGAGGAGGTCGTTGAGTCGGGCTGGTTTGACAAGGCGAATCTTCCGGAGATCCCTCTTAAAGGCTCTATAGCCCGTGCGATGATTGATGCATGGCTTGAAGAGCAGGATGCGGCTCAAAGGAACTCGTAATGGGAAATTGTTATGTCGATTTATCGTCTTGATGATGCATCGTTTGATTTCCCGTCTCCCGAAGAGGCGGATGACGAGTATGATGGTCTCTTGGCGGTAGGCGGTGATTATAATCCAGGGAGATTACTTAACGCTTATTCGAAAGTCAATTACTGACAAGCGCCTGAATGGACATTTTGCGTGATTGAGTAGAATCGTTGCATTAATTTCATAGCGGCTAATGAGTCATGAGATGAAAAGATTCCTCCAATTGTATTAATCGTTTCTGATTGTCTTATTTTACGGATAGCTCACGCAATGGCTCTGAAATATTATCAATAAGATTATGCTTTGTATTGATGCAATACTTACCTTCACATTTTGCAAAATGTTAAGGTAAGAAAATGATATAATGTTGTCATGAATAAAAATTTAAAACCAACATTATGGCGAACGGTCAGAGCATTGGCCAACGTTGAACGATTGAAGTTAATGCGTCTTGTGGCGAATGCTAAAGGGGTTAAGGGCGTTGGAGAACTCGCCAAAGAAGTGGGCTTGTCTGTTTCTGCGACCAGTATTTATCTTCGTCAGTTGAATGCCCGAGGATTGATAAGTGTTGTTCGCTCAGGTCCTTACGTGTATTATGGGATAGGTTCGGATCGTTCGTTGCCGGTAGCGGTAGAAATTCAAAAGGCTTTTCAGCGTCTTTTTTCCAGAAAGAAAATTCCAAGTGATTGGACGGAAAGATTGATACCTGTTTTATGTGCATATTCACATTTTCGGAGGGAAACGATTGTTCGTGTTTTATTGCAGCATGATCATATCAACTATGCGGAGTTGCTTAGGCGCTCCGGTTTTTGCGATCCTACTTTTTTGAGACATTTAAATATTCTACTTAAGGCGGATGTTGTATCGAAAGATAAAAATGGGAATTATTTTATTACAAAGCCTAAAAATTCTTTGGAGTCGGTGTTGCTTTCTTCTGTGATATGACACTACCATCACATTTTGCAAAATGTGAAGGTAGTGTTGTGTGGTAAATGAAGGAGATTGATATGAATGGGAATTGCAATGATTATGGGTGTATAGTTACGATGAAATCTTCTCCTGAAGAAAAGATCAGGTTAATGTCTGCAATGTTTTATGGGCGGAGAGATGTCTTTGCGAGACGGTATGAGCGTAAGGACGGGCGGGGCGGTTATGCGCCACTCTGTTCAAATGAATGGGTGCGTGGCGTCTGCGGAAAATGTGCGAAGGTAAGGGGTGATTGCGCGACATGTGCGGCGCGCGATTTTATGCCGATATCTGATAAGGTTTTTGAATGGCATTTGCGTGGGGTTGATGATAAGGGTAAACCTTTTACCATGGGTGTGTATCCCATGCTTGAAGACGACACCGTTCGCTTCGCGGCAATAGATTTCGACAAATCTTCATGGCGAGGAGACGTAAGTTCGACGGTTCAGGTTCTTAAGGAGCTTGGACTGCCGGTTGCGTGTGAACGCTCGCGTTCAGGGAATGGCGCTCATCTTTGGTTCTTCTTTAGCGAGCCCATTTCAGCAGAAATAGTTCGCGATGTACTTTCTTTTATTATCGCAATTACAATGGAGCGCAATCCCAGTATGGGGTTTGATTCGTATGATAGAATTTTCCCGTGTCAGAACCGATTGCCCAAAGGCGGTTTTGGAAATCTTATTGCTTTGCCTTTGCAGGGAGGTCCTCGCAAAGCAGGAAATTCACTTTTCGTTGATGAGAGATTGGTTCCTTATTATGATCAATGGGAATTTCTCTCCCGCGTCTCATTGATAACGAGGGGGCAATTTACCGCACTTCGTTCGCGTGCGTGTTCAGAAAAACGCCAGTTGATTCCTCAAACGGATGAGGAGGTTGAGCGAAATGAGCCCTGGTCGCTCTTTGGTATGTCTTCAAAAGCTAAAAAGGAAGAGGCGGTATTCGTTGTGTCATCGTCTCCCATTAGGATCGTTCTCGGTAATGCGATTTATATCAGTCAAGATGATTTGCCGCTAGTTCTTCGTGGGCGACTCTTGCGGCTTGCCGCATTTGTGAATCCTCGGTTTAGAGAAGCGGAATGGATGAGGCGTCCCGTGTATGGTCTTTCTCGGGTTATTAGTCGTGGAATTGACGGTGAGAATTTTGTCGTGCTTCCGAGAGGATTGTTAGATGCCGTTATTAAGACATTGAAGGATGTGCATGTTAAATGGAAAATTGAAGATAAACGATTTTTAGGATTACAAATATGTTGCGAGTTTGATGGTGAGTTGCGTCCTGAGCAGGCGGTTGCTGCAAATGCCTTGATAGCACACGATTCGGGAGTGCTGGCCGCGGGAACGGCGTTTGGGAAAACTGTGCTGTCCGCATGGATGATTGCCGAGCGTAAAATAAATACGCTGATACTCGTCAATAAAAAGCCGCTTATGACCCAGTGGGTGGAGCGGTTGTCGCAATTTCTTAATATCCCTAAAAAGGAAATCGGGGTTTGGGGAGGTGGCAAGCATAAATACACAGGTAAGATAGATGTCGCTCTTATTCAAAGTCTTGTCCGGCGCGGGGCGGTAAATAAAGAGATTGTGGGTAGTTACGGGCAGTTGATTGTTGATGAGTGTCACGGAGTTCCTGCAACATCATTTGAAGCCGTTACAAATGCATTTACGGGAAAGTATATTCTCGGGCTTTCAGCAACTCCGGTGCGGAGAGATGGATTGCATCCGATTATTCAAATGCAATGTGGCCCTCTGCGCCATAGAGTCGAGCCGAAACGAATGGCGACATTTGAGCAATTTGAACACCGTGTAAATGTGAGATTGACTGGATTTGAGTCTGGTTTTGGGTCTCATATAACCGACGAAAAGCCATCTTATTCTCTTTTGATTGAGGAGTTGATTGGTAATGCCCGTCGCAATGAGATGATTGTGCACGATGTTCTCGGGGTAATATCAGAGGGGCGCTCCCCAGTGGTATTGACTGAGCGACGTAAGCATTTAGAGGTGTTCGAGAAAATGCTTGCAGGAAGGGTCGAAAATCTTTTGGTGCTGCATGGCGGGATGGGCGCAAAGGAGATAAAAGCTTTGGAAGAGAGACGCTCTTCGATACCTGATACGTCGCCGCGTGTTCTACTTGCGACAGGATCGTATTTGGGTGAAGGTTTTGATGATGCGCGTCTCGACACCTTGTTTCTCGCTTTACCCATATCATGGAAGGGTCGGTTGACGCAGTATGCCGGTCGCCTTCACCGGCGCCATGTCGGTAAGCGCGAAGTGCGGATATACGATTATGCCGATACGAATGTACAAATGTTCGCGAGAATGTTCAATAAACGGTGCGCCGGGTATAAGGCACTCGGTTATGAGATAATAATGCCAATTTCAACGGTCTCGGGCCTGCCGACAAATGTTTCGATCATTCGCGAGAAGCATCTTGATGAAAAATATTCTGAGACGGTAAGGCGGATTTTGCGAGAAGGAGTTTCGTCTGAGGAAATTGATCTTTTTCTTTTTGCGGCAGAGGCGATGCAGCAAGCTAATCCAAGCGATGTAGCGGTTGTAGATGATGAATTGGCGCGTAGTGCTGTCGAGCGCTTCTTCTTTAGGCATTTAGAATCGGTTCCGGAAACGAAGGGTAGGTTTGCTCTTAATGCCCGGTTGCCGATACCGTTTGGCGGGAATCCGGATATGGAAGTAGATTTTATCTCGGAGCAGAACAAATTGGCTGTTGAAATAGACGGCAGTCATCATTTTGCAGATAAGGACGCTTATCGCCGGGATAGGAGGAAAGATGAATTGCTGCAAGAGAACGGGTATTTTATCTTGCGGTTTCTGGCAGATGATGTTATGAATAACTTAGGCGAAGTTATGTCTCGCGTTCTTCGGCGATTGACATCATCAATTCAAAGTCAAAAATTGGGGCGTTAGGAGGGAGCGGGGGATTGTTTCCACAAGCGAAAATGATAGAAATGAGCTCTTGTAGAAATGCTATAATTTGTGCATCTAAATTCAAAAGGGAAGACACAATGGTAAAACATATTATTCTTTGGAATTTCGGTAAAAATAACTGGATGTTGCCGAAAAAACATCAGTGGTAGAAAGTTGATGACAAACGGAGAAAGTGATATCGTACTTGTATGATAAAGAATTTGACGGTTCCCAAGGGGGCGATTTTTGATCAGGATGGACTTCTCTTTGATACAGAGGTCATTTTTGAGCGATGCTGGATTAAGGCCGGCAGGGAGTTCGGTCTGCCGATTGATTCGGAGCTGACGCGCCGATTGATGGGTTGCGGCAGAAAGGAACTGGCGTTCATCATCGGCGAAACCTTTCCCGGCTGTGATTCTGCGGCCGTCGTTGATCTGGCGCACCGCCTTGCCGCGGAAACTCAGCTCGCGATGAAGCCGGTCGTGAAGCCCGGCGTTAACGAGATTCTCGCATTCTGCAGAAGCCGCGGCATCCGCACGGCTATCGCCTCAAGTTCCATGCGGCATCTCGTCGATCATAATCTTGCGGTTACAGGGATAGCGGAATTTTTTGACGCCGTGGTCACAGGGCGTGATGTCGTGAACGGAAAGCCCTCGCCCGATATCTTCCTTCTGGCGGCGGAGCGCATCGGCATTTCGCCGTCGGAATGCGTCGTGTTTGAAGATGCGTTTACCGGGATTCACGCAGCTCATGCCGCCGGCTGCCGCCCCGTGCTGATTCCGGACCGCAGAGCGCCTACGCCGGAGATACTGGAGATAAGCGAAACGTATCCAACGTTGTCTGATGCGATCATGCCGGTTTTTGGGAGCGTCGGATGAGCGTTTATCGGGGGAATATCGCCGTCGTGCATGCCGTTTAAGACCAATTTCGATTTTTCGTATATAAATGCGGCGGCGGGAGTCCGGCGAGCGGACGGGATGCTTTTATGGTATAATACGGCATTATGAAGATAGGATGTCATCTTTCCTCGAGCGGCGGTTATATGGCCATGGGCCAGACGGCCGTTTCGATAGGCGCAAACGTTTTTCAGTTCTTTACGCGCAATCCGCGCGGCGGTGCGGCCAAGCCCATCGACAAGGCCGATGTCGCGGCGTTCAACGAATACGCCGCCGCCAACGGGATCGGCCCGATTCTCGCCCACGCCCCGTACACGCTCAACGCGGCGGGCGCCGAGGAACGCGTCAGGGAATTCGCCGAAATGACGATGGCCGACGATCTGAAGCGTCTTGAACTCACGCCCGGGGCTTTTTATAATTTTCATCCCGGCTCCCATGTCGGTCAGGGCGCGGAGAAGGGGATCGAACTTATCGCCGGAATGCTGAAGCGCATTTTCAGCGGCTTCGGCTCCGCTCCGTCGACGACGGTTCTTCTTGAAACGATGGCGGGAAAAGGCTCCGAGATAGGCCGCGATTTCGCGGAGCTTCGCGCCATTATGGATTTGAGCGGTCTCGATCTCGGGGTGTGTCTCGATACGTGTCACGTCTGGGACGGAGGCTACGATATCGTCGGAGATCTCGACGGCGTATTAGACGAGTTCGACCGCGTGATCGGTCTTGATAAACTCAAGGCGATTCATCTGAACGACACGATGAACGCTTTCGCCGCGCACAAGGACCGCCACGAGAAAATCGGCAGGGGCAAGATCGGTCTTGAGGCGTTCGAGCGGATAGTGAATCATCCTAAACTCAGAGATCTGCCGTTTTATCTTGAAACGCCCTGCGATCTTCAGGGATATAAGGAGGAAATCGCGCTTTTGAAAGGATTGCGGAAATGAAAATTTTCAGAGAACCCGGTAAACTTCAGAAGTGGGCGCGGCAGCGCTCGAAGGCCGGAGCCAGAATCGCCCTCGTGCCGACGATGGGATATCTGCACGACGGCCATTTAAGTCTGATAGCCGAGGCTAAAAAACGCAAGGCCGACGAAATCATCGTCAGCGTTTTTGTAAATCCGGTCCAGTTCGGGCCGAACGAGGATTTTGAAAAATATCCGCGCGACGAGAAGGCGGATCTCGCGAAGTGCCGCGCGGCGGGCGCCACGGCCGTATTTTTCCCGACGCCTGAGAACATGTATCTCAAGGATCACAGCGTCTACATCGACGAGGAGCTTCTCTCGAAGGGGCTCTGCGGCGCGCGCCGCCCCGGCCACTTCCGGGGCGTATGCACGGTCGTCGCCAAACTTTTCAACCTCGCTCATCCCGACTTCGCGGTTTTCGGCAGGAAGGATTACCAGCAGGCCCAGGTGATAAAGCGGATGGTGCGCGATCTCAATTTCGATCTTGATATCGTCGTCGCTCCCATCGTGCGCGAGAAGTCCGGGCTTGCGATGTCCTCGCGGAACACGTATCTTTCGGACGACGAGCGTGAGCGCGCGCTCGCGTTGTCCCGCCTTCTCGGGAGCGTAAAGCCCGGCAGGAGCGTCAAAACCGAAAAGGCCAGGATTTCCAAGGCTCTCGAGAAGGAAGGCCTCAAGGTCGACTACGTCGAATTCGTCGACGGCGAGACGCTCGCCGATGTGAAGAGGACCGCGAAGGGCGTATGCGTTCTTCTGGCGGTCTTCAACGGGAAGACGAGACTTATAGACAACCGGGTACTTTAAAAGAAGGGGAGCGCCCTTATGATCGCCAAACTCATCATCGACAAGAAGCGTGAAGGCCGCGCGTTGGGTTCCGCCGAAATCCGCGGATTCATCGAGGGCTTTACTGCGGGCGAAATCCCCGATTACCAGATGAGCGCTCTCGCGATGGCGATATGCTGCCGCGGGATGACGGAGCGAGAGACGGCCGATCTGACGGACGCGATGATGCGCTCAGGGCGCTGCCTTGACTGGACGCTCGATATTCCGACCGCCGATAAGCATTCGACCGGCGGAGTCGGCGACAAGCTCTCTTTGATCGTTCAGCCTCTCGCCGCCGCGTGCGGAGTCGCGGTTCCTTCGCTTACCGGGCGCGGACTCGGGCTGACGGGCGGCACGGCCGACAAGCTTGAGACGATTCCCGGGTACAACGCTTCGCTCTCTCTCGACGACTTCCAGAGGGTTGTCGCCGACGTAGGCGTTTCGATGACGGTTCAGACGGGGGAAATAACTCCCGCGGACAAAAAGCTTTATGCGCTGAGGGACGTTACGGGAACGGTCGCGTCGATTCCGCTTATCGTCGGATCCATCCTTTCCAAAAAGCTGGCGGAAGGCGCTTCGACGCTCGTTTTTGACGTGAAGTGGGGCCTTGGCGCTTTCATGAAGACCAAAGAGGACGCGTGCGAACTGGCCCGCGCTCTCGTATCCGGCGCGAAAGCGGCCGGGCGCAAAGCCGCCGCGCTCGTTACCGATATGAACACTCCGCTCGGACGCGCCGTAGGCAACGCGAACGAAGTCGCCGAAGCGCTTGACATCCTCGCGAATCCAGAGCCAGTCGCCGACCGCGCCGACGTCGCCCTTTCGATCGAACTGTCGTCTCTCATGGTTTCACTCGCCAAAGAGATTCCTCTTGACGACGCGCGCGCGCTTTGCCGGGAGAAACTTCTTGACGGCAGCGCGCTTGAGAAATTCAAGGCGATGGTCATAGCCCAGGGGGGCGACCTCGATAAGTTCGCTAAACTTCTTGAGCGGCCGAAATTCAAATTCAAAATCCAGGCCATGCGCTCGGGTGTCGTTTCGGCGATCGACGCCGAGAAGGTCGCGCGCGTCGCGTTCAGACTCGGAGCGGGTCGCGGGAAGGCGAGCGATACGATCGATCCGTTGGCGGGTGTGACTCTTGATGTCCAGCTCGGCGATAAGGTTTCCATCGGCTCTCCTCTGGCGACTCTCGAGAAGTCCGGATGTCCCGACAGTCTTGAGGGCGCGGCGGCCGATCTTTTCAGGGCCTTTACGATTTCTCCATCCGGAGCGAAAATCGAGACTCTCGTTTGTGAACGCATTATGTAAAGGTGAGTGTTATGGTGGTGAGCGAAGCAAAACTGCGTAAAAAGTATCCGTCCAAAAACCCGAGGAACGCCATTGCGGCCAAAAAAAAGGCGGTAGAGCTCGAATACAGGCGCAAGAGAGCCGAGTTGGGCTTCGGCCCGCCCTCTATGAAAAGGGGTCTGCCGTATTATATGATGGTCACGCTCGGAATGCTTCTGCTGGCCGGTTTCGTGTGCTCGGCTATCTTCAAGCGCGGCGGAATAGATCTATCAAACGAGAAGGCGGCCAAGGCCGAAAAATCTCTTCAGAATCTCGCCGTCGCCTTAGGGCGATATCGCTATCATGTCGGAGTCTACCCGTCGACGGGCGACGGGCTCGCTCAACTTTCCAAAACGCGTCTTAACGTTCCCGGCTGGTTAGGACCATACATAACGGAAATAAAGAGCGATCCGTGGGGGAACGGGTATGTTTATGTCAACAACGGGGACAGAAGCGTCCCGACGCTTTATTCTAAAGGTCCTGACGGCGCGTCCGCCACAACGGACGATATATTGGTGGACAAGTCGTTTTTCGATGAACCGTTTAGAGACGCGTCATGGACCGAAGGGTGGGTGCCGTGGCATCTTCGCGATATAATGTGGGTCGAGAACGAGCGAGAAAAGGAGATCGCCGAGCGCAGGGTCGCAGCGGCTCTGGGAGTGTCTCATTCGATCGAGGGAGTGTCTCCGCTTTCGGAAGATTGGCTTTTTATTCCCGGCGACGATGTCGATAAGGCGTTTGACGTACGCCTGCCGGTTGATTGGCGCTCTAAGATTTTCGGGGATTTCGCCGACCTAAAAGAAGCGAGTTTCGCGCGCAGGTTTTTTGTGAACAAGGACGCCGAAGGATATTATATTGCTCTGCGCTTAGCATCGGTTCACGGTGATTTTTCGGTCTGTCTAAACGGCGCGAAGTTAGAGGTTGAAGACGCAGGACGAGATGGATATGCGGTGAATCTAACTGAAGCCGTCAGGTTTGGAGTCGAAAACGTGCTTAAAATAACGATAAGAGAAAACACCCTTTCGGCGGGAAGTGCAGGCATTACCGGGGAGGTATGGGTAGAGTTTTCAGATCCCGCCGAGCGAGTGATCGCCGGATCCGTAAAAGTTCTCACCAAAAAGTTGTCTAAGGCGGTCGCCGAGATTACCGTCAAGAGAGTCCTGTCGTGCCATGATGGAACGAATGCCGTCATAAAGGAGGTGTCGAAGGATTATGTTGTAGATAAGCCCAAAATCTGGTCTTTAGATAATCCTGTCGTCCGGAAAGGCAATATTACGGGTAACTACGTAATCCGCACCATTGAACCCTCGACTGAAAAATCGGTTGTTCTTAACGGCCGCGAAACTCTTGTAAAAGGCGTTGTTGCGGCGGATTCGTCGCTTGGAATTTTCGGGGGAGCGTTCAGTGAGCGTCAAGCGAGAATGAAACTCGCGGCGTTGAAGGAAGCGGGCGTAAATACGATTGTATTTGGAGAATGCAAGACGAACAGGGCGTATTTCGACCTTTGTGACGAGATTGGACTGCTGGCCTTCGATCTTAACGATGTGAAGCGCCTTAAATTGGACACTTCGCAGTTCCTCGCGATAAAAGATATTCCGGACGAAGAAATTTTGGCAGAGCTTAAGTCCCGCTTCATGCCTGATACAAAGACGCTTTTTGTAGGGCCCGACTGGAACGGCGTGGAGGGCGAAAAGCGTCGGATCGAGTGTGTGACGGACGCTGACAGCGTGGAGCTTTTTGTAAATGACGTTTCGGCAGGCCTATCAGAAAAACTCTCCGACAATCACTTTGTTAAGGATGTCGTTTTTGAGCCGGGGGAGTTAAAGGCCATAGCCAGGAAAAACGGCGTGTATTACACGGAAAAGGTCTTGAAGACGGCGTACAAGCCCGAGGCTTTGCGCTTTCTGGTCTGGTCTTGGATTTTGAAGGAGAACGAGAGCGCGGTTATAGAAATAGCCTTAAGCGACGGCTACGGTCAGATAGTTTCCGATGGATCGGCTGAAGTCGAGTTTATTGTCGAGGACGGACCCGGTGAATTTGTCGCGTGCGGTAATTCTAATGATGAAAGGGGCAGTGTGGATCGTGTCACTAAACGTAAGGCCTCTGCGAAACTTTTCAACGCAAGGGCCTATGTCGCCGTCCGTCGCGCGGAAGGTTCGCATGTCCCGATCCGGATAAAGGCCGTTTCGCCCGGCTTAAGAACGGCCAGAGCGATTTTACCGTACCGGTTCCGCTGAAACGGGCTCTCCATTGCGGTCGAAAATGTTACGATAATGTTACAGTTCTTTTTTCTGGAATATGATATCATAGGTGTGTTCAAAAAACGAAACGCCTATGACGATCGGAATTAAATGGTTTATTCTGTGCGCGGTGCTCGCCGCCGGCGAGGCATGCGCCTTCGCTTTGCCGTATCTTTCGCCCGCCTGGCCGTCGGCGGCGGCGCTCGCGATTCTGGCGGCATTGACAGCGTTCGGGGTTTCCCGCCGCCGCTGGTATCTGGTAAGCCTGTTTTTCGCCGGCATGATGCTGGCGTGGATCGCCGTTTCGGGTCGGAAGGAGACGATTGTCGAACATGTCGAGCTGAACAGAGGCCGTCCGGTAACCGCCGAATTCAAAATCCCGGAGTCGATCAGGTACTATGACCTTGACGACGGTTCTCGCAAGGCGGTTTTCGCCGGCGAGATCCGGGGAGTCGATGTCGCGGTGAACGTTTACCTCGAAAGGGGCGAAGAGATGCCGAAGTCGGGAGAGATATGGCGCTGCACGGGATGGATCGGGAGAGAATCCAAAGGCGGGATTTTTGGAAGACGGCGCTTCTGGGTCCGCGGCAAGGGTTCCGGAGCCCGCTTTGTCGCGGATGCCGGCGCTTGCGGAGTGATGGAGCGGGCGGTCGCGTCGGTACGGCGGGATGTTTCCGGCAGGATCGGCGCCGGACTGGCCAAAAAGGGTGAGGCGGAAGATCTGAACAGAGCGCTTCTTCTCGGCGACAGATCCGTGATGGACTCCCGGACGCGCAAGGTTTTCGCCGATTCGGGAACGGCTCATCTTTTTGCCGTGTCGGGTCTTCATGTCTTTGTGATCGCTAAATTCTTTTCGGTTATTCTGTCGTTTACGGGTTTCCCGGCGCGATTCAAGGCGATCCCGCTCATCCCGCTCGTGTGGTTTTACGTTCTTGTAGTCGGCGCGGGGCCGAGTTCGGTAAGAGCGGGGATTATGGCGACGTTTTTCTTCTTGGCGCCGCTGTTCTGGCGCAAAAGCGATTCGTTGACGGCGTGGGCGTTGACGTTCCTTTCGGTCCATATCGCTTTCCCCGAGAATCTCGTTAATACGGGCAGTCAGCTTTCGTTCGTTGTGATGCTCGGACTTGTCGTGTGGAACCGTGCGGCATGCGGGCTGAAAGGCGGATTCGCAAAACTCTTCGCGCCGTCGTTCGTGGCGTGGGTATCCGGCGTGCCCATCGTCGCGGCGACGTTCGCGGTAATTACTCCGGGAGGACTCGCAGCGAATATAATCGCCGTGCCGACGGCGTGCTGCAGCGTCGTGCTGAGCGCGTCGGGTGTTCTGGCGAGTTATGTTTCGGACTCGCTCGCGGGGCTCTTTAACGCGGCGGCACACATGTCGACGTCGATTCTGGTCGGGCTTGCCCGTACGGCGGGCGCTGTCGGGTGGTCGAACTTCGAGGTAGAGAGGTGGTCCTTCACGGAGTGCGCCGCATGGTATTGCGCCGCGGCGTTCGGCATGTGGTGCTTCCATGCGTGGCGAAGCCGCGTCGCGGTGAGATTCTAAGCGGACAGCGCGAGTCCGCGGATCCCGGTCCCGGCCGGTTCCCGCGAAAAGACCTGTTCGGCGAAAAACGACCGAGCGAAAAAAAAGACGCGCCGAGATTCGGCGCGTCTTTTTTTCGGCATAGATGCGTATTTCAGCAGACGCCCTGGGCGACCATCGCGTCGGCGACCTTGATGAATCCGGCGAGGTTGGCACCGGCAACGTAGTTGCCCTTCATGCCGTACTTCTCGGCCGTGTCGTAGGCGTTGTCGTGGATGGACTTCATGATGTCCTTGAGCTTGGCGTCGACCTCTTCGGCGGACCAGGAGAGGCGCATGGAGTTCTGGCTCATCTCGAGACCGGAAACCGCGACGCCGCCGGCGTTGGCGGCCTTGCCGGGCGCGAACGCGATGCGACCGTTGAGGTAGTTGACGGCGTCGGCCGTGCAGCCCATGTTCGAAGTCTCGACGACCATCGTGCAGCCGTTCTCGACGAGCATCTTGGCGTCATCGCCGTTGAGTTCGTTCTGAATGGCGCAGGGGAAGGCGATGTCGCACTTGACTTCCCAGGGCTTGCGGCCCTTGACGAACTTCGCGCCGAACTTGGCGGCATAGGGCTCGACGACGTCGTTGTTGCTGGCGCGGAGCTCGAGCATGTAATCGACGCCTTCCTGAGTCATTCCCTTTTCGTCGTAGATGTAGCCGTCGGGACCGGAGATGGCGACGACCTTAGCGCCGAGCTGAACGAGCTTCTGGGCGGCACCCCAGGCGACGTTGCCGAAGCCGGAGAGAGCGACCGTCTTGCCCTTGATGTCCTGGCCGAGCTTCTCGAGCATGTACTGGGCGAAGTAGACAGTGCCGTAGCCGGTAGCCTCGGGACGGACGAGCGAACCGCCGAAGGGACGGCCCTTGCCGGTGAGAACGCCGACGAACTCGTTGCGCAGGCGCTTGTACTGACCGAAGAGGTAGCCGACTTCGCGGCCGCCGACGCCGATGTCACCGGCGGGAACGTCGGTATCGGCTCCGATGTGGCGGGAAAGCTCGGTCATGAAGCTCTGGCAGAAACGCATGACTTCGCCGTCGGACTTGCCGCGCGGATTGAAGTCGGAGCCGCCCTTGCCGCCGCCCATGGGAAGCGTGGTGAGGGAGTTCTTGAAGGTCTGCTCGAAGCCGAGGAACTTGAGAACGGAGAGAGTTACGGTCGGATGGAAGCGGAGGCCGCCCTTGTAAGGTCCGATCGCGGAGTTGAACTGGACGCGGTAGCCGCGGTTGACCTGAACGACGCCGTTGTCGTCGACCCAGGGAACGCGGAACATGACCGTGCGCTCGGGCTCGACCATACGCTCGAGGATGGCGGCCTTTTCGTACTGGGGGTTGGCCTCGATCACGGGGGCGAGGGTGGAGAGCACCTCTTCGACCGCCTGGATGAATTCAGGTTCGTTAGCGTTTTTCGCCTTGACGTCGGCGAGAACCTTCTCGATGTATTTGCTCATATTTTTTCTTTTTTCGTTTGATTGTAGAATTGTGAAAATTCAATTTTCGTAAATTATATCAAAAATGCGTTTTTGTGAAAATGACATTCGGTGCGATTTTTTAAAAAAATGAGAACGGGGCACGGGCGGGGTGTTCCGGATGAAGTTGCGGGGAACGCACGGGTAAAATATGGTATAATAGGCGCTATGAAGAAGATAGTTCTTGAATATCGCGTCCCCTACGCGGATACGGACATGATGGGCGTCGTTTATTACGCCAACTACTATGTTATGTTCGAGCGCGCGCGCAACGAGCTGATGCGCGCATGCGGCTACAGCTACAAGGAATGCGAGGCCGAGGGGTGGGGGCTTCCCGTAACGCATTCGGAATGCGATTACCGCGGGAGCGCGAAGTACGACGATCTTCTCGAAATCTCCGCCTGGGTTAAATCGATGAAGGGCGTCCGTCTTGAAATCGCATGCGAAATACGGCGCAAGGGCGAAGAAAAACCTCTTGTGAGCGGTTTTACGCGGCACTGCTTCATCGATCTTAAAACGTTTCGCCCGATGCCTCCGCCCGAGAAGCTCGCGGCTGTTATCGCGGAGGGGATGGAATGACGACCGTGACCAAAAGCGTCAAGTTCGACGCGGCCCATGTTCTCACGAACCACAACGGGCTGTGCAAGAATCTGCACGGCCACACATACCGCGTCGAAATCTCCGTTTCGCAGGACGGCGGCGACGGATCCGACATGGTGATCGACTTCAAGGATTTAAAGCGCATCGCGACCGGGGTCATCTGCGAGCGCTTCGATCACGCGTTCATCTACAATACCGCCTCCGAGGGCGAGCGTGAAATCGCTTCGGTCGTCGAAAAGCACGCGATGCGCACCGTCGCGCTTCCGTTCCGCTCGACCGCCGAGAATCTCGCCAGGTATTTCTACGGCGAACTTGAAGAGCGCATCCCCGGCTTAAGCGCCGTAAGAGTCTGGGAGACCGCCGACAGCTGCGCGGAGTACAGGCCGTGAGAATAACGGGAGGGGAATTCTGCGGGCGCAATCTCGCCGTGCCTAAATCAGACGCGATCCGTCCGACGCAGGACAGGGTGCGCGAATCCGTTTTCGCGATGCTCGCGCCGGAAATCGCTGGCGCCGATTTTCTCGATCTTTTCGCCGGATCTGGCTCGGTCGGTCTTGAGGCTTTGTCGCGCGGCGCGAAGCGCTCGACATTCGTCGAGGCGAGCACTCGGCACATAAAGTCGCTGAAGACCAATCTCGAGACAATTTTAAAGGAGACCTCATCTTCGCGTTCCGAGGTCTTCGTCGCCGACGCCTACCGCTGGATCGCGCGTTACGCCGGCACCGGCTTCGACATCGTTTTTGCGGACCCCCCTTACGCGCTCGGCGAGGAGAAGGGGTACGCGTCTGTTCTCGCGACGCTCGCCGAGCGCGGCGTCGTCCGCGCGGGCGGCGTGTTCGTCGCCGAAATGACGGCGGTCCAGCGCGCCGAAGAAACGCCCGGCTGGGAGCTTTTGAGAGACCGCGTCTACGGTAAAACGCGGATCTGCATCTGGAGGAAAGAGAATGAGAAAAGACCTGAATGAACTTAAGACTCTCGGCAGAACGGTCGAGGCATCGAAGGATTACGATCCCAAAATGCTCGAGGCGTTTTCAAACGCCCATCCCTCGCGCGATTACTGGGTCACGTTCACCGCGCCAGAGTTCACGACGCTCTGCCCGAAGACCGGCCAGCCCGATTTCGCGACGCTCACGATCCGCTATATACCGGGCGCGAAGCTGGTCGAGTCGAAGTCGCTTAAGCTTTATCTTTTCGGTTTCAGAAATCACGGAGATTTCCACGAGGACGTGATCAACGTGATCTACGACGATCTCTTCAAACTTCTGAAACCTAAGTATTTGGAAGTTTACGGTAAGTTCGCCGCGCGCGGCGGCATATCGATCGATCCGTTCGTCAACGGGGCGACGGGGGCGAAATACAAATCTCTCGCCGCTAAGCGTTTTGACGCATGGGCGGGAGTGAGAGACTGAACAGAATAACATCTGGCGGTAACCGGAAAGCTCCGTGGAAACCGGACACTGTCGCGCAGCCGTTAAAGTCGGAATGCGGGCCGCCTTAAAAAATCAAGTACCTTCGCATGAGGGGGAAAGAGGATGAATGAATACATTGATATTGGCGGCGGCTGTTTTTACTAACGGCGTTGCCGAACTTGAGAGTGTGACCGTTTACGCGACGCGCATCGATCAGACGAAGGAACGTGTTCCTGCACAGGTCGAGGTTTATTCGGGTAAAGAGTTGGATAGTCCCGCCTGCGGAGGAATTGCTGAATTCCTATCCCGCAAATCTCTCGTGGACGTTCATTCGATGAACGGCAATCCGCTTTTTTCGTCGGTTGCGTCGCGAGGTTTCGGGCAGAACGGATTCGCGCGGATGAAAATTCTGCTCGATGGTGAGGAATTGAACAACGTCGACATGTCGGAGCCGAATTTAACGCGCATCCCGATAGATTGCGTCGAAAGGGTTGAGGTGCTGCACGGGCCGAACCCGGTTCTTTACGGCGATGGTGCGATAGCGGGCGTTGTAAATGTTACGACGAGGCGGGAGGATTACGCTGAGGCGACGAGGCTTGCGCTGAAAGCCGGCTCATGGAACACTTTCGGGGCGAATTTCCGCACCAAGGGCGGAGACGAGGAACGCGCAGTCAATTACAACGCCTCGTACGATTATGCCGAATCTGACGGTTTTCGCGACAGGAGCGCGTATAGAATGCACACGGCGAATGCCGGCGTGAGGCGGCGTTTTGAGAACGGTTCGCATATTGCCCTGAGAAGCAATTATCAGAACGCCTTTTATGAACTGCCGGGTGCGCTTTCGTACGGAGAATGGAAGAACTCGCGACGTTCGGCGGCGTATTACGGCGATTGGGCAAGACTGCACGGTTGGGCGTTGTCGATAGATTCTAAAATCAAAATGGCTGAGGACCGCTGGCTTTGCATCGACGCAGGATTTTCGGATCAGTACCGCCGCGCCGTATATAAATCATCCCGCTCCGATCTGGAATATTTTATCCGCAACTACAGGTTTTCAACGCGTTACTTGGACGAGAATGCGGTCTGCGGGATAGAGAACAGATTTACCGCGGGATTTGATTTCAGATACGATGATTACGACGCTCCCGGCGCGCCGCGCTTCGACAGATACCGGCATGCCTTGTTCGCTTATGACGAATTTTCAGTGACGGAGCAGTTTTCGCTTGTCGCGGGTGCGCGTCTTGAGTTTATAGAAAACGACTGGTCGCGTTCCTCCGGTCTTGCCGAGTCGCGTTCCGGCGACCGGGAAGGCGATTTTGAACTCGGCGCCGTTTACCGTCCGTTCGACGGATTCAAGTCGTATTTTAAGGCCGCGCGTTTTCACAGATCCGCGTTCTGCGATGAGATGAATTATACGCGAGACGGAAAATTCCTCAAGCCCGAGACTGGATATTCGCTTGATGCGGGGTTCGAGTGGAATTTTGCGGATGAATTTACCGTCGGCCTCAACGCGTACGCGTCGCTGATGAAGGATGAGATTTTCTTTGACCCCGCCGTTTTGCCGTGGGGGTACAATGTCAACAGTCCGGATGATACGCGTCGTGTCGGCCTTGACGCGTGGGCGTCGTGGGAGCGCGAGAAGACCGCCGACATCTCCATCCGCTGCGGAGTTGTTGACGCCGGTTTCGCTGGGGGAATGTATGACGGCAACGATGTGCCATACGTGCCGAATTGCCGTGCCGGCGTCAATGCGGGGTATTGGCTTTGGGACGAAGTGAAAATAGGCGGCGGGATGTCGTTTTTTTCTTCGCGTTATCCTTCTGGCGACTATGCCAACGCGGCGGATAAACTGAAAGGCTATGTGCTGTTCGACATCTCGGCGTATTACGAACCGTGTTGGGCTAAAGGACTGAAGTTTTCGCTTACGCTTTCCAATCTCTTTGATCGCAATTACTGCGATTGGGCCGGCGTCGGGTATTATTATCCGGCTTGCGGGCGAAGCGTCTCTTTTACGGTGAGTTATGAATTCTGACGGATTGACGGCGATAAAAAAGTTTGCGTTTCATGCGCTTTTTATTTTTTCCGCTCTGCGCATCGCCGACGCTGTCAATGTGGCGGCGGGGATGTGGTTTGTGCCTAAATATGTTTCGAGCGAAGATATCGGAGCGGTTTTGCCGCTGAGTTCCTTCGCGACATTTCTTTCGCTGCCGCTTTTCGCATTCGCCATGACCGCGATGAAGGAGTCTGCGGTCCTTTCGGCGGCAGGCGAAAAAGGGCGGCTTAAAAGTCTGCTTTCGGGAGTCTTTTTGGCGGCTGGTGCGGCCGTCGTACTTGGGCTTATCGCCGCGGCCTTTCTGATGCCGAGGTTTATGGATTTAATCGGTTTAAGAGGCGGCGCTGTCGGCTTCGCCGTCGTCGCGGCGGCGTTTCTTGGATGCGTCGCTCCTGTCTATACGGACGCTCTTCAGGCCACAAAACGGTTCAAGGCGCTTGGAATGATCGAAATCGGCGCATCGGCCGTGAGATTTGCGGTTATGGCGGCTCTGATGCCGATCAAGGCGCTTCTGGGGTACTTTTCCGGGCAGGCAGCGCAGCCGATCTCACGGATTTTTTTCAGTCTTTTTGCGCTTCGCAAGGAACTGAAGGTTAAAAGCGAGAGTTACTGGAATAAGGGGAACTTTAAAAGGTTCGCCGCTTTATTTTCTCTCATGCTCGTTTATCAGGCGCTTCCCATGGCTGTCGCGCTTCTGGAGCAGTATGTCGTGCGCACCTCGATGAGCGCGCGGGATTCCGCAGGGTATTACATGGCGTCGAGATTTTCTGACTTTCTCTTTTATCTGACATTTCCGCTTTTGATCGTTTCGTTCCCTTATACTGCGCTCTCGCGCGGGAGACGCTCGCGGATGAAATATGTTCTCGTCTGCTCCGCGATAACTCTCGCGGTCGCGCTTACGGCGGCGGCGCTGTACGTTTTCTGCGGCTCGCGGCTGCTTTCGTTAATGCCTAACGGCGGAAAATACGCGGAGTACGCTTTTCTTATGCCGCATCTGACGCTTGCCGCCGCGCTTACTTCGGTGCAGGTTTTCACTACAAACGCCGAAGTTTCAGCCGGCAGTTTCGTTTTTTTCAAATGGTTCATTCCACTTAATGCCGCATACGCCGCCGCCTTCGCGTTTGCCGCGCATCTTCAATCCTTCGAAACCCCTTCTGATATTCTGGTTTGGTTTTGGGTTATTGCCGTCGCGCGGGCCGTTTTTTCGCTGATGATGATTTTTCGTTCGAAATTTTAAAATTTGCATTTGACTTTTATTAAAAAGGCGATATAATCCGTCTTATAATCTTGTTAAAAATGCGTTTTCTTTTGAGACAATGGTTATTTTGCGAAAATCTCTTTAAAATAATCTGAAAAGTATAATTAATAATGAAAGAATTTGGTATGAATAAAATAAACAAAGGACTCTGCGTATCGACCGTATTCCTTGCGCTTTTGTCGTCCGTTTTGGCCGGGAGCTCCATTTATCTGGCTCGAAAAAATGCAGACTTGAGCGAAAAAGTGCAATTATCCTTGGAATCGAAGGGGACTGTCCCCGTCGTAGGGAATGGGACTGTCCCCATTGCAGGGAAGGGGACTGTCCCCGTGAGGACCAGCCATCATGAAATGAAGGTCGAGAAATTTGAGAGTTATGATAACCGTGTCGAGCTGCGCCTTTCAGAGGAGCCCGACATGGCGGTTGTCAAAGAGTACGTCACCGTGGATCCGGCGCCCGACGGAGGTCTTTCGTTTTCGTTTTCACGTAACTATGATTATTGGACAAGAGATTATCGTCCTCATTTGATGATCGTCGGCGATTTCGCGTACCGCACCAATCTGACTCTGTGCGTCCGCAAGGGGTTGCCTATTTTCGGGATGACATCTTCCAGCAATGTCGTTGTTGAGGCGCTACAGAAGGACTATGTTCATACTTTCCGCCGTAGCGATGAAAGACCTTCAGTTGAGTTTGCCGATGAAGGCCGTTATCTTCCTCCGATCGGGAAGCGGACGCTTAAAATCGAGAGCATGAATATAGCTACCGTTAATGTGAAGATATCGCGCATTCCTGACGGTAATATTGTTCCGATGCTTGCGTTGGAGGAGAGAGCGTATCGGGATATACGAAGATCCTATTGGGGGAATGCTGAAGAGTTTGTTAATGACTTGACGACTTTTGTCTCTACCAATTCGATTCCAATGAAAAATGTTCTCAATACGAGCGAGAATGCGTTTGTTTCGCTTGATGAAACGAATAAAATATCATCAAACGGCGCATTTTTGGTCGCATTGTACGGTTCTGGCGCCAAGGGAGAATTCGTAGACGCGTCCGCGTTTCGTGTAGTGTGCGTAAGCGATCTGGCTTTGACCGTAAGAAAAACGAAATCTAAATATCTTGTTTGGGTAACATCCTTCACAAGCGGCAGGCCCGTGAAAGACGTCGACGTCACGCTGTATTCAAAGGCGAATATTCCGGTGGCGAAGGGGCGTACCGGCGTTGACGGTCTATGTGAAATCCTGAAGATTTCCGGCGACGAGCCGTTTGCGGTCGTTGCGGACAGAGCCGACGGGACGGACACATCCTTTATGGCGATCTATCCGTCTTCGCTGGTCAACGAGAATTTCGCATCCGGTTTCCGGCCCGCCTATCTGGAGGAAAACGAGGTTTCGGCGTTCGCCTGGACGGAGCGCGGCATTTACCGCCACGGCGAGAAGATATTCTTTCATGCGCTTCTGCGCAACGGCGATTTCGCCGCGCCCAAAGCGATGCCGGTAGAAATTCTGGTGAAGAGGCCGGGCGGCCGCGTATATTTCAGAAAGACGGTTCTCAGCGATGAATGCGGCGCCGTATTTCTGGATGAGGTCGGTATTCCCGACGGCCAGCCGAGCGGTTCATGGATTTTTGAGCTGAAGATTCCCGGCGCCGACGGGCTCGTCCTGGCGAAGCGCACGGTTAAGATCGAGGATTTTGCGCCGCCGCAGATCCGCACGAAGGTTCAGGCCGACAAGTCGTTGAAGCCCGGCGATTTCGCTTTTGAAGTTTCGGCGGAACATCTTTACGGCGGTCCCGCCGCAGGCCTCATGTGCGACGGCGCGGTCGTCTTTGAAGATGCTCCTTTCGCGCCCGCCGACTGGAAGGGTTGGCGTTTTGGAGACGCGAACCGCGCTCTCAAGCCTAACTTCCGCATGCTCAACAAGACGACTCTCGACGGCGGCGGCAAGGCTAAGATTTTCGCGCCGCTCTTTAAGGATACCGGCCTTCCCGCAGCCGCAATCCGCGCCACTGTACAAGGTACCGTTTTCGAGGACGGCGGTCGCCCGGCGACTTCGCGAGACACGGCGATACTGCATTATTATCCATATTATATCGGAACGACTCTTAAAAACTGGGTGAAACTTCCCGATGACGGCGTAATCGAAATGTCCGTCGCCTGCGTCGCTCCCGACGGCAAGCGTTTCGGTGAGCCGAAGAATCTCACCGCGACATTGATCAGGATCGACAACGTTTACACGTATGAATCTCGCGGATCTGTTTCTTCATGGAAGTGCGAGCGCGTACGCACAACCGTCGCGGAAGATCTTAAGGTCGCGACAAAGGCTGATGGCGACGCTCTCTTTAAATTGCCCGCATTGGCCTGCGGCGATTATGAACTTGAAATCGCCGACGCGGACAGCGAGGTTAAATACAGTTCGACCTTTTACGCGAGCGATTGGGGGGATGAGTCGGTGAGAGCATCTCTCGGCAATCCTTCTTCCGTAACGCTTACCGCCGACAAGAACTTTTACCGCCCGGGTGACAAGCCTAAAATTCGCGTAAAATCGCCTTTTACCGGTAAGGCGCTTTTGGGCGTTTTCCGTGAAGATATGATTTATACCGAGGTCATTGAGCTTACGAACGCGACGACCGAAATAGAGCTTCGCTCGCTCGACGCGAAATGCGCCCCCGGTATCGATGTCTCGCTCAGCGTCGTTCACGGGGTTTCTCCGAAGATGAATCATCTTGCCGCCCGCGCCCACGGTGAGATAGCGCTTTCGGTACGCCGCGCAGAAAATGAGATCGACGTCAAGGTAGACGCGAAACGCTCCGGCAGAAAACTTGACGTTACGCTCGAAGCGCCCGGAGCCGCGACGGCCGTGGTGACGGTCGTCGACGAGGGAATTAACATCCTGACGGGCGAGAAGACTCCCGATCCGATCGCGGCGTTCTGTTCTCTGCGTGAAGGGGAGAAGTATCTTTATGATCTCTACAACCGCCTTCTTCCCGTCGCGGACGAGGGAGCGCTCGGCGCTTCCGGCCTTAAAACGGGCGGTGACGCGGGAGCTCACCTTTTAGGGCGCGTAAGTCCCGTAGGTTCCCGCCGCTTCAAGCCGCTCAGCATCTGGAGCAGGAACGTTCCCGTCGAGAACGGCAGGGCGGCGGTGCGGTTCGAGCTTCCCGAATTCGCCGGCGAGGTGCGCGTTACGGCGGTGGCTTACTCGAAGACCGCCGTCGGCGCGGCGTCCGGTCGGTTCAAAGTGGCCCCTAAGCTCGTCGTCCAGCCCGACGCGCCGCGTTTTGCCGCGCCTGGGGATGAGTTCACGGTTACGCTGCCGATGACGAACCGTTCGGGCAAGGACGGAGAGGCCGCGTACAAGATTTATACGATCTTTGACGGCAAGTCCGAAAATGCGAAGCCGTTCCAGGCGGGTGAAATTTTTATCGGAAAGGACTGCACAAAGACGCTTCCCTTCACGGTTAAGGCGCCCGAAAAGCCCGGCCATATCAGGCTTGTTTTCGAGACCTCGGGACTCGGCGAGAGCCATCGTCATGAGATAGAACTTCCGGTCCGTCCGGCGACGGCGTGGCGCGCCACGTCGGGTTTTGAGATTCTCAGAAGCGGCGAATCGTTCAGGCTTCCGAAGGGAGAGGGCGAGTTTTCCAAGTTCGCCTACAGCGTTTCGGAGTTTCCCGCCTCGGAGCTGAAGGACGCTCTCGAGTGGCTCGCCGGTTATCCCTACGGCTGTCTCGAGCAGACCGTATCTCGCGTGTTTCCGCTCGTTGCCGCGGGAGGCGTTCTTAACGCTTTCAGTTCGGTAGAGGCCGCGAACAGAGCCGAATACGTCGAAGCGGGGCTTCGCCGCGTCGAATCCATGTTCGTCCATTCCCACTTCAGAACCTGGCCCGACTGCCTTTATTCGGAGGCGGACAAGGATCTTTCGCTTTATGCGGCCCATTTCATCGTGGAGGCGGTCAGGTCGTCCGATGAATTCAGGTTCGACAATTATAAGTCGCTTAAAGGGATGCTTCGCGATTACGCGAGAGACGCGTCCCTCCCGGTTTCGGCGTACGCATGCCACACGCTGGCTCTGGCGGACGATCCCGACAAAGGCCGGATGTATGCGCTCTACGATTCAAGGTCGGAGCTTGACGCTCTTGCGCGCGCCCGCCTCGCGAGGGCGTTCCTGCTGACCGGCGACCGCTCCCGCGCGGCTGAACTTCTCTCGAAGAACGTCGTTCCGACGTCGATCAAGGAAGCGTCGTTCACGCTGATCGCGCTTCTCGAGCTCGGCGGCGAAGATAAGCGCGTCGGCGGGCTTGTGAAATATCTCTCGTCAAAGCGTTGCAAGTCCCGTTATTCATGGGGCACGACTTCCGACAATGCTCACGCCGTCCTCGCGCTTGCCGAATACTTCCGCCGTATGCCCGCTTCGCTCGGTCTGAGCGACGTGAGGGAGACGGACGGCGTGGCCGAAAACTTCGGCTCGGGAACGGCGTTCCTTTCGTGGATGCGCCTTGATCTGCCGGGACTCGACGAGGCAAAGGCCGAATCGAACGGCCTCCGGATCGAGCGCGAGTATTTTACGGCGGCCGGAGAAAAGTACGATCTTTCCAAGGCGGAACGCGGCGATTTCGTGATAGTCAGAATAGCGGTTTCTTCCGATGACGGGCGCGAGACGAGCGACCTTGTGGTCGAGGATCTTCTGCCCGGAGCGTTCGAGGGCGTGCGCTCGCCGATCGTCCCCGCCGTTTACGGATGGATGGGCGCGGACGCCCATAAGTGGGTTCTCCGCCATGAAATGAGGGATGACCGCGTTATCGTCTTTTCCGATAGGTTCGAGATGAAAAAGGGCGAGAGGTATTGTTTCCATTATCCCGTGCGTGTCGTTTCCGCGGGAACGTACGCCTTGCCGGGCGTCTCGGTCGAGGCGATGTACAACCCCGAACTTCGCGCCAGCACGAAACCCGGTCGTATCGCGGTCGATGCGTTCTGACCGGTTTTTCACCCTTATCCCACTTTTTTGAATTGATGCACGCAAGGCCTTCGAGCCGGAGTCGATTCGGCGCTGGTGCTCGCTAAATCCGCGTCGGATACGCTGCGGATTTCCGGCGGAAAAGCCGGGTCGACATCGATTTTGCGGCCTTTCTTTTTCGCCGCTTGGGTACGAATCACGCGCGCAAGCGCGCTTAGGCGAAAAACCGGCGCGTCAAAATCGGGTCTTTGCCGTTTTTTCCGCCG
>JAZQTB010000109.1:0-10476 GCA_045630425.1 Kiritimatiellia bacterium | reverse complement strand
GGATTGTTGCGAACAGCCTCATTTACGCGCTTTGTTTCCACTCCATATATTTCTGCAACATCCGCATCTACAATAACCGGCATATCGCGAACAATAATAATCCGAGATTGCACTGACGCATTGGAAATGGCAAGACTTCTATCCTCATGTTTCATTACGCAACCTCACTAAGCTCGTCTTTCGTCAATTGGAAACGAAAATTATCAGGGAACCGCTTTATATTTCTCTTGACGGACTGATTGAAAACGCGAGTTTCTACCTGATAGAGATCGGCAAGATCAGGTGCAAGCATAACCTGAACGCCGCGAATCGTGAAGATTCGCGAACGTACAAAAAAGGAGTTTGATAATTCCTGTATGGATAACTCGTTCATGTCCTATAAAATTCTCGTCAGAAAACGTCTAAATTATATCATTTTTGCGCCGATAATCATAGGGGGGAAATACCTTGGGTCCCCATTGGAGGTGGATTTTTGGATATCAGCGCCGCGCTTTTATTTGGCGAACTAAAGTGATATAATTGGCTACGAAAAAACGTAATTCGTGCGTCGAATTGAATTGAAATCTGAAAAATGAACTTATATTCTGTTATTTGCATATAAAGAATAAAGAGCAATTTTTAATGGAAATTTGGGAAGAGCTTAAAAAGAATAAAGAAAGCGGCGCCAGGAGGTTGGTCGATGAATATGGCAATCGGCTTCTTGGCGCGGCATTGGCTTTATGTGAAAATTCTCAGGATGCTGAAGATCTCGTATTTAGAACATTAGAACAAGCTGTAAAAAAAATTCATCAGTTTAATCCCGAATATTCTTTTTTTAATTGGCTTTATACGATATTGCGCAACTTTAGGAAAATGGATTTGCGGAAACGGCGTCTTTTACTGCCGGTTGGTTCCTCGGAAGACCTTCCAGAAATTCCTACAAACTCCTTTACCGATGTGATAACCGAAACATCCGACGATACAATCGAAGAGGGGCTACGCGCGCTTAGCGAAACTTTAAGAGAAGTCATCATCCTGCGTTATTATTACGATAAAACGCTGGCCGAAATCGCTTCGTTGTTGAACATTCCGGAAGGAACGGTAAAATCTCGTCTCTATAATGCGCATAAATCTCTTTATAAATTTTTAACCTTAAAAAGGGGCTCGCACCATGAATGAAAAAATCGAGGCCATCCTTGCCGAAAAAGTGAAATCCTGCTTTTCAACGCGGCAATTGCCTAAATCGTTCGCCGATAGTTTAATAGCTTCGCACAGGCGTAGAATGAGAAATTTCCGCTTGAAAATCTGCGGCGTGAGCTGTATTCTGATAATTGCGCTAACCTGGGCGATAATACCTGGTAAGCATATTGAAGAAAAACCCGTCAATAATGAAGCGCAGCTTGTATCGGCATCGGAGTCTAAACCGTCCCAAGAGATTACAGGCCTGATTATTCTTGGCCTTTTACGAGATTGCATTTTCCCCAGAAGAAACAATAAAAAAAGAGAGGAGAGTTCAAATGACAACTAAAATGATAATTATAATCGCGATAGCGGTTTTAGCGACCGTAGGAACATATCTTTTTGGTAAAATGGCCGAGAAGAATGATTCTGGCGACGATTCTTCTAAAAAGGAAGGATAAAAATTGTGTACAGCGATTTGCCGTTTCTGGTGTCGATAGCGTTTATCGCTTTAGGGCTTTGGGTTCTCGCCTGGAGCGCTAATCGCTTTGTTGATGCGTCGGGAGCTATAGCGACCAATCTGGGAGTTCCGCCCTTTATCATAGGAATGGTGGTAAGTTGAGAGCAAAACCGTCGAGATTTCATATCCTTGGCTAATGGCATTAGCATCGCTGCTCCTGCTTGTCGGCTCATCTCATATTTTAGTCTGGGGGGCCGTTGATCTGGCGCGTCATTTTAATGTCTCCGAGCTTCTTATTGGGCTTACTGTAGTAGCTGCCGGCACGTCGTTACCCGAGCTCGCCTCGGCTATCGCCGCGGCTCGAAAGGGTCAACACGATTTTGTAGTCGGCAATATCGTGGGATCTAACTTTTTTAACGCGCTCGCTGTTGTCGGATTAAGCGGCGCGATTAGGCCGTTTGACATAACTTCAATTGGCGTATTCACACGCGATTTCCCGGCGATGATCATATTGTCTTTGTCAATTGCGCTTTTCGCATATAAACGCGGCGCCTTAAGATCGCGCACAAGAATAGGCAGGCTAAAGGGCGTTTTGTGGGTCGCGTCGTTTTTAATATATCTCGCGATCCTAATATTCCAAGAGTGCGTATAAAATAGTGAGAAAAGGCAAACAGTTTGCCTTTGTGCAACAGTAATAACCACAATTTTATTATTCTTCATTTCTTGTCGTGACTGTTCATATCGCGGCGGATGTTGCTGCAACCGTGCTCACCTTTTGATATGGGCGATTTGCGCGTCCTTGCGACCGCTCGACGTACACGAGTACGTCTTCGGGTCGCAGTCCAGCGCAATTCACCACATCTGAAAAGGGTCCGCTCGGCTGGCGGCAGCAATCTCCGCCGCACATGTCATGCTGTGGGAGTTCGTCGCGTCGCACAAAGCGCGTTTACAGCATACGATACCAAACTTACATTCTTCGTTATCTCAGCTCCGGCAGCGCGTCTCCGTTGCTTGCCGGGAGTGTCCGGTCTCGCTCCCATTCGTTTCCCGACCGCTCCCGCAGTTATACGGCGCCATCCGCCGCGTAATACTTCGTCAGGCGCACCCCTCGCTTCGCTCTGGGATGCTGGCCTTCCTCGTCTTACTTGCGTCTGCCACCGTCTACCTGCGAACCGCGTTCGCTCGCCTCATTCAGCTCGACGCGCTCCACTCCCGTCCCGCTTCCTCATAACTCTTCGCTTTTCTTTTTGCTTTTCCAATTTCATTCCTGGCAGTTTTTTCTTTAGCCAACTACCTTCGGGCATTCAAATCGTTAGCCCTAACAGGATTGACGCTGTGTCGCGAAGACAGTACGTGCGCCGGGGAGGACCACACACGCTTACGCTTGGAAGCGTACGAGAGAGGCGCAGGAGATAAGTCGCGCTGAGTGAACGAGGTGTGACGGAGCGATGCCGGTTCGCGTTGAGAACGTTGAGACGCGAGCATAACGAGGACGCCGACGATATGAGCGAAAGCGAATGAGGAGAGCGACGAAGTTAGGCGACGCGGATCGACGGAAATCAACGCGGGAGGTATCGAAACGGCACACTGAGAGAGCGAAGAGTGACTTAGCTACAAGGCGAACGTTGTCGAAAATGCTAAACGCGGCCTCGGTTTGGGCCGAAGCCGGGCGCATACTTTTTAGATGAGCCGATTTATGCAGGACTCGACCCCGAGCCAAATCTAAAGATTGGCGAGCGGGTCCAGAGGACGCAGAAATCGGCCATATCAAAAGTGGAGCACGGTTGCCCAAATCCGTGGCCGCATTTATACATAGCATAGCGATATGCAAGCAAAAGAAAAGCGCGAAGCCATTAACGGTTAAACAATAATTACTGTTGCACAGAATGTTTCGTGACTAAAAGGTGGGGATATTCTACAGCCCAGAGATGAGCGATGGGAGGAAAAAAATTCACTCTCCCGCTAAATCGACCATCCGCCGATGCCGAAGGCGCGGCACACTTCGGAGACGAGGATCGACAGCACCAGAAGCGGCGCGATGAACTTCACCATAACGATGTAGAAAAACTTGAAGCCGACCGTGCCGCCGTGACGCCGGCATTCCGCGAGAATACGTTTAGGCGAGAGAACCCAGCCGACGAAATAGCATGTCAGCGCGGCGACGACAGGCATAAGAACCGAATTCATCGCGAAATCGAAGAAATCCAGCGCCGGCATCCCGAACGGCTTGAACGCCTTCCAGCGTCCGTATCCGAAAGCCGATACGGAACCTAAAAGTAACGCCCAGAGCGTAATCGCGAAAACGGACGCCTTTCGCCTTATTTTAAAGAAATCGCATATAGCGGCGACACACGCCTCCGTCATCGAAATGGAACTTGTAAGCGCCGCGAAAAGAACAAGCACGAAAAAGAGAAGCCCGACATATGGCCCGACGGCCCCAAGCGACGAAAACACCTTCGGGAGAGTTTCGAACATCAGTCCGGGACCCGCTTCAATCGCGACTTTACCGCCATGACCCGACGACGCGGCGAAAATAACGACGACAGGAATGATGATGAACCCCGACAGAACCGCGACGAACGTGTCGGCGGCGACGATGCGGACCGACGCGCCGGGGATTGAATTGCGGCGCTTCATGTAGCTGCCGTAGGTTATCATAATCCCCATCGCGAGCGAAAGCGAATAGAACATCTGGCCCATCGCGCCCAAAATCACCTTTCCGAAATTGTCGCATCCCGAAAAATCGGGAACGAGATAATATCTGATGCCCGCTCCCGCTCCGGGGAGCGTAAAGATATATGCGGCCAGCCCCACCGCCATGAGAAAAAGGATCGGCATCATTATGAGATTCGATCTCTCGATGCCGTTCTTGACGCCGAGAAGAATCACCGCCGACACGACGAGCGTAAATATCGCCATGCATACGAAAGGATCCCACGGAGCCGAAATGAACGACGAGAAGAACTTTTCGGGATCAGCGAGCGTATCGGGCGAGACGAACGCGCATTTCACGTATGCGGCGAAATACTTGACCACCCATCCGCCGATGACGTTGTAGTACGGAAGAATCACGAGCGGAACTATCGTGGCGAGAACGCCGAGAAAACCCCACCTGCGGTGTCCGAGCTTCCCGAAAACCGTCAGCTGGCTCTGGCGCGAATACCTGCCGAGGGAAATTTCGGTGACGAGAAGCGTAAAGCCGAGAGTTAGCGAAAGAATAAGATACGCCGCGATGAAAACGCCGCCGCCGTATTTCGCCGCGAGATACGGAAAGCGCCATAAATTCCCGAGACCTATCGCCGACGCTGACGCCGCGAGCACGAACGCCAGCTGCCCCGACCATGATGCGCGCCTGTTTTCCTTGATGCCCATAACCCTATGCCTTTTTTACGGCAGAGAAAGAAGGTCTCTGCCGAGCTTGCGCGACACTTCGCGCATCGCCTGATCGAACGGCCCGAATTTAGACTTCACCGTCCGCTCCACAACCGGCGAATCACCCTTCAACAGTTTGACTTCGACCCCCGAATCCGTTCTGGAAACGGAAATCGTGAACTCAAGCTTCTGCTCATCGCTCCCGGACGCGGAAGATTCCTCCGGCGTTTCCCGGTCTTCCGGCCGAGGCTCCGGAATATTCATTTCCTCTAAAATCTTCCGCGCCACGAGTTCTATCTTGTTTTTGACGCTCGGAAAAAGTTCCGTATGCTGCTCGTCTGCGTTCGCCGGGGTTTTCCCGCCGCCCCAAAGCGTCGCGACCCGTTTTTCGGCCCACTTCCCCTCGACTGCGGCCGTAAGGACGGCGACGACAGCGTTCAGATCGGGAGTCTTCGAGAGCATCGAATTTTTCCGGGCCTTGGCCTCCGCCAAAACTGAGTCGTGGGATTCGTCGACGATTTTGTTCTGGGCGGCTATCGCGCTTCTCGCCAATTCGAACGCCGCCGCGACGCGATCGTCGGCCTTCCTCGCCGTTTCCTCTAAGACTGACTTCTGACCAGGAGCGGACGCGAGATCTTTAAGTCCGGCCATCTCCCGCCACTTCCGGAGCGCGTTCCTGTAATCGCTGCGGGAAACGATTTCGTCCGCCAGATCGGCCGCCGGATACCACGACCCGTCGTCTAACGCCGGCCAAAGCCTTTTCGCTTCGGCGGCGGCCACCTCCGCGCGGGCGGATTTCCATTTCGGCATGATTTCGCGGCGCACGACCTTGTCGACGCTTTTCGAAACCTCCGGTCTTCCGAGCATCTTGAGAAGGTACGCCCTGAACTCTTCGCGCTCACTTTCCGGAGCGGAGCCGACCGCCCTTTCGACCCCGTTCGAAAGAACCTCGCGCCCGTACACGCCGAAAAACACCTTCTCGCTCGCCGAGTATCTCACGTGGGACGCCGGATCAGCGGCGATCACCCGGGCTACTCCGGCGACATCGACATCGAGCCGTTCGTCGTTTATGCACGACGAGAGCCTGTTGAGCGTCCTGCGCTCCACCGCCGCGGGAAGCGTTTTTTCGATAACCGAGGGGAATACGCCCCATTTATCGAGCGCTCCGGCGTCCTTGGAGCGTTCGGCGACGTTGGCCTTCAGACGTTCCTTCAGATCGCCCGCAAGCCGCGAAGGGGCGAGCGCGTCGCTCCTGGCGCGCGAAAGCAGATACTCCTCCTGACGCTTGCGCTCAGCTTTCGCGCTTCTGATGACGGGCGCGACGATTTTTGCGGAGATGTAACCGACATTTTCCTCGAAGACGGGGGTTTTCTGCTCCTTCACGACACGCTCCGTCATCTCTCTATGCAGCACATCTTCGTTTTTACCGTCGATTTCCGCCTCGGTCGGCCTCGTCGTCAACGCGATGCGCTCGGCCTGCGCGGCGACGGCGTCGCGGCGTTCCGCCTTATAGATCCGCGGAAATCCCGCCTCGAGCGCGGCCTTGTCGGCCTCGCCAAGACTTATCGAAAACGAAGCGTCGAGCGACAGGCTGCGCTTCACATCCTCCAACTTTTCGGCGAACGCCTCGGCGGCCTTCGAAACGTAGACGGCCCGGCACTCCTTCTCCGCCGCCGCTTTCGACGCGAAACGCGCCGGATCGCGGAGCATCTCGCCGCTCAGAACTCCGCTCCCGAGGCCCTTCTCGCGCAGTTCCCGCGCAAAACGCTCCATCGTTATCCGGGCGGCGGACTCTGCCGCGGCGTGATCGAACTCCGCGTTCCCGGCGCTCAAGGCCGAAGCAATCAGAATACAGGACAGCATCATGGCAGAACCTCCGCGTCTATCGCCTCCTTGACCATCTTAAGAGACCTTGCCTTGATCGCCTCCGCCAAAGCGTTGGCGTTGTCGATCGAGCCGAGATCGCCGGGATTTTCGACGAGAGCGGCCTGGAGCCGCGCCGCGAGAGCGCGCTGCACGCCGCGGGCATCGAGACGCACCGTCTCGACCCTCTCGGCAATCTCCCTTTTGAGCCACTGCATCTCCGCTTCGCTCAAACTCTCGATCTCCGAAATCTCCATAACCTCGTCATACCAGGCGTCCTTAAGCCCGGCGACGTCGACGTAATCGGCGAACGCGGCCCGGCTGCCGCCCGAAAACGCCGTCTTTGCCGCCGGCGCGAGCGCGACGGTTCCGCCGGAAACATGCTGATCGGCGTCAAAGAGGCGCTTACCGTCGGTACCCTGAACCATAAGGGCGTTAAGCCCGTATCTGATGCGTTTGTTCTCCGCCGTTTTCTCGAGCGCGAGAATCAGTTTCTGGCGGTTCAGTTCCAGAACCTGAGCGGCTTCAGTCTTCTTTGTCTCGGTGACGAAGATAAAGTAGGCGATGATGAAAATCATCAGAAGCGCGAAAACGATCTGCAGAAGAAGACCCTGAAGATCGTCGGTGGTCGCGCGCGGAGACTTATCTTTATCTCCGCCGATCAGTCTTTTCAGTGCTTTTTTACCTGTATCGGTCATTTCGGGAAGCGGTCCGTTTTGTCATCTCAGGGCGTTCGTCACGGCGGCGAGTTTCGCGTTGGCCGCGTCGGCACGCGATTTTTCCGCGTTAGCGGATTTTTCAAGCTCATCTATCCGGCGGCGAAAGAACTCGACGTACTCTTTGCGTCTCGCTTCAAATTCAGCGCCGTATTCGGCGAGACGTTTCTCGAACGCGTCGGCATACGCCTTGTGCCGCGCGGCGAAGGCCTCCTCGAAAGCCTTAAGCCGGCCGTCGAAAGCCTTTTCGCAGGCGTTCTGCCTTCGGATGGAGGACTCTTCGCAGTCCTTGAGCAGTTTCTCGAAGCTCTCCGCGTACGCCTTGTGGCGTTTTTCGAGCGCTTCCTCGTAATTTCTGAATGATTTGCCGAAACTTTCCGCATAGGCGCTCTGACGGGCAGCGCTCGCCTCTTCATACTGTTTCATGCGCCTGTCGAACCCGTCGGACGCGGCGGCAAGGCGCGAGACCAGCCGCTCGACCTCGGCGGCGAGATCGTCTTCGTCGCACTCCGCCAGATCGTCCGACGTGAGCATCCGCGCGAACAGGGGGCGCACTAAGGGCCTGTCGATCATAAACACCCATACGACCGCCATCAAAGTCGAGAACAGCGCCGTATGCAGACACTGCATCAGATCCGCCATCGACACCGTCGTAAGATCGAAATATCCGATTACGATAATGCCCCACAACGTACCGAAAAGTCCGAGAGCGACGTTAAACTGATCGGAACCCCTGAAGAAAGGGAAATCCTCGACTCTGACCCGTCGACGCCTTACGATCCTGTAAAGACCGGCCGTCATGCACCAGAACCCGAGCATGGGAATAAACGTCGTGACCGCGGAATAGTCGACGGCGGACCAGTCGAGCCATCCGATACACCCGTGATGCGGCTCCATAGCCGCGGAATTCCCGCCTGCGGCGATGAACGAGCGCCACCAGTCGACGAGGACGACGACGTTGTTTACGAACGCCAATGTCGCGACGACACTTGCCGCGAACATCACCAGCAGCAGAAGTTTCCTTTTCATGAGTCCGGAGATTATGCGTGTATCCTGTCGTTTGCCTCCGCCACCTTACGGCGAAGCTCATCCTTGTGGGCGCGGAATTTCTCGCGCATGGCGGCGTCCGCCGTACCGAGAATCTGCACCGCGAGAAGCGCCGCGTTCGCGGGCCCCGCGCTGCCGACGGCCACCGTGGCGACGGGAACGCCCGAAGGCATCTGAACCGTCGCGTACAGCGCGTCGAGACCGTTGAGCGCGCCGCCCGCGACGGGAATTCCGATTACCGGAAGAACCGTTGCGGCCGCAAGAACGCCGCCGAGATGGGCGGCTCCGCCGGCCGCGGCTATGATGACCTTAAGTCCGCGCTCTTCGGCGGTTTTCGAATATTCGATCGCGACGTCCGGAGTGCGATGAGCGGAAATGACGCGCGTCTCGTACGCCACGCCGAATTTATCGAGCGTCTCGCACGCCTTCTTCACTAAGGGCCAATCGGAATCGCTGCCCATTACAATACCTACGACTGCATCTGCCATTTTTATAATCCTTTCGTTAATTTTCAACAGTGAATCAAACAGTTTTCATTCCAGTATCGAGGCGGGATTGCCGTAAACGGTGACGCCCGGCGCGACATCGGTAAAAACCGACGAAAGCGCGCCGACGACCGCGCCCGCGCCGATTCTGCGACGTGGGGTTACGACCGCCCCGGGATAGACTACGGAGCATTCTTCCATCACCACAGAGCCGCCTATCGCGCACTGGGCGTAAATATGGGTAAAGTCGCCGAGAACGCTGTCGTGCCCGACCGATGAATTGTGGAAAACGCACGAGTGGCGGCCTATTTTCACATCGGCGGTCAAAGTCGCGTTGGGCGCGATGAACGATCCTTCTCCGATTTCGACGTTCGGCCCTACGATCGCCGTACGGTGGACTACGGAAACGAAGCGCCCTCCGCGCGATTCAATCGCCTCGACGCATTTTTTCCGCACGCCGACGGACCCTATCGCCGTTATGAAAACGTCATCATCCTTAATCTCGTAACCGGCTATGCTGCCCAATACGGGCGGATAGGAATCGAACCGGTCGAGCGCCGCGGGATTGTCGTCGAGAAAACCCGCGACCGAAAAATCGGACCCGAATCCGACGGCCTCTCCGGCGGCCGCGAACATTTCGCGACCGAATCCGCCCGCGCCGATTATGACGAGATTCTTCATCTGAGAACTCTCTCCATCAGCGTCCTGACATCGCCGAAGGAATCGAGTTCCTTCAGAGAGACATCGCATCCGTAATGCTGCATCAAAGCGACTTTAAGCGCAAAACACGTAAGCGAACCCCAAAGCGGAGTCTGACGGTAATCGTCGGAAGAGGTTATGGAATCAACCTCTAAAACGCCCGACAGACGATTTAAAAATTCTTTTTGGCTCTCATTCATCGGATTATGGGATTTCAACACTCTGCCGCCGCAGATCCTGTATTCTCGATACATGGCTATTATACCACTTTACCTCGCAAAATAAAAGCGCGGCCGCGCTTGAAAAAAAACGCGCCCCGGAAGTCCGGCATCCAGACGGATTCGGAAATCCCGACTACGGCCGCATAGGCGTCTGGGCCGACCGGAAACCGGATGTTAGGCCCTCGGATGTTAAACTGATAAAAGTAGGTCAGACCTACTTTTATCAGTTTAATCCTTAAGAGTCTTGGCGAATTCGTTCAGAGTTTCCAAAATTTCACTTGAGCGACGCCCTATCGATCCATACGGGAAGCGCCTCGCCGATGCGGAAGACCTCCAAATCGCGGAATTCAACTTCGCTTTCCGTATAGAGCGCCCCGGTCGCCGAAAGCACGAGTTCGTCCGCATCAGCGGGAACGCGGATCGCCGTAAATCCGGTGCGCCACTTATTCTCCTCG
>JAZQTB010000108.1:0-43976 GCA_045630425.1 Kiritimatiellia bacterium | reverse complement strand
TATGACGTTTCGCGGTAGAAACTAAATACTTTGAAGGCTTAAGCCCGTCAACATCCTGAAGACCAATCGCCGTCGCCCAGGCATACGCTCGCTCGCGTCTATCTGGCTCTACAGCTTCATAATATTTATCAAAGTCTTCAGTCATATTCTCTTATTTCGTTTTCTTTATGCCAATATTATACCAAAAATCCCTCATTCCCTCCACTCTTCCTCCAAAATTCTGGCACAAGACCTCGCCGTGCCACTATAAAAACAAAAAAACCGCCTTTATTCGGCGGTTTCATCGAGATTTAATGGTGGGCTATAGTGGATTCGAACCACTGACCTCTTCCATGTCAAGGAAGCGCTCTAACCAACTGAGCTAATAGCCCTAAACTGAAAGATAGTATATCATATACTTCTTCGTACTGTCAACCGGAAATTTTATTTTTTTCAAAAAAAAAGCGCTCCGGAACGGAACGCTCTTTTTGGTGAAAAACAACTGAAAATCAGTTGAGCTCCATGCGGCCGCGACGCGAACGGTTGCGGATGCGGGCGCGCTGGGATTTCTTGCGAGCTTTGACGCAAGGCTTCTCGAAGTAGCGCTGGTCGCGGATCGTCTTGAGAAGACCTTCCTTGTCGAGGATCTTCTTCATCCGCTTAAGTCCGCGTTCGACGGACTCGCCCTTCTTGAGCTTAAGCACGATGGCCATTATTTCACCTCCTTCGAAGCCTCTTCAGCAACAGGAGCCTCCTCGGCGACAGCGCCGACGGTGACCCACTGCAGAATGCACATCTCGGCCGCGTCGCCCTTACGGGTTCCGAGCTTGATGATGCGCGTATAACCGCCCTGGCGATCCTTCATCGCGGGAGCGATCTTATCGAACAGTTTCTGAACCGCCTTGGGCTCCGTGAGACGGGAAGCGGCGAGACGACGGGCCGCGAGATCGCCCTTCTTGGCGATCGTCACGATCTTGTCGGCGTCCTTGCGGGCTTCCTTGGCCTTGGGGAGAGTCGTCTTGATGGACTCGGCGTTGATGAGATTCGTTACAAGGCTGCGCATGAGCATCTTGCGGTGCTCGGTTGAGCGGCCAAACTTTTTCATGACTCTTTGGTGACGCATTTTTAAACTCCAATCTTACTTCTTCGTGTCGAGCAGTTCTTCGTCGAACTTATAGCCGAGAGAAAGGCCGAGCTGGGCGAGCTTCTGCTTGATTTCGGTCAAGGTCTTCTTGCCGAAGTTACGGTACTTGAGCATATCGGCCTCGGTCTTCTTGGCGAGTTCGCCGACGGTCGAGATGTTGGCCGTGTTGAGGCAGTTAGCCGCACGTACGCTCAGCTCGATCTCGTTGACGGACATATTCAAGAGCTTTTTGAGGCGCTCGCGCTCGTCGGCGTCCTTCTTCTCGGAATCATCGAATTCGAGAGTCTCTTCGCCGGCGTAGTCGACGAACACGTCGAGGTGGCGGCGAAGAACGGCGCCTGCCGTCTTAAGAGCCTCCTCGGGGTCGATACGACCGTCGGTCCAGACGTCGAGAACGAGCTTCTCGTAGTCGGTACGCTGACCGACGCGGGTATTCTCGACGAGGAAGTTGACGCGCGTGACGGGCGAGAAGATCGAATCGATGGCGATTCTGCCGATTTCCTGATCAGGCTTCTTGTTGCCGTCGGCGAGACAGAAACCGCGACCGGTGCGGACATCGCACTCCATCTCGATTTCGCCGTCAACGTCGAGAGTGCAGATCTCCTGACGAGGATTGAGAACCTGTACGTTGTTGGCCTCGGCGAAATCGCCGGCGGTCACCGTGCAAGGCCCCTTCGCCTTGAGCGAAATAGTCTGGGCATCGCGCGAGAACGTCTTCAAAAGAACGCGCTTCAAGTTAAGGATGATGTCGGTGACATCTTCCGTGCATCCCGGAATGGTCGAAAACTCGTGACTCACGCCCTTGATCTTGACGGACGAGATGGCGGCGCCCTCAATCGAGGAAAGAAGGACGCGCCTTAACGAGTTGCCGATCGTCCGAGCATATCCGATTTCAAAAGGCTCCGCCGTGAAGCGAGTATATGTCGCTGTGGCGGTGGATTCGTCCTTCTGGACGCCCTTAGGCATTTCAAATCGGCTCAAACGGATAGGCATTTGTTACCCCCTATTGGAAAGTTGATGAACTGAAGCGGCTATTAACGAGAGTACAATTCGACGATCGCCTGCTCGTTGATGTTTTCCGGAATCTCGGCGCGCTCGGGAACCTGAACGAACGTACCGGTCATCGTCGTAGCGTCCCACGTGAGCCACGAACCCGAAACGGGGCGGTGCTCGAGGGAGCTCGTGATGGCGATCATCTGACGATCCTTCTCGCGGACGCCGACCGTCTGACCGGCCTTGACGATGTAGGAAGGAATGTTGAGGACCTTGCCGTCGACGACGATGTGCTTGTGGGTAACGAGCTGACGGGCCGCCGCGCGCGTCGGAGCGATGCCGAGGCGGTAGACGACGTTGTCGAGACGCGACTCGCACATCTGGAGGAGGAGGTCGCCCGTCTTGCCCTTCTTGGCCATAGCGCGCTCGAAGAAGATACGGAACTGACCCTCGCGCATACCGTAGATGTACTTGGCCTTCTGCTTCTCGAGAAGCTGCTGGCCGTACTCGGAGACTTTGCGCTTACGCTTCGCGCCGTGCTGTCCCGGAGGATTGGGGCGCTTGATTTCCTTCTCGCGGCCGAAAATCGGCTCGCCGAAGCGACGGGAAACCTTGGACTTGGAACCTGTATAACGTGACATGGATTAAACCCTCCTGCGCTTGCGGGGACGGCAGCCGTTGTGAGGAACGGGCGTGCAATCGGTAATCATGGTGACGCGGATGCCGGCGGCCTGGATCGCACGAACCGCGCTCTCGCGGCCGGCGCCTGCGCCCTGCATTCTCACTTCGCACTCGTGCATGCCCTTGGCGACGGCCGTACGGGCGGCGTCCTGGGCGACCATCGTGGCGGCGAACGCCGTCGACTTGCGCGAACCCTTGAAACCGGCCTTGCCGGCGGAGCTCCAGGAGATCACGCCGCCGCGGGCGTCGGCGATCGAAACCTGGGTGTTGTTGAAAGTGCTGCGGATGAACGCGATACCGGCGGGAATGGACTTACCCGAACGCTTTTTCGCGACAGCCTCGCCCTCGGCGGCAGGTCCGTTGAGAACCTCGGCGGCGCCGGCGGCGACATCATTCTTGATTTCTTCTGACATTTTAAATTACCCCCTTAGCGACCGGCCTGCTTGGGCATAGCGATCGAAACGCGCTTGCCGCCCTTGCGGGTACGAGCATTAGTCTTGGTACGCTGGCCACGCACGGGGAGACCCCTCTTGTGCCTGAGACCGCGATACGAACCGATCTGGATCAGACGGCGGATGTTCTGGGAAACTTCGCGCCTCAGGTCGCCTTCAACACGGAAGTGATCCTGAATGTACGTCGTGAGCGCGTGAATCTCATCCTGAGTGACGTCGTCGGCCTTCTTGACCGGATCGACATTGCAAGCCGCCAAAACGTCATCAGCGCGTTTTGGCCCGATACCGTGGATGTATCTGAGGGCGAAGCGGATCTGCTTCTTGCCCGGGATATCCACACCCATCATTCTAGGCATATGTGTTTTACCTCTTTTATCTTTATTAACCCTGACGCTGTTTGTGGCGCGGGTTGGTACAGATCACGCGCACCACGCCTTTGCGGCGGATGATGCGGCAGTTCTCGCAAATGCGACGAACGGAACTACGTACTTTCATGGTTGTTACTTTACTCTTTGGAGTGGTCGAATGAACAAATATTATATCATATTGCTTACTTATCGCGCAAGGGGGAATTTTGACACGGCGCTTCCGCCGCCGCGTCAATCGGAAACGCACTCGAGCTGATCGAGATCGATAGAGCCCTCGAAGACCTTTTTAACGGGCCCGGTGAGCGTCACGCGCGAAAACGTCTCGCCGTCGAAAACCCCGTCTATTATGAGATCGTAGCCGTGCACGGTCTTGACGTGCACGGGGAAATCGAGACCGTAGTCCTTCACGCCTATCACCGATGCCGACACCGCTCCCGTTCCGCACGCCCCGGTCTCCGCTTCGACGCCGCGCTCGTACGTTCTTATGTGAACGGTATTCGGCTTTCTGTAGCGCACGAAATCGACGTTGGTCCCCGACGGCGCGAACTCCTCGCTCATCCGTATGGCCATACCTTCTTTGACGACATCGACCTTGGCGAGGTTTTCGACGGGCACAATCTTGTGGGGAACCCCGGCGACGACGAAATCCTCTCCGAAATCCTTCGGCTGCGGCATCACGATCTTGACGAGATTCCCGCCGAGAACCTCGGCGTCAATCGTTCCCGCCGCCGTCTCGAAGCTCATCGCGTCGCCGGAGACCGCGCCGATTTCGCGGGCGAACGCCGCGATGCACCGCGCCCCGTTCCCGCACAGCTCCGCCTCGGTTCCGTCGGGATTGAAAAACACCATCTTGAAATCGCGCTCCTGGGACTTCTGGAGGACGATGACCCCCTCGCATCCGATGCCGACGTGGCGAGAGGCCATAACGGCTATGCGCCGGTGGTCGTGAACGGGAAACTTCGCCTCGCGGTCGTCGATAAGTATGAAGTCGTTTCCGGCTCCGTGCATCTTCGTGAATTTTACAATGTTCATACCGGCTCTCCGTCGGAAATTGAATTCGATCACAGGTTGTTCAGCAGAAGATCCATCCAATTGACCTTCGCCGGAGGCATTCCGGAGCCTTTCGTCATCTCGACGAGATCGGCGAGAACCTGATACGCCTCCTTCAGAACCACATCGTCTTTCCCGTCTCGCTTCAAAAGCGGACCGCTCCGCGCGGACTCGTCGTCTTCATTTACGGCGCGGTCGGACTTCATCATCCTTTTGCGCGCCTCTCGCTCGAGCGGAAGTTCCTTCCTGTTGAAAATCTCCTCGGCGAGGTTCACGTTGCGGATATGCCTGACGAACTGCCTGTCGTTCTTCGTGCGCTCCTCGGATTTCTTCTGGAGCGCGGGGATGTAGGTGTTGAGATTCCACACCCTGCGGTGGGGAGTCAGATTCAGTCTCGTGAACGGCAGCGCGTTCGGCAGCTTATCCTCGCCTATGTCGAGATGGTCGAGAAAAGACGGAAGGTGGATGCTGGACTCGACCCCTCTGACCTGCGTGGAACATCCGTTGATGCGGTAGAATCTCGCGGTCGTGATCTTCACCGAACCGAAATTCTCCGGATCATTCCTGCGCGAAAGATCCATCAGCGTCTGCACGGTCCCCTTGCCGTGGGTGCGCACGTCGCCGAGAACGACCGCGCGTCCGGAATCTTTCAGAAATCCCGAAACGATTTCGGACGCCGACGCGCTCGCGCGGTCGATCAGAACGACGACCGGCCTGTTGAACGCGACGGGGTTGCCCTGAGGTATCGAAAGCGGAATCGTGCTTCCTTCGCCCTGAATGAAGACGACGGGACTCGACGGCGAAAAGAGCGCCGAAAGGACGACCGCCTCCTTGAGACTGCCGCCGCCGTTCCCGCGCATGTCGAGGACGAGCCCCTCTACCTCCTCGGCGTTGAAATCGGCGAGGTACTTGGCGACGTCCTGGGCGCAGCTCAGAAACCCTTCGTCGCCGGGGTTCTTATCCATCGTCCCGTAGAAGCTGGGAAGGTAAACGTAACCGAGCTTCATCTCGCGCGACGCGGCGCTCACCCGCTCCACATGGCCCGTCGCGGCCTGCTCGTCGAGCTTGATCTCGTCGCGGACCAGTTCGATCTTCCTGCGCGTCGCGCCGGACGGATCGCTACGCGGTATCACCTCGAGAGACACGCGCGTACCCTTTTCGCCCCGGATCTTGCGGACGGTCTTGTTCATCGGCTGCCACATGATATCCTCCCACTCGCCGTCGCCCTGCCTTACCGAGACGATTTTGTCGCCCTTCTTGATGCGTCCGTCGACGTCCATGGGTCCTCCCGGCATGACCTCGGAAATTTTAAGAGCCCCGTCGTCCATCTGGAGGACGGCTCCTACTCCGCAGAGTTTGAGATTCATGCCCATCTCGAAATCCTCCTCGCTCATCGGCGAGAGATAATCGGTATGGGGATCGTACGCCCTGCATACCGCCGAGAGATAGTACTGCAGAACGTTCTCCTCGTCGGGTTCGGTCATTACGCGATAGTACTGGAGGTACTTCTTGACCAGGGACGCGCCGACCGAAAGCTCCGGCTCCCTGAAATCGTCTTTCGGACCGCTCTCGCCGCCGCCGGCTTCGGCGTCCTTCCCGCCGGCGTCAGCCTTCCCGGCGTCGTCCGCCTTCTCCTCGGCGTCGATCTCTCTTGAAAGCGTCATCGCGAGATATTCGTTCTTTATGCGTCTGCGCCAGAGTTCTTCGGCCTCTTCGCGCGTTTCCGGCCACGGGGCGTCCTTGCGGCTGATGCGGTACGTCTCTTTTTCCGAAAAATCCCATTCCGTCCCGGCGAGAAAATTCGTGGCAAAGGCGATGCGCTCGGCCAGACGCGCGGAATAAAGAGCGTGGACCGCATAACCGAAGGAAACGTCGCCCGCCTTCAGCTCGTCGTCGATCGTCAACATTCTCGACGCGAGCCGTTCGACGTCGGATTTGAGGAATATGGTGTGATCGACGTCGTAGAACGTCACGATATTGGTCCACGCCTTCCGCGAAACGGCGTCGTCCAGGGGCTGCCTGAGAATATGGTGGCGCGGAAGCATCGCGGCGACGCGTCTGCCGATCTCGCCGTAATGAGCCTTCGGCCTGAGCGTGGGACCGGCCGACGCCGCAAAAGCCGCCGCCGCGAGGGCGAAAGACAGAATCAAACGAGATTTTCTCATATATTGTTCTCCATAAGACTTATAAGACGGTCCAGTTCGTCCGGCGCGACGACGACGCGCTCGGTGGTGAATCCCCCGAGGAGTTCGGACGAGTTCAGAACGACGACCCCGTTAAGTTCGGCCATGCGCGAATCGAAGGAGTCGGAAGCGAAAACGAGAAGCGGCGTGACGGCTCCGTTCCACCCGGACTTTTCGAGCGCCGCCTTGACGGCCGAAGCCTCGCGCTGGACCTGAACAAGCGGAGAGCGCGACGGTCTGCGCCCGTCGACAAGTATGCGGCCGTCCTCTATCGAAACCTTCCCGCGCCAGAATTTGGTCTCGAGCGCAAAAACGCCGGCGGGTCCGGCGACGACATGGTCGACATGGAAGGAACCGGCCACGAAATCGTTGAACACGTGATATTTGTCAGGCAGAGCCGACAAAAGCTGCGACACGCGCTCCTCGCCCCTCGCGCCGACGAAATGCCTCTCGATGCGCTTGAACCCGTTCACCAGCCCGACGCAGCCCGCGCCGAGCGACGCGAGAAGCATAGTCATGCCGGTTATATAGTGGCCCAGCAGCGCCGTCGCCACCGAAACTCCGGCCGCGAAAACCGCCGCGAAAACGGGCAAAAGCCCCACCACCGTACCTTTCACGCGGGCCCATTCACCCGCCATTCCGTGAATTTCAGCCATTTGAAACCTCCCTTGAAACTCTTTCGAAGCCCGCGCCTTCAAGCCGCGACGCGATCGATTCGAGATCAAACGCGTACGCCTTTTCCAGACTCTCCGCATCACCGTGGACCACGAACTCGTCGGGCCAGCCGAACCTGAAATCGGCGCCTATGCTCTCGCCCATGCCGCCCGAAACGGAACCGTTCTCGATGGAGGCGATCTTGAAGCCCCTCGCTCTGAACGCTTCCACCGCGGAGACGTCGAAAGGCTTGATGTAGCGGGCGTGGACGACATCCGCCGCGAACATATCGCCGAGCATGCACGCCTTGGGATATTCGTCTCCCGTCGCGAAAATCGCGAGTTTCGCCCCGCCGCGCGGAGGACGCTGAGGCATCCTCCCGGGCACCGCGCCGCGCGGATAGCGTATCAGGGTCGGACCGTCGCGCCCGAGAGCCTCGTCGAGAAGCGCCCCGAGATCATCCGCGTCGCGCGGCTGGCAGATCGTAAGATTCGGAATCGCCTTGAGCATGGCGATGTCGTAAAGCCCCTGGTGGGTAACTCCGTCCGCTCCGACGACGCCGGCGCGGTCGACGCAGAAAACGACGGGGAGAGAGGATATCGCGACATCGTGCATCACATGATCGACGGCGCGCTGCAGAAAGGTCGAATACACCGCGACGACCGGCCTTAAGCCCCCCGCCGCCAGTCCCGCCGCGAACGACACCATGTGACCTTCGGCTATACCTACATCAAAGAAACGGTTTTTGAAACGCGCCGCGAATTCCGCCAGTCCCGTCCCGTCCGTCATCCCGGCCGTGAGCGCTACGATGCGAGGATCTTCGGCGGCGCGCTCGGCGAGCGCGGAACCGAACGCGTCGCTCCACGTGAGCGCCTTCGCGCCCGGAGCGTCCCTGAGGGAAGACGCCTTCGCGATGTCGAACGGACCGACGCCGTGCCAGTACGTCGGAGACTTTTCGGCGGGAGCGAACCCCTTGCCCTTCTTCGTGACGACATGGACGATGACGCTGCGCTTATCCTCCCTGGCCACGGTGAAGGCCGCCTTCAGCGCCTTCAGATCGTGACCGTCGACCGGCCCGATATACCTGAGACCGAACTGCTCGAAATAACGGTTGCCGAGAAACAGGGATTTTATCCTGCTCTCCAAACCGTGATAGACGCTCCGGAGGAATGTGAGCTTCATCGCATGGCCGGCCTTCTCCGCCGCCGCCTTCACGCGGTTGTACCTCACTCCCGATATGAGTCGTCCGAGGAAACGGGAAAAACTCCCCGCGGGTTTAGAGATGCTCATCCCGTTGTCGTTCAGCACCACGATGACCTTGGAGGTCGCCGCGCTGCAGTTGTTGAGCGCCTCGAAGCTCGTCCCGTTCACGAGCGCGGAATCGCCGACGACGGCAACGACGTTTTCGGACGTGCCGCGCATGTCGCGGGCGGCGGCGTATCCCTCGGCGACGGAAATCGCGACGCCCGCGTGACCGGCGACGGCGGCGTCGCACGGAGATTCGGCGGGGTTCGGAAAGCCGGATATCCCCCCGAAACGGCGAAGGGTCGAAAACGATCCGCCGCGCCCGGTCAGTATCTTCCACGCGTAGGCCTGGTGCCCGACATCCCACACGATACGGTCCGAAGCGGGATCGAAAACTTCGGCGAGCGCCATCGCGATCTCGACGGCGCCGAGAGACGACGCGAGATGTCCGCCGTTTTCGGAAACGGTTTCGAGGATCTTCGCCCGTATCTGGTCGGCCGTCATCGCGCGCGCTCCCCCCCGGCGAGTTTCAGAAAAAGCAGAGTCGTCGCGTTCTGTCCGAAACGGTCGATCTTGCCCGCGTACGAATAGCGAGACTTCAGGATGTTCCAGAATTCAAGCTGTTCGTCGAGAGGTCTTTCGCCGCAGACCGGCGGATCGACCGCGAACGTGTACCCGGAGAGCGCGGCGAGAGGGATGTCGGTCGTCATAAGAAGCCGCCGCCATTCGTCGTCGCTCAAAATGCTGAAAGGCCCCATCTCGAGACCCTCGGGAACCCTGCGCCCCGTCTCGACCGCGAGATAAACGTCCTGCGTCAGCAGAGAGCCGCCGCCGGGATCGAGACGGTCGATTTCGCGGGCTGCCTCGCGAAGAAGGGCCAATTCGCTCTTGCCCTTCCTGACGGGCCAGAAACGGTCCTGGCCGTCGCACATCCATTCCTGAAGGAGAGGAGAGCCGAACGACACGGCGGACGAAAGACCCAGCACGAAAAGCAGACTGACGCGCGGCTCGAGAAAAGCGCCCTTCGGCGGAGCCGAAAGGAACACCGCCGTCGAAACCGCGGCGAACATCCCGGCAAGAGGAACCTGATAATCGTCATACGGGCATGGCGCGGACATCTGAAGAGCGAAAACCGCGAAAACCCCGCTAAGCGCCGCGATCGCCGATACGCGGACGGCGGCGCCGGCATCGCGGAAATACGCCTTCACGCCGCCGCAGAGGACCGCTGTTCCGGCCACGATAAAGAGAGGCAAATACCACCTCACCAGACGGCTCAGGCTGCCGACGACGAGAACGGGCGAAAATCCTCCGCGCGCGGCATGATACCGCTGCGCGGCCAGAAGACCTTCGAACGCTTCTCGGTCGCAGAGAAACGCGCCGTAAACGGCCAGAAGGCCGAGAAGCCCTCCGAGGCCGAAGAAGAGAAAACTCCATCTGAAATCTGAAAAATTAAAAAGAAGAACCAGCGCGCAGACGGGAAGAAACAGACCGAGACTGATACGCGCTCCGGCGGCGAAAGCGAACATGGCCGCGCTCACGGCGATCATGAAATAGCGATTCCCCGCGCCGTCCGATTTCAGCGCCTTTACGAAAAACCAGAATCCGAGCGAGAGCGAAAGAGCCGCAAGCGCGTAAGTTTTAGGGATAGACACGTAATAGATATGATAAAGATTGCACGCGAGAAGAATAAAAACGGTCAACCGCGCGATCCGGGCTTTCCCGCGCCCGACAAGATCGCCCGCGAAGCACGAGGCGACGAGGATTCCCGCGACGCCTATAAGCGCGGTGAAAATCCGCGCGCCGAGCAACCCCGCACAGTCCCAGACGAATCGGAACGGGGAATACGCTATCGGCAGCAGCGGTCCCTGGGTGTAGAAGAAATCCCGGTACGGCATCCTGCCTTCGGAGACGAGATTCGCGGCATAAAGGTACCAGCCCTCGTCCTGATTCAGCCCGCCGAGCCATACGGCGGCCGCGACGAGAATAAAACAGGCGAAAGCGCTTGCTCCGAAAATCTTTTTTATCCCTTTCATCTCCATTTTAATTGCAACCCGTAAATTATATCAAAATATCACATTCCCGACCTGAAAATTTTAACTTTCGGCGAAAAGTCGGGCGCGGCTCCGTTCCATCGGGCGATTTGGGGACAGGGAGATGCGAATTCCACGCGTTTTGACGTAAACGGATGCCTGAAGGATATCGAAAGCGAATGCAGAAACAATCGCGAGGCTTTCCGGCCGCCGTATTTGACGTCTCCGACGACGGGGTGCCCCGCCTCTGAAAAATGCACGCGGATCTGGTTTTTCCGCCCGCTTTTCAGCCTGACCTCGACGACCGAAACGCCCTTTGAAAACGAAAGAAGCCGCCATTCGGTAACCGCCCTTTTCGCGCCCTTGGTCCCTTCCGCGACGCTGCGCACCCTGTAACCGTCGGTGTCCTCCCTGAGATACGAATCGAAAACGCCCTCTTCGGCGTCAAGGCGCCCTTCAACGCGGGCAAGATAGGTTTTTTCGGTAATATTGTTCCAGTCGGATCTGAAATATTCGGCGACGGCTTCGCTTTTGGCGAATATCATGACGCCGCTCGTCTCGCGGTCAAGACGGTGAACCAGCCATACGCGCCTGCCGCTTTTGGCCTGACCTTTGCGGACATAGGCGTTGAGATGATTCTCGGCGGTAGATTGAGACTCCCGCGCCGCGCGGCCGTGGAGTTTCGTGTGCGTCGTCAAAAGTCCGGCGGGCTTATCGATCACGATAACATCCCTGTCTTCGTACAGTATCTTAAACGGCAGTCGCTCTTTCATAGACCGGAAGCCTCAACGCCTGACCGAAAGGACTCTAAGCTCGACATGAGTCTCGCCGTATGTCGAAATCGAAGCCTTGAACATAACATCGTGGGGAACGTTTTTCGCGGCCCTCAGGCTTTCGGCAAGAGCGCCCTTGTTCCACCAGACCGCGCGCAGACCATCCTGAACCGTAAACTGCAGATGACGGGCGTCGCCCCCCATCGTGCGCACGTCGGCAAGACAGACGTTCTTAAAGGCGAATACCGGCTCGGGATTTTCCTCGCCGAAAGGCTCCATGCGCATAAGAGAGGCGACGAACGCGACCGTCATATCGCCGGGCGACACCCAGGCGTCGATCGCGGCATCTCCCTCGGCACCGTCGCCCGATGCCTCCTTCTGGGCCGAACACGCGTTCAGAAAAAGGGTTTTAAACGACTCGAAGCGACCTTCCTTTACGGAAAACCCCGCCGCCGCCGCATGACCGCCGAAACGGACGAGCGCGTCGGACGATCCGGCGAGAGCGTCGCGCACGTTATACCCCTCCGGCGCGCGGGCGGAACCGTGATCGCCCACAAGAACGGCGACGGGCACCGCGCCGGAAGAGGATTCTTCGGAAATTTTTTCAAGAACTCTCGCCGCGACAATGCCTGCAACCCCCTGATGGCCGTCGGGAAGAACGATAACCTGGGCCGTCGCGCCCTTGTCGATCTGAAGAAGCGCGGCGTCAAGCATATCCTGCTCTATGCTCTTGCGCTCCATATTGCGAATATCCACCTTGCGGGCCAGCTCGCGCGCCTCTTCACGGTCCTTCGACAGAACGAGTCCAAGCGCCTCGGACCCGTCGGAGATGCGTCCCGAGGCGTTTATCCTCGGCCCGATCGCAAAACCGAAATCGCGCGCGGTCATCTGGACGGCTCCCGAGCGGGACGCGCGGAGAAAAAGTTCCTTTAAGCCGACAGGAGCGTACTTCTGAAACAGCTTGAGCGCTTCGGAAACAAGAATCCTGTTCTGATCCCTCAAAGGCATCATGTCGGTTATCGTCGCTATGCCCGCGAGCACGATCAGAGGTCCGGCGACGGGAGCGCCGCTGTAGATACCCTCTTCACGCGCGGTTTTGACAAGCGCGTTGGCGAGCATAAAAGCGACTCCCGCGCCGCAGAGTCCCGAGAAGGCCTCCGGCGCGCTGACTTTTGGATTCACGACCGGACAATCCGGAAGCGCGTCCCCGGGAAGATGATGATCGGTGACGACAACGTCAATCCCCTTCGATTTCAAAAACGCAGTCTCTTCGACCGAATTGATCCCGTTGTCGACGGTGACGACCAGTCCGACATCCGGATGCTCCTCCAGAAGCCGCCCGACCGATCTCGCCGTCAGGCCGTAGCCCTCCTCCATCCGGTTCGGAAGAAAAGCCGTTACGCCGATATCTAAGATTTCAAGCGTTTTTACGAGTATCGCCGTCGCGCAGATGCCGTCGCAATCGTAATCGCCGAAGATTACGGTCTTTCTGTTCCCGCGTTTCGCGGCGATAACGGCGGCTACGGCATCGTCGATGCCGGGAAGAAGGTTCGGCGGCAGGAGATTTTTGTGCGACGGATTGAGAAAGGCCTCGAGAGAATCGGCCGTAACGCCCCTCAAAGCGAGAAGTCTGGCCATAAGCGGGCTTTCGCCCGCCGCGACCAGCGAATCGTAAGAGCTTTTAGGGTATTCTTTTTCTTTCCAGGCCATCGCGGAAGCTCGACGCCTTACGCGTCGATTTTCACCTCGTGGCACCAGCCGTGGACATCTTCCAAAAGGCCGTACTGGATACCCTGGACGGTATCGTAGAGCTTCTGAAGATGTTCGCCTACGGTGTCTTTTCCGGAAATCGTTATAACCTCATCGCCGCGCGTGATCTCCCAGACGGGCGTGATCACGACGGCCGTTCCGCACGCGGCGACTTCGGCGAATTCGCGGATCTCCTCGTAGGGAACGGGACGGCACTCGACCTTCCAGCCCAGATCCGCCGCGCATTCTTTAAGAGACATGTTCGTGATGGACGGGAGAATCGAGTTGCTGTCGGGGGTGACGTACGTTCCGTCCTTGGTGATGCCGATGAAGTTGGAGGTCGAGAACTCCTCGACGTACCTGTGGGTCTTCGCGTCGAGATAAAGCTCGACGGGCCAGCCGTCGTGCTTCGCCTTCTCGTGGGCGTAAAGCGACGCGGCGTAGTTGCCGCCGACCTTCACGTCGCCCATGCCGTTGGGGGCGGCGCGGTCCCAGTCGTCGAGAATGACGGCTCTGACGGGCTTAAGACCGCCCTTGTAGTAGGCGCCGACGGGCATTACCATCACCATAAAGGTATACTCCTTGGCGGGAGCGACTCCGATCTGCGGCCCCGTGCCTATGAGAAGCGGCCTTAAATAGAGAGATCCGCCAGTGCCGTACGGAGGAACGTACTCCTCGTTCGCGCGCACGACCCTGTCGACGGCGTCGATGAACATGTCCACCGGAATGGGCGGCATCACGCAGCGCTCCGCCGTTTTATACATGCGCTTGGCGTTCTCCTCGGGGCGGAAGATCACGATCTTTCCGTCCTTCTGGCGGAAGGCCTTCATTCCCTCGAAGCACTCCTGCCCGTAATGAAGGCAGCTCGCGCCGATATGCATCGTGATTTCGGGCTTCTTCACGAGTTCGCCCTCCGACCACGCGCCGTCTTTCCACGTGTAGCGGATGTGGCAGTTCACCTCCGAAAAACCGAAGCCCAAATTGGCCCAGTCGATATCTGTTCTTGGCATATTATCTCCTTTGTTGTTCTGAAATTTTTATCAGTTCGTTCATCAGCCCGTTCAGAACGCCGTCGCGCTGGCATTCCATCCGGCACAGATTCGGGTTTATCGTATACGCGTTATAAAGCGAATGGACGGCGTTGTCGCGCATATTGGCGGAAGACTGGCACTTAGCGAGCTTAAGCCAGAGCATGCAGTCCTGCTTCTCCGCGGGAAGGCCTGAAAGATACTGGCTTATCATCGTCATCGCGGTCTGCGGATCGCGGGAGATGGCGTAGTCGAAGTATTTGTGCGCGCGGGCCCGGTGATGCGGCGCGCCGTAATGCGCCATGACGGCCCATTCAAGCAAAAGCCTCGTGTCGGGATTCCGGGACACCGCCGAATAGGCGTTGAGTATCTTTTCCGCCTCGTCGATGCGACCGGCCGAAACGAGAATCGCCGCCGCGCGGCAGAGGCGGAGTTCATCCTTGAGCTTGAGAAGGTTCCCGACGAGCTGGGAAACGAGCTTGACGGCCTCGTCGCGACGGCCGAGGGCGTAATAAGCGTCCGCAAGGTCGTACGCGTCGTCGTAGGTCTGGGCGCCTTTGCGGAACTTTTCCTCGATCTCATTAACGACGTCGACGTTGCGGAGATATTCGTGAAGTTTTACCGTGCGCTTGTTGTTGGGATCGATCCTGTCGGTGTATTCGAGCAGTTCCTTAAGAACGGAGAACCTGCTCATCGGAAGAAGTATCTCGCTTATGTATCTGAACGTGGCCTCCGGCGAGGCGGGATACAGAAGATGGGCTTCGCGGAACGCGTCGGCCGCTTCGAAATAACGGCCCTGCTGACGGTAAAGACCGGCGATGGACGCCCTCAGTTTGGAGAAGCTCTTCTGGGCGGCGAAATCGCGGCGGTACATCGGATCGTTCAGGAGCCTTCTCGCGTACCAGTCCCAGAAATCGCGGTCCATGCGCGCGATTCCGGCGTCGTAGGGCTTTTTGTCGGCGTTGATCCTCATTATCAGACCGTGGGGCGACAGATACGGATACATCCAGGCCATCGCGTAACTCTCCTCGATGTAAAAAGCGTGGCGGCCGCGGTCGTGCTCGTGCATCATCCTGGCGAGTTCGGCGTTTATCTCCATGACCTCGAGAGCGCCCGTGACCTGAAGCCGTCCGTTCGTGGAGCTCAGCCCCTTGCGGTCGGCGTAGCGCTGGAAGGCGATGGAACTGTCCTCCTCGGAGGGTATCCAGATCTCGTCTCCGTAGAGATCGCGCTCGACGGCCATGTACGTTCCGTCCGCGAGAGCGTTCTGGGTGATGAGATAGACGTCGGGTCTGAAGTTCGCTCCGTATATCATGTACGTCGGAACGAAACGCCCCGGATCGGTGCCTCCGAAGAAAATCGAATAAGGTTCCATCGGCGGCGGATAATCGGGATCGGGAAGAGGCTCCTCGTCGGGGGTGATCTGGGCGCGGATCGCCTTGGCGCCGTCGAGCTGATACGCGCCGAACTGCCAGCCGAAAGTGTGGCCGTTCTGCTCCGAGCCTCCGAGTTTGAAAACGAGCTCGCCGTCGGTGTAATTCTGAACCACCGGCGTTACTCCCGCGCCGAGAATCATCGCCGCGACGAGAAACGCGACAGCGGCTTTGAGCGGGAAAGCCCTCACTCCCCTTCTTTTAAGAAGAATGAAGACGACCGCCGCGAGAATGACAAGACCGTAACCGATCCACATGGCGATCATGGCATGGGACGAGATGAACTTGACCTTCTGGATGAATCCGTCCTGGATATCGCCCTTCACCTGCGCGAGAAGGATAAGAGGGAGCGTCATCATGAAGAAGCACGCGCCGGAAGCGAGAAGCCAATGCTGCGAAAGGTTCGCTGATTCGAACGAGGCCGTCGCGGGCAGAGACGAGCCGCGCGTACGCATCGCGATAAGCCGGGGCGCGAAAAACACGGCGGCGCCCGCCACGGACAAAAGAAGCAGAAAAGCGTACAGAAGAGCGCATCCGCCCTTCGAGGACTCGGCGTGATGGGCGATGACGACGAGAACATCGACGAGAAGAACGGCTGAGACGGCGAGGCCGAGACGGCGTTTTTCGGTCATCTGGACTTTGATGAACCGGTAAAGCGCGGACGCGGGACGCAAAAGCAGCTGACGGAAAGCGATGATGAGAACGCCGAGAAGAGCCGGAAGCGCCATAAGCGCGATGAGAAGCCTGTCGAACGCGTGCATCGATTCGGACGAGCCGACGCCGCACGCCGTCAGAACCGCGCGGACGGCGAGGAGCGCGACGGGAACGGCGCAGAGCCAGAGAACGTTGAACGATCTCCTTTCGCCCGCGCGGCCGAACTCGATCTTCCAGCAGGAAAGCGGCAGCAGGGCGAGCAGAGCGATGAAGTCGGTGAACTGGATCTTTACCTCGGAGAAATAATGAGACATCTGAAGCTTTATCTGTGACCAGAACTCGCCGAGACTGCCGAACTCAGGCATCGTTATCGCCTCGTACTGGCCGCGCGTGATGGCGTGCTTGAATCCGTCCCAGGTTCTCGGATAGCCCCAGTTCATGGGGGGATTGCGGAGTTCGGAAACGATCGGCATATAGGCGTAGAACGAAACGCCGAGCTGAGTGAAGAACGCCGCGAGCGCGACGGTTCTGCCGTTGGGAAGAACGGCCCAGGCGAGCGAGAGAACGACGAAGTTCCATGCGACCGGCCACCAGAACCACCACGACGAGGGATGAGTAAGGCCGTTCATCGCGCCGCGTTCGAGAAGAACAAAAAGCGCGACGTGAAAGCCCGCAACTGGGATTGAATAAGCTAAACCGTTTTTAACGAGAAGAGAAACGGCCAGCATTGCGGCCGTGACCGCGTAGAAATGAAGCCTCGTCGAACCCCAGTCGAACGCCGCGCCAAGAAACCCCTTCGCGTCCGCATGTTCGACGAAACCCGACGCGACGGCCACGGCGAGAAAAGCGCAGAGCGCGCTGACACCCAGAAACGTTTTATAGGCCGCACGGTTTTCGGCGCCTTTGACGACCGCGAAGACGGCCGCGAAAACGCTGGCGAGAACAAAGAGGGCCGTAAACAGGTATATTCTCGGATTGACGAGCGGAGCGGTGATGTCGGCCGTGCCCATTTTGCCCGTAATCAGATCGGGCTTGTGGACGAACCAACTGACATAGGAGGAGAAAACGCCCGTTCCGGCGAAGAGAAGAACGGTCAGGGAAATGCCCGAAAGAACGATGAACGCCGCGTCGGCGGGAAAACGCGGTTTCGGAGCGTTCTCCGCGCGGAGCGCCCTGAGTTTCCATACGGCGGTGAAGATCGCGGCGACGGCGAAAACCAGGGCGACCGCGACGGCGACGCCGGAGGGACAGGATTCGACCGAGGTAAGGGCGCTGTGTTTGTTGATGACGTCGGTCTGCATGTACATGTTGGCCTGCGGCATCTCGCCGATCTTCAAAACCTGATAGGTGAGAGCGACCGGGAAGAAGTACAGGGCGAAATCTCGGAACAGCTTAAAGTTCTTTAAACAAATCATAATTCCCAATGGAACGATTGCAAATAAAAGAACCTGATAATTAGTAAGCCCTAAACCAAAAACAAACGCCGTAAACCAAAGTGTTTTATCAGATGGGCGACACATCCAACGATACGACAAAAGGAATACAAGCATCAAAAACAATGAATTTAACGAATATATCTCAACAATAGTCGACTGAGACCATTCTACAGGCGAAAATGCGAAAGCTAAAGCCCCTCCCACACCTCCAGCGAACGAAAGCCAATTGGCAGTACGCGAATCCTCATTCGAAAATAAAGAACCAGACTTTTTATTAAAGATAAAATCGCCTGCGCTTCGACTTATCAGCATTGCTGTACAACCAGCAGCCAAGGCCCCAAAAACTGCCGAGCAGCAGCTTACCGCCCACGCGGGATTCGGATGGCCCATATAGGTGACAAACGAAAACATTTTACAGAATATCCATGTACATAAAGTCCAAAACGGATATCCCGGAGGATGGGGAACGCCGAGATGCGCGCTCGCGGTGGCCAGCTCTCCGGAATCCTCAAGACCTACAGATGGACCTAACGTATAAAAATAAACTCCAAAAGAAACTAAAGTGGCGACCCAAAACGCGGCCCAATCAAACTTTGAAAAGAAATTTTTTTTCATCTTTTTACTAAACGTCGATTTTAGTGATTTTTCTTATGACCAGCCAGCCGGCCGTTATCAGCAGTATAACGACGACGCACGACACGATCCCCATGAAACTGCAGAGGAACGGTATCATCATCTTCGGCTTCATCAGAACCATGGCGATGCCGAGCAGGAAAGGCATCACCGAAACGAGAATGCCCTGCATGCGCCCCTGTGCGGTCAACGTTCTGACCTTGCGCTCGATCTTCATCCGGCCGCGTATCGTTTCGGAAATCTTGTCGAAAATCTCGGTGACGTTTCCGCCGGTTTTCCGGCTGATGAGGATCGACGTCGTCACGAGCGTCAGATCGTCGGAGCCGACGCGGTCCGACATCGACTGCAGCGCGGCCTCGAAACTCATGCCTATCCGGAGCTGCTGCTGGAGGATCGCGAACTCCTCGCTCATCGGATTCTCGCCCTGATTGACGACGGAGTCGAACGCCTGCGAAATCGAAAATCCCGCCCGCAGGGCGTTCGACATCGTGGCGAGCGCTTCGGGCAGCTGCTCGTTGAACTTCCGGCGGCGGCGCTCGTCGAGCCATCTCGCGATCGGCGTCTGGCCGTTCTGCCAACCCTGCCTGATCTTTATTCCCGAGAGAAGATACCACACGATTCCTCCGAAGGAAACGCCGAAAAGCAGCACAGACAACCAGATCAGCATAACCGAACCCCTCCGCTCAACTTCTGTAGCCCACGTTCAGATCACCGTCGAACGAGGGATCGAACATCCGGGTGTCGACCGTTACGCCGCGGCCGGCGAGCTGATCGAGCCACGTCGGGATGGCGCCCGTAGGCCTGAACGCGCCGATTATCCTGCCGTTGTCGCCGACACCCGTCTGGCTGAACGAGAAGATATCCTGCATCACGATCTGGCTGCCCTCGAGCCCCGTAACCTCGGTGATCGCAACCACCTTGCGCGAACCGTCGGAGAGGCGCGACTCGTGGATGATGATGTCGACCGCGCTCGCGATCTGTTCGCGGATGGCCTTCGACGGAAGCTCCATGCCGCTCATCATCACCATAGTCTCGAGACGCGAAATGACATCGCGCGGAGAATTGGCGTGGACCGTCGTAAGCGAGCCGTCGTGGCCCGTGTTCATGGCCTGAAGCATGTCGAGAGCCTCGCCCGAGCGGCATTCGCCGACGATGATGCGGTCGGGACGCATTCTCAGACAGTTCTTCACGAGGTCGCGGATCGTCACGGCGCCCTTGCCCTCGATGTTCGGAGGTCTCGCCTCGAGACGCACGACGTGCGGCTGCTGAAGCCTCAGTTCCGCCGCGTCCTCGACCGTCACGATACGCTCGCTGCTCGGGATGTACCCCGAAAGAAGATTCAAAAGCGTCGTTTTGCCCGAACCCGTACCGCCCGCGACGATGATGTTCTTGCGAAGGCGGACGCAGAGCTTCATGAACTCGGCGGCGTTGTGGGTCCATGTCCCGAACCTGATGAAGTCTTCGGGCGTCAGTGCGCTCTTGGAGAATTTCCGGATGGTGATTGTCGGGCCGGAAAGCGCCAGCGGCGAAATGATCGCGTTGACGCGGCTTCCGTCGGCGAGACGCGCGTCGACATACGGCTGGGATTCGTCGATGCGGCGGCCGAGAGGCGCGACGATGCGCTCGATGACGGCAAGAACGCTCGCGTCGTCCGTAAACTGGCAGTCCGAAAGAACGAGTTTACCCTTCCGCTCGACATAGACCCTGCGGGGACCGTTGACCATGATTTCGCTTACGGTATCGTCGGCGAGAAGTTCCTCGAGCGGGCCTAAGCGCATGGCCTCGTTGAAGATATCGTCCTCAAGACGGACGGTGTCGATCCCTTCCGGCATACGCCCGTTGGAGACGACCTCGTCGATTATCTGACGTATCTTTATCCGGGCGGTTTCCTCGAGACCCTCGCGGTCGACGCCGTCGAGAGTCAGACGCTTCATATCCATGCGCTTGAGAAGCTCGTTCTGTATCTGCTCCTGTACGCTGCGCCTCAACTCGCGCATCGGATCCTCGCTCCCGTCCGGCTCTTCGGGCTCACCGGAGGACGGCGCCGGAACCTCCGCCGCGTCCTGCGCGTCCTGAAAACGCTCCGGCTCCTCGCCGGAGACGCGGAACATCGCCCCTCCGATCTGAACGACCATGCCGTCGTCGAGCGCTACCGCCCGATCGACCGCCTCGCCGTTCACGTACGTTCCGTTCGCGCTGTGAAGATCCTCGAGGACGGCGCGCTGCTCCTTTACGGTCAAAACCGCATGCCGCTCGCTCACGGACGGGTCGTTGAACCGTATGCGGCAGTTTTCACCGCGTCCGATGATCCACGTCCCGTCCGAAAGCTCGCGTTTGTCACGCACGCCGTCTATCAATGTGGTAAGATAAAGCATACCCGACGCCCCTGAAATTTATCGCGTTTTACCTTTTCCGAGATTCCGCTCGCGGTTGAGCTCGGATATCTGTTCGCGGATCTTCTCGAACTCGACGACGGGAGACTCCTTCTCGGTAAAGATATCGTTCTTGTTGCGGAGCGTGAGCGTAAGACGGCCCTTGGTCTGCTCGGCCACGGCGAGCATCTCCGCCTCGCGCGGAGTCACGAGCAGCGTGACGGTCGTAAAGCCTGAGGCCTGGGCGCCGAGGTTCCTTACGCGCATTTTCGCCGTCTCGTCGCCTATGGCGAGAACGGTGATCTTCTGGAGAATCGTCAGCGTCGCGAGATCTCCCCGCTTGTTCTTGCCCTCGTCGCTGGGAAACGTGAACGTTCCGATCACATCGACCTCGTCGCCCGCGCGCACCATGCCCGATACGGACGCCGAACCGGTGACGTTGATCGACATCGCGCGGTAGCCCTGCTTGATCGCCGCGGCAAGACCGTCATCGCGCTGATAGCCTTCGATGTCGGTCTTGCGCAGGGGAACGTTCGCCCTGACGCCGGCCGCGAGACGGCGGCCGTAAAGGGAAGTGATCTCGTCTTTGCCGTATACGGCCCCCTCGTTGCCGCGGCGGAACGTTTTGCAGGTCGTCAGATCCTCCGGATTGATGATGCTGCCCTTGGTCTTGTCGCTCACGAAACAGACGGCGATCATCTCGCCGTATTTACGCTTCATGGCGATTTCCTTTTCCTTCAATTCGGCGTTTTTGCCGCTGATGTAGGTACTCGTCAAAAGAGCCGCCGCGAGACCCGCGACGAGGCTGGCGATAAGAACTATCTGACGCTTCATTTTAGAACAATCCCTTCACCTTGCCTGTTTCGACGTCAACGTCGATCTTACGGTACGCGGGAGACGCGCTCGTCCCGGGCATGAGTTTAATCTCGCCCGCGACGGGAACGAGAAGCCCCGCGCCGGCGTAAACGAGAATGTCCTTTACCGGCAGGCGCCACCCCTTCGGACGGCCGAGAAGCTTCGGATCGTGCGAGAGCGAATACTGGGTCTTCGCGATGCAGACCGGAAGCCGCGCGGTCTCGGGATCCGCCTGGTACGCCTCGAGCTTTTCGAGAGCGAGAGGCTCGAAATCGACCCCGTCGCCGCCGTAGACCTCCTTGACCTGCTTTTCGATGCGGGCCTTCAGCGGTTCGCCGAGATCGCAGAGGAACTCGAAACCGTTCGGCTCGTCGCACGCGGCGATTACGGCCTCGGCGAGTTCGAGCGCGCCTTCGCCGCCCTTGAGCCAGTGGTCGGAAACCGCGAATCTGGCGCCCGCCGATTCGGCGACCTTCCTGACGAGAGCGCGCTCGGCTTCAGTGTCGGTGTAGAACGCGTTCAGACAGACGACGGGCTGCACGCCCGAGCGGCGGATGATGTCGATGTGGGCGAGGAGATTGTCGCAGCCCTTCTCGAGAAGCTCGAGATTCTCGCTCGTATATACGGGATCGAGCGGAAGACCCGCCTTTACAGCCGGAGCGCCGCCGTGGGCCTTAAGGGCGCGGACCGTCGCGACGAGAACTACCGCGTCGGGCTTAAGACCCGAGCAGCGGCACTTGATGTTCCAGAACTTCTCAAAGCCCATGTCGCTCGCGAAGCCGGATTCGGTCACGACGTAATCGCCGAGCGCGCACGCGAGACGGTCTGCGACGACCGAATTCTGGCCGATGGCGATGTTGGCGAAGGGGCCTGCGTGGACGAACATCGGCTGACCCTCGATCGACTGCATCATCGTGGGCTTTATCGCATTGACCAAAAGCGCGCACATCGCGCCGTCGACCTCGAGATCGGCGGTCGTCACGGGAGCGCCCGACTTCGAATAGGCGACGACGATCTTTGAAAGGCGCCTTCTCAAATCGGCGAGATCGGCGCTCATCGCGAGAATCGCCATGACCTCGGAGGCGACCGTGATGTAAAAGCCGCTTGCGCACGTAAAGCCGTCGAGTTTCCCGCCGCGTCCGATTTCGATATTCCTCAGACCCTGGGCGCAGAAATCCATCGCCCAGCGGAACTGAACGCGCTCAGGGTCGACGTCGAGACGCTTAAGCCCGCGCTCGGCGAGCCATTCGTCGTCGTGGTTGCGCTCGTGCTGCATGCGCGAGTTGAGCGCGACCATCGCGAGATTGTTGGCGTTTGTGATGGCGTCGATATCGCCCGTAAGGCCGAGAGAAAGCGAGGTCAGAGGCACCACCTGGGCGAGACCGCCGCCCGCCGCCGAACCCTTGATGTTGAAAGTCGGGCCGCCCGAAGGCTGACGCACGCAGCCGATGACCTTCTTGCCCAGCCTGCCGAGCCCCTGGACAAGGCCGAGAGTCGTCGTGGTCTTGCCCTCGCCGAGAGCGGTAGGAGTGATCGCGGTAACGTCGATGTACTTGCCCCTGCGCCCTTCGCCGACGCGCTTAAGGACCTTCGTCACGTCGATCTTCGCGAGAACGTCGCCGTAAGGCGTCCATTCGTCGTCTCTCAAATCGAGTTCCTTGGCCAGGTCGGAAGCCTTGCGGAGATTAGACTCGGCCGCTTCGGCGATCTGCCAATCCTTCATTTTCGTAGGGTCTAATTTCATAATGCGTATTATACCAAAAATCGGGCCATACTATCAGAAATTGTATGATTTTTATTTTGCCCGACCGAGACTCGCGCACGTCGCGGAAAAAGTGCCGGCGGAGTCCCTAAGCACGGCTTCGCCGACGGCGAAAACGTCACTTTCTGTCGAGGCCTTCGATTATCCACGCCGCCAGAGAACCGGCGAACAAAAGCGACTCTTCGGATATTTTATCCACGGTGTCTTCGGGAGTGTGCCAATAATCATTAAGCCCGGGCTTTGACCCGAAATCGAAATCGATCAGATTAACGGCCTTGAACCCGGCCTCGAGAAACGGAACGTGATCGTCGATGATGACATCGTCGCCCGCCACGATCTTGCCGGAAACGTTTTTCCTCCCGGCTATGCGCAGAATCCCCTTTCTGAAGCCGGGGTGCACATTCTCGGGAATCGTTATCTTAAGATCCCTGTCGCCGAGCATGTCCAGATTGACTACGGCCCGGACCTTGACGCCGGATTCCTTCAGCTTGCGGGCCGCATGCTTTGAACCCCAAAGGCCGTCGTTGTCGCCGTAAGCGCCGAAACACTCCTCGCCGTCCGTCCACAAAAGCCGAACGTTCGTATTCTCGGGCCTGACGTCGAACAATCTGCCGGCAAGCGCGATCAGAAGACCGCTCGTCGAGGCTCCGTCGTTCGCGCCCGGACAACGCGAGCCTTCTTTGGTGTCGAAATGCGAAACGAAAACGATCCATTCGTTATCCGGGCTGGACACGAAGTCGCTCTCGACATTCGTGAAATACCGCACCCCTTTCGGAGTGTCGGCCTTGAATATGTCCATCCTCGCGTCGGCGCCGAGCGAACTGACCTTGTCTAAGATAAAGGCGGCCGCACGGGCGGAACTCGACGTTCCCGAATCGCGCGGCGTGTGCCTTTCGACCAGTTCAGACGCGGAATCATAGGCTATTTTTGCATCGGCGGCCGTGAAGGCAAACGCGGCCGCAAACAGAAACTGCGTCATATCACTCAACCTCGACGCCGATCATGCGCAGAACCCTGTCGAGCTCGTCGTTGTCGAAGAAGTCGATCTCCAAAAGGCCCTTGACGTGCTTGCCGTTGGCGTGGGTCACTCCGCTCGTCAGCCGGACGGCGCAGCCGAGATGTTTTTTAAGTTTATCGACAAGAGATTTGACGTAGCCGTCGGGAAGATCGGGCGTACCGCGCTGCTTCTCGACGACGGGCGCATGCAGACGGGCGACACGCTTCTCGAGCGCGCGGACGGTCAGCTGGTCGTTGACGCAGTCGCGGGCGAGAAGAACGCGCTCCTTCTCGTCGTCGACCGAAAGAAGAACTTTCGCGTGGCCTACGGAGAGAAACTTTTTCTGCAGAAGCTCTTTGACCTCTTCGGGAAGTTCCAGCAGGCGAACGGCGTTTGCGACGGTCGCCCGCGCCTTGCCGACGCGCTCGGCGACCTCCTGCTGGGTAAGCGAGAACGTGTCCTGGAGCGTCTTGTAGCTGTCGGCCTCTTCAATCGGATTCAAATCTTCGCGATTGATGTTCTCGGTCGTCGTCATCGCCGCCGCCGTAAGATCGTCAGCCTCGATAAGCGTTACGCGGATCTTCTTCCATCCGGCCAGAAGCGCCGCTCTCAGGCGGCGCTCGCCCGAAATGAGCTCGTACTTGCCCTTCGAGTTCCTGCGCACGGTCGGCGGATGGACAAGACCGCTGTTCTTGAGAGATTCGGAAAGTTCCGCAAGCTCCTCGTCCTTAAACTCGCGACGAGGCTGATAGGGGCTTCGCTCGATGTCAAGTATGGGAAGCTCGAGCGGATGGTCGGACTTATCGTCCGGAACGGCAACGGCCGCCTTGACTACGGCGGGCAGCTTGGACAAGGGAGCGGCGGGAGCGGTCTTGGAGGGGATCAGAGAATCAAGCCCCCTGCCGAGACCGTGTTTCTTTTCAACGCGTACGGGGGCCTTTTGGGTCCCCGTAGCCTTTTTAAGAAATGGATTTTTAGATGACATCGCCTATCAGAAGTATCCGTTAACGATGGGAAGGAACTTGATCCTGTTCTGAAGAATGATGTTGACGATGCCGATCTGGAAGCCGGAGGGGCAGTCTTCGGTATAGTTGATGAGACCGACCTGGGCACCGTGAAGTTCCTTGGTCATGTTGAAAACCAGGGCGAGCTGAAGTCCGTAGGCCGTTTCGGCGATGTTGGCGATGCCGGCGGCATCAAGACCGTGGCTCTTGACCTTGGAGAAATTGGCGAGTCCGGAAACCTGGACGCCGCAAACCTTCTGCTGGAAGGAGCCCAAAAGGTTGACGTCAAGACCGACAAGCTCATCTCTCACGCCGATAAGGCCGACTTCGGCGCCCCAAACGCTCTTCTCGGTATAGTTGATGCCGCATGTAGCGCGAAGGCCGTAGATGTCGGCGAAGGAAATGTTGCCGAGACCGCCGACCACAAGACCGATCGTCGTGTCGCGCGTAAGCGTGGCAAGACCGCCGAAATCGATGCCGTACATCTTAGGCGCGTCGGAATAGAAAAGATTGAAGTCGATTCCGAAGACATCCCAGCGGTTGATACCCCAGGGAAGCTGAACGGGCGTGGCAAGGCCGACAGCGACCGGAGTAAAGCCGATTACGGAAGAATCGGTCTCCTCCTCCGCAACATCAACGGTTTCGGCAAAAGCGGGACAGACAGCGGAAATCGCAAGCGCCGCAACACCAATCTTGAGCATTTTATTCATTAATTTCTCCTTATGTTTTGAAAGTGGCTTATACCGTCGCATATTTTACATTTTTAGCGTCCCAAAAGTCAAGTGGGGTGCAGTAAAAAATTATCTAACAGAAGAGGAAATAGAGTTTATTATTTTGCGCTGCGCTTAATTTTATAAACTCCGATGGTTGTTCAAATGAGGCTCACTAACGTTACGCCTTTGAGTTTCGCACAATCCAACCGCTATACTGTTACTACTCTATTGTTTTATTTTTTATCTGGAGTTACACCCCAGACCCCATACCCAAATGCCGAAGGCATATACTACAAAATCAAAAGTATTACGGAATTTATGTAGTTAAAATTCCCGAAGGCAACTTTCGTAACCCTTTCGGTGTCCGGCGAGCTCCCAGCGAGCCGCTTTCCGTGGTTAAAATTCCCGCGTCAAATTCTCACTTTACAAAACACCCTAAAACATCGCACTAACCACAATTTCCCATCACTTATCGCCAATGGGGACAGTCCCCCAAGCTATTCCTACACTTGAACTCCCTCTGCTCCATTTCCTTGCGTCCTTTGCGTTCTTTGCGGCAGAAACCATTGGACATTCTTATTGGCCATTGGCAACACTACAACACTACCTTTTTCGCCTTCTCGTAGTCGTCCGGTGCGACGAGCACGCACATGCGCGTTCCAAGTCCGCCGTTTCCGTAGCGGTGATAGGAACGATCTTCGCTGAGGATGTCGAGTCGGCATCTTATGTGAGCATCCTCAAGCGCTTGCGCCGCCGCCTTTGCCTCATGCACAGGGACATCATCCATGAGAACCGCCCATCCGTCGCGGGTCTCCGCTACGACGTCCTTCGCATCAGTCTCGCGCCAGTCGATTCCACCGTCGTCGTCATCAAGGTCTTCCAGTGTCTTCTGCGGCTTTGTCTTTGTGAAAATGTGGAATTGCAGCCCGATAAGCGGCAGCACAATTGCCGCAATCACCATATTGTGCGGCACTTTGCCGCTCTTCAAATAGACTACGACAGCAAGGACGGCAATAAGCACAGCGACAAACAAAGAAAACATCTTGAAAAAGGATCGTCCGCCAGAGCCGCCCGCGCCGCCAAAGCCCTCCTCAACCTCCCATTCGAATCGATGCTTCCACGTCTCTATTCCGTCAAGATAGTCGAGGAGCGCATTCTCCGCCTCAAGTCTCAGGACCGGACGCTTGCAGTGGTACAGCGGCTTGTCCGCGCCATCGCGATATTCAAGGTCGATGCCATCGGGATGGTCGTCAAAGGCGATCTGCATGAACGCCTCTTCGTCATAGTCGTGCATGAGAATCAGCCAGTTGCCGCGTCTCGCGTCATCCGCCATCAATTCGCGGATGAGCTCCGCGCTCGCCTCGGTCTCCTTGACGTTCTCTGTTTCGAGTTTCATTTCACTTCACTTTCTGCATGATAGTATTCCATTATTTTCTCCTCAGCGCCTCGCGACCCCTTGCGGCCGCTTCGCGGTTCGCGCTACGCGCTCAGGCAACCCGACGCCTTCGGCGCGGGCGCATTTCGCCTCTGCGCGAGTTAAATTATCTCCAATGGGGACAGTCCCCTCTACCTATTCTTCATCCTTCTCCTTTCGCTTGTCGCTGCCAGGGCGCGATAGAAAGCCTATCCGTCTGCCCCGCCACACTCACATGCCAGAGTCAGCTCCGCCGCGTGGAGACAAGGTTTGTTTCACGCTAGGCACCTTGCGGAACTTGAGTATACAGCGTGGGGGCGTGTAATAGTCTTCACATTCCGCTGCAAGATAGACACCTTTGTCGTCTTCTCCAAGATAGTATCGCGCAGTCTTGCGATATCGCGCAGTCTTGCGATGTTTTTCCTTCTCATCCACGACGAACAGGCGCGCACGCCATGTCCATTTCATGCATATCCAGGAATTCCCTGACACAGATCGCCACGGAGACGCCTCGTTTCGTTCAACCGTCCATGCGAACGAATCCTGAAAATTGCCCAGTTCATAGCTATAGTACGAATTGACACTGCTCTTGTAGTAACGCCCTGGCGCATGACAAACCGCAGTTCCATCGGAACGCAGTTCAATCCAGTGTCCCGCCGGGTTCTCCTGTCCGGTCTTCATGCCTAATTCATCAACGATGAACTTGCATGCGTCTTCGTCAGGCCTCCAGGTTCCCACGCAAAGCTTCTCGACTTCTTCGCGCGAAAGGTCGGCCTTCTGATTCCAATCGCCGACGTTCGACCGCTTCATTACATACTGCAACACGATACGCTCCCCCGTGGGGATGGCGTTGGTGACTGCCGTCTGCCCGCCAGAACACTTCTCGTTCTTAGGAAGCCGAATGCTTTCCCACCCGAGCCAAGGTGCATACCCCGGAGCCTTTACCGACATCGAACCATGGCACTTGAAGAGCCGCCCGACATAGAATTCGCCAGCTTCGTCTGTCGTGCCGCACAAATCCGTCGTTGACAAAAGGTGCATATCCTCATCATTTTCTACGCTTCCGGAAATCCGGGCTCCGGGAATCGGCTTTCCGTCCTCATCGACGATCCGGATGTAAAAACCGTGCTGCGGCTGGGACAGGTCGTACGGCAGACAGACCAAGTCCGTCAATGGCGAAACAACGCCAAGGTCCAAGATGGGCGCGACGATGGCAAACGGTGAAGAGACGATGGCGATCGGCAGCCCGAGCAAATCTCCCTTTTGCACGTAGAACCAACCCAGCACCGTTGGGAAGACGCAACATGATGCCACCACGCCCGTGCCCATCTTAGTCGTTTGGAACAGTTCGCCGGAACGAGGCGAAAGCATGCCGTTCTCCTTCATCGACTGGCAACCACCTGACACCAGAAGCACAACTGCGGCAAGCAGTCTGCCGATTGTTGCCAATGTGGAAGTGTTGCCTGTTTCCAGTTTTTTCATTGTTCTTTCCCTTCTTTAGTTAGCCGCCACAAGGCGCGATTACAGGCTCTTCAGAAGCGCCGTGCAGCCTTCAAGGATGTCGGCGTTAGAATCCGCGGGTCCACCCCCATTGGTGGGGTGAAAGTGGTGGGGTGAAATCACTTTACACCCCTCCGTTCTTTGGAAGTTATCAGAGATTCTATAATCATCAATCATCATCACTGTCAATTATACCACTTCAACGCACAAAATAAAAGCGCGGCGTTCGCACCCAAAAATCACCCGACAAACAAATCCCCGATTCGATAGTTTCTTAGCCTACTATTCCTATAATTATTTAACTCAAATCCCGCACATAAGGGGGTATATTTTTGATTACATACAAATCTTACCCCTTTAACTTGCTTTTTCAGAACTGATTTGTTACCTTGAGTTTGAAATGTTTCCTCTCACATTCGATGAATACATCGACATGAAAGCGTTTCATGGTAAATCTATATCGCAAGATATTACAGAAGAATTTGACACTTATCTACGCGAAGGCGGATTTCCTAAGGCGATTCAATATGATTCTACAGAAGACCGCAGAACATACATAAAGGGAATTGTTACCGAAATATTTGAAAAAGACATAAAACGACGCGTAAAGATTCGCCACCTTTCTATTTTTCAAAAAGTTCAAACATACCTCATTAATAATTTCGGCGCAATAACAAGTATATCAAACATTCTCGAAGCCCTCAAAAAAGACGGCACGATCATTAAACGCGAAACCTTGTACCGTTATATCGAAATCCTCAAAGATGCTAAAATTCTCTACGAATGCAACCGATTTGATCTTAAATCGCGCGCTTCTATCAATGGAGAACAAAAATACTACCTATCTGATCTTGGATTTTATTTCGCTACAAACACCGACACTAGAATCAACTACGGCCCCGTGCTTGAAAACACTATATTCTCATACGCCCGTGCTCACGGCTATTCAACAAGCATTGGACGCGTTGGAAAACTTGAATGCGACTTCATTCTTCGTCGCAACGATTCTGAATACTCTTATGTTCAATCCTGTATGACCATGGCAACAAGTCTTGAAACTGAAAATCGCGAATATGCACCACTGATAAAAATCCGCGACAACTATCCGAAATACATTCTCACGCGCAACGATCCAATTCAAAAAAGAGATGGCATCATACATAAAAACCTTCCACAATTTATGTCTCACGGAGAACTCTTTTAAAATATATAAAAAATGGAATTTATGCGGTTATTTTATCCAAAGGCAACTTTCCCAACCTTTCGGTGTCCGGCGCGCTCCCAGCGAGCCGGCTCCCACGGCATCCGTGGTTAAAAATCCCGCATCAAAATCTCACTTTTGAAAACACACCCAAAACACCGTACTAACCGCAATTTTCTATCACTTATCGCCAATGGGGACAGTCCCCCAGGCTATTTACTTTTCTCCTATAGGGACAGTCCCCCAAGTTATTCTCATTAGAAATCTCCCTTATGAAATAAAGTTACTCTCGTATGACGATTACGACTTGACCAGAAGATATAGTTTAAGTAATACATTGGCGGCAGAACAGATCATTCCAATTATTAAAAGACCTTTAAGAAGCATAACGCCCAATGAATTTCCGCTCCACCAGATCCTCCATTTCAGGCGTTTCTCCTCTAACTCTTGAGATGACAATTTTGAATTCCGATATCGAATCCACAGCGAGGTGACAACTATGGCACACCATATACCTATACACAATATCAATGAAATTTTACTCATTACGAACACCTCCATTATCGCCGATAGGGACAGTTCCCCTTACTTTCCTTGAGCGGCGGCCAAGTATCGCGCCGAGGGCGAGGCATGCCGCAATCGGACCCACACCACAAGAAAGAAAATCAAGGGCTAATGCGTTCAGCATAGGGAACGCGAGCAGAAACAGCCCGACGATGCCTGAATACACACCCATGAGTCCGATTCGACCCCTTATGCGCAAATCCGGCCACGCAAACGAAGTGTATGTAAGAAATCCAATTGCAATGGGAAAAATGCCGCACAAATACCCCGTCGTAAGCCCAAGTGTCGCAAAAAACGCTTGCGCAAGGGACGAAGCCGCAACAAACGCGAAAAAGAGACCAATGAATCTTGCATGTCCAATGCGCCGCTCGACAGCGGCAAGCGGAATGAAAAGCAGAAATGCGTAAAACAATGCCATTCTGCCCGATGCCTGCACAAACGGGAAAGTAAGCGCGTTCAGCTGTGCGGATAGGTCGAAGCCGTATTTCTCGGCCATGCTCGCGCTGATGCACCAGAAGTCGCTATATCTGGAGGGAAACCGTATTGCGTAACTTGCTGCATGCAAATCATGAAATTGACAGTATATGCAGACCTGCGCAACTGGCAAGGCAAGTGTCATCAGAATCGTGAAAATCGGCGACACAGGTTTGACCGTCCGCCATAGTGTAGGCGCTCCGATAATGAGACGCACTATGTCACGCAAGATGTCCCCAATGTCAAAATCGGCGGGCGAGACTTCCTCCGGCAGGGATTCCAGCAGCGCGGCGGCGTAGCGTTCGCGCGCCTCCGGAGAAGCCTGCGCAACAAGTTCCCGCATGGACCTCTCGCCCGACTTCGGCAGGGGCGGCGCAAGCGTCTCGTATTCACCCTTATCGCACCAAACGGAAAGACAGCGCCCGCAAACATCTATCTCCATCTTGTTCTTCCCGTCGCCGACTTTCAAAAGGCTCATGCTACCTCCGCAACCTGGGCATGTGCATCCGGCGTGTTCAGCGGCACGGGCCGAGCGCGTCAACGCGGCTATGCTTCTCACATCCAGCGATTCGCGGAGCACGGGAAGCGTAACGGCGACGCCGCCACAGGATGCACAACGAAAGCAAACCTTGCCGGTCGGTGTCGAGCTGCGCACGAGCTCGCGTCCGCATCTGGGGCAAATCCCTATCATTGAGAATCCTCAGGTTCGACCCCATTGGTGGGGTGAAAGTGGTGGGGTGAAATCATTTTACACCCCTCCGTTCATTGGAAGTTTTTCTGATATTCTATAATCATCCATCATCATCACTGTCAATTATACCACTTCAACACACAAAATAAAAGCGCGGCGTTCTTCAAGCGTTCTTCACACCTTCTATGAGCCAGAAACCGAGAAGTGCGCACCTCAGACCTAAAAGGTGCGCACCTTTTGTCTTCGAGCTCGTGAAGATATAGAACTTTCACCACATACCTTGGAATTTCACCCCAGACCCCATACCCAAATGCCGAAGGCATATATAAAAACAAGTAAAAGTAAAGCTTACTGCAAAGCGGTTAGAATGCGCGAAGCCTCTAAAGTGAAGCGTTAGCGAAACTCATCGGAACCTATCGGAGTTAATTACAAATCTAACAGAATAGGAAATAGAGTTTATTATTTTGCGCTGCGCTTAGTTTTATAAACTCCGATGGTTGTTCACATAGAGGCTCACTAACGTTTCGCCTTATTGCTTCGCACAATCCAACCGCTACACTTTTTGCAATCATGTATCTTTATTTATAACTGGGGTTACACCCCAGACCCCCTACCCAAATGCCTTATCGCCAATGGGGACAGTCCCCTCTACCTATTCAGCAGACCGCCAGCATCGCCTCAATCGCGCGGCGAGCCCTGTCGGCCGTCTCCGAAGGCACCTCCACCTTCGTCTCCATATCCTTAAGCGAGGACAATAGATTCGCCAGGGTAATCTTCTTCATGTCGGCGCAGACAAGTTCCGTCGACACGGGGATGAACGTTTTGGAAGGATTCTCCTTGCGCAGTCTATGAAGGATTCCGACTTCGGTGCCGACGATGATCGTATCGGCGTCCGACTTTTGCGCGTACGCGCACATGCCGCCCGTCGAAAGGCACGCGTCGGCCAAATCCCGGACCGCCTTGGGGCATTCGGGATGAACGAGAAGCGGGGCGCCGGGGTATTCCGCGCGCTTCGCCTTTACCGTTTCGGCGGCGAGCGCATTGTGGATCGGGCAGTGCCCTTGCCAAAGAACGTACTCGCGGCCTTCCTTCGCGGCGATATGGGAACCGAGATGACGGTCGGGAACAAAAAGAATCTCTTTGTCGCGGCCTATCGTCGCCATTACCTTTTCGGCATTGCCGCTCGTCACGCAAATATCGCATTCCGCCTTTACTTCGGCCGTCGAGTTCACATAGCACACCGCCACCGCGCCGGGATGAGCCGCCTTAAGTTCACGAAGCTGAGCCCCGGATATCATATCGGCCATCGGACAGCCCGCAGACGCGTCGGGAATAAGAACCGTCTTTGCGGGATTCAATATTTTAGCCGTCTCCGCCATGAAATAGACGCCGCAAAAAACGATGACGTCGGCATCCACCTGGACGGCGCGCCGGGCGAGTTCCAGCGAGTCGCCCGTATAATCGGCAACATCCTGCACTTCGCCCGACGTGTAATTATGGGCGAGAATAACGGCATTACGCTCTTTCTTCAGCTTTTGTATCTCGGCAATCATACCTCTATTATACCACAATTCCCGTGCCCGTATCCGCCGACGGCCAGATTTTATTCCGGCGACTATCCGACAATCATGCCGCCCTTCTCCGCCGTGACCGAGACCGTCGAGCCGGGAGGATAGCGGCCGGCCACTATCGCCTTGGCGACGGGGTTCTCGAGCTCGCGCTGAATCGTGCGCTTTACGGGTCTCGCGCCGAACTGCGGATCGTATCCGCGCTCCGCGATGAAATCGAGCGCCGCGTCGTCGATCTTGAGCGTAAGCTGGTTGTCGGCGAGACGCTTAGCGAAGTCGGCGATCTGAAGCCTGACGATTTCGCGAATCTCGTCCCTGCCGAGAGAATCGAATTCGAGAATTTCGTCGAGCCTGTTCAGAAACTCCGGCCTGAAAATCTCGCCGAGCGATTCCTTCGGGGCGTTCGACGTCATTATGACGACGGTATTCTTGAACGACACCGTGCGCCCGTGGCTGTCGGTAAGGCGTCCGTCGTCGAGAACCTGCAAAAGCATGTTGAAGACGTCGGGATGGGCCTTTTCGATTTCGTCTAAGAGAACGACCGAGAACTGCTTGCGTCTCACCGCCTCGGTAAGCTGACCGCCCTCGTCGAAACCGACATAGCCGGGAGGCGCGCCCACGAGACGCGATACGGCGAACTTCTCCATATATTCCGACATGTCGAGCCGCACCATCGCGTTCTCGTCGTCGAAGAGCTCCTGGGCGAGCGCCTTGGCGAGCTCCGTCTTGCCGACGCCCGTAGGACCGAGAAAGAGGAACGCGCCGATGGGGCGGTTGCGGTTTTTAATCCCCGCGCGCGAACGGATTACGGCGTCGGACACCGCGCTTACCGCCTTGTCCTGGCCGATGACGCGCTTATGGAGAGTTTCGGCCAGACGCATCAGTTTCTCGCGCTCGCCTTCGACGAGCTTTGTCATCGGTATGCCGCTCCAGCGCGAGACCACCTCGGCGATCTCGTCGGCCGTCACCTCTTCTCTGAGCAGAACTTCGGCATTTTCCTTAGATGAATTATTTTCATGGGACTTAAGCCGTTTTTCAAGCTCCGGAATAACGCCGTATTTAAGACGGGCCGCCGTCTCGTTGTCACCTCTTGCAAGGGCGTTCTCATAATTTATTCTCTCCTCTTCAAGTTTGTTGCGGACCTTGCGCACTTCTTCATGCGCGGCCTTTTCTTTCTGCCATTGGGCCGTCATTCTGTCGGCCTTCTCCTTCAACAGGGAAAGTTCGGCCTGCAATTCTGACAGACGTTTTTTCGACGCGTCGTCTTTTTCCTTCTTAAGAGCGATCTCCTCGATCTCAAGACGGCGGACATGGCGCGAGATTTCGTCGAGCTCTTTCGGGCACGAATCCATCTCGGTTCTGATTCCGGCGCACGCCTCATCTAAAAGATCGATCGCCTTATCGGGCAGGAATCTGTCCTGAATATAGCGCGATGAAAGAACTACGGCGCTTACGAGCGCTTCGTCGCGGATGCTGACGTTGTGATACTTCTCAAAGCGTTCCTTGATGCCGCGCAGAATCGAAATCGTATCCTCCTCGTCGGGCGGCTCGACCATGACGGGCTGGAAGCGGCGCTCGAGCGCCGCATCGGCCTCCATGTACTTGCGGTACTCGTCGAGCGTCGTCGCGCCGACGCAGTGCAGTTCGCCGCGCGCGAGCATAGGCTTAAGCATATTACCCGCGTCAGAAGATCCTTCGGTCTTACCGGCTCCGACGATTGTGTGGATTTCATCGATAAAGAGAATTATCTTACCGTCGGACTCCTTGATCTTTTTTAGAACAGACTTAAGACGCTCCTCGAACTGACCGCGATACATCGCACCGGCCATCAACGCCGTCATATCGAGCGAAAAGACGGTGCGGTCCTTAAGGCCGTCCGGAACGTCTCCGCGGTTGATGCGCTGTGCGAGACCTTCGACGATGGCGGTTTTTCCGACACCGGGCTCGCCGATCAGCACGGGATTGTTCTTGGTCTTTCGTGAAAGTATGCGGATAACGTCGCGAATCTCGGTATCGCGGCCGATGACAGGGTCGAGCTTACCGTCTTTGGCCAACGCGGTAAGATCTGTGCCGTACTTCTCAAGGCACTTTTCATTATCTTCTGGCGGTGTATAAGTAGCATTCATTGTTTTGATCCTTCCTTACGCTAAATGAAAAGCAAAAGCCGTGCCAAGCGGGAAAAAGCGCCGACCAAACATTTTCCGCGACAAAATGTCGCTTATCAGAGCACTTTTGTCACAGAAACGCCATATCGCCCGGCCGAAGAATCGATCATCTGTCCCGATGAATCGCCGACACTTTTTCCCGAAACGGCGAACGGAAAATTTGATATAATTTTTTTGATGAAGAAGCTTTTTTTAGAACAGTTCAAAGGATGGCGAATCCAAGAAACAGTATGGTTCGTCTTTTCCGTTTCAACCATCACCGCGCTTTCACTGTGGTGGGGCGACGACACTCTCGGCATTTCCGCCGCAGTAACCGGCATGGCGTATACAATTCTCGCCGGCAAAGGTAAAATCGCCTGCTTCCTTTTCGGCATGATCAACACTCCCATTTATGCATTCATGGCTTTCAACGCCGGTTATTACGGAGATTTCGCGCTCAACGCCTACTATTTTCTGATGATGTTCCCGGGCCTCTATGTCTGGCTCAGAAACCACTCTTCCGATCCGGAAGAAGGCATCAGAAGAACCCGGCTGTCGCTTAAAAGCCGAGCGATCCTTTCGGCTCTGATTGTCGCCTTTATACTGCCGGCATGGTTCATACTCGACAGAATCGGCGGATCAAACCCGCTCTGCGATGCAGCGACCAACGTTCTTTCAATCGCGGCGATGATACTGACGATCCGCCGCGCCATCGAGGAATGGGTACTTTGGATAGCCGTCAACGCCATCGAAATAATAATGTGGTACAAGGCATGGATGAACGGCTGCGGATCGGTATCAATACTGCTGATGTGGATGCTCTTTCTCGCAAACGGCATTTATCTGCTCTGCCTCTGGATGCGCATTGAGCGGAAAAATGCGGCGAAGGCCGCCAAAACGGCTCTGCGCAAACGCATGTCCTCGATGAGAAAGGCTCTCACTCCATCTGAGCGGGAAGCCGCCTCGAAGCGCATCTGTGAAAAACTCATATTCAAAAACCGTCCGCTCTCGGGCAGAACGCTCGCCGTCTACTTCGCCTCTGCGTACGAAATAGATCTTAAAGACTTCATCTCCTCTGCGCTCGAGCAAGGCGCGACGGTCGTCTCTCCGCGCTGGAACGGCAACACGTACGAATTGGCGAAAGTCGAAGGTCTCACCGCCGACAAGTTGAGATTAGGGCCGATGAAAATTCCCGAGCCCGTCTGCGAAAACATAGTCCGCCCCCAAGAGGTCGACATCTGGATCGTCCCGGGCCTCGCATTCACCGCCGACGGTAAGCGCCTCGGCTATGGAGGCGGATGGTACGACCGCCTGCTGTCGCGCTCAAGCGCCAGTTCTGTAAAAGTCGCGGTCGCCCACCCCTTTCAGATTGTATCTGACATCCCTACCGAAAAGCACGACATCCGACTTGATCGGATTGTCAGCGTCCATAATGACACCTCTGCATAATTCAATGCGCCCGTTTACAACACTGTTCGTTACGCGATTTACAAAACCGTTATACCATAAAAGCCATTCCGTTCGTTCGCTTCGCTCACGAAGGGATGAAAATTCAACGTCAGAACCATCACCCCAACCTACCACCGCATTTATATAAATGCGGTGGTAACTTTCATAGACACAGTTTTTATATTCTCCTTAGAAGTTTACCATAAATCAATCTAAGGGTCGAAAAAACCGGAATCTTCGGAATACCCGAATTAAAAGCCAAACTCCTAATATCAAAACTATACCGAATAAGGTAATCAGACACCCTTTTCCGATACTATACTTAGGATCATTAGGACAATAATATTCAATTTGTCGACACATTTCATCCATACCATGATGCCATAATAGTTCTTCAATCATACCTAACTTCTTATCTGAGGCTCTGTACTTAATAAAATAGGATTGTCCAAAATGTCTTGGAGGAATTCCGGTCCAACCAGTAAAGTTATGCGCGTTAAAAACAATATCTTCCGTACAATACACATTGGTCAATCGGCGAGCACAAACATTTCTACGCTCCGAGCTCATCTCATCAGCCATTGACGCACCTATGCCTAATCCATTAAACGTCGCAAACTTAACCCTTTCTCCGTACGGATCCTCTTCTATTTGAGAAGATAAGTATGTTGTAATGCATCCACCAAGTGAATGCCCTACTATCCATACATCATCCTTAAAGTGTTCTATCACACCTTTTGTAATCGTCAACGCCTGTTCATGCTGAGACGCTACCTCACCCACCAGATGTTTAGCACAAGTCAGAAGATCAAGCATTCCAACTTGTCGTATCTTATCTGAGGAAAGATCGCAACCACTCCACGCGACAACAGCTCTATCAGAAAAACAATCGACAAAAACACGACCTCTCAGTCCATTCCCAAAAACGATGTACCCGTCTTCCGAATAAATATCAGCAGAATATTGAGACTGTGCTACAACAGCGTTCCATTCTTTTCGCGATAAAGAGCGATATCCGCTTGGAATCGCTGTATTTGGATAAGCGGAATTCGCACACTTCGCCATCTCGAACAATTCTGACCGTTTATCTTCTCCCAGTTCACCGAACGGTTTCGACCTTATCAAGCAATCTCCAAGCAAAAAGTCGCGTCTTCTTTCTGCGATGGTCGACATCTTCTTATATTCTTTCAAATCAACGACAACCGCGTCTTCGACAACCAAATCAGTCAAAAAATCCCAAGAATCTGAAACTCGACCTTCAAAAACTACCTCTTGTCCGACTCGCAACCCTGAAATGGTATTCTCAGCTCCTTTTCTGATCAAAAATTTAACATTTACTGTCTGCTCTGCTGAACGACCGACTGCAACAATCACCTTTTTCCTATCTATAGTGAAACGCTGACGTGAAACCTCGCCAACATTACCTCGTATAATCACACGGTTTCCAGCCAAACACGTGACAGAATTCTTGAATTGATCAACTAAATGATCATCCTCTGACGAGGCGCCATATTTTTCGATTAAACATTCAACGATCGTCTTTCCGGTCAATACGGCGACACTATCACTATCATCTGGCAACCCATAGCCAATATCTTCCGATTCTGACTGTCCGCAGCCAGCCAGAATCATTATAACACCTAAAAAAATTTTTTTCATAGTAAATTATCTTTTATTACTTATTCACTGCCGTCCAGTCCATAGAATAGTAACACAAAGTATTTATTCTACAATCTCTGCATCACTACAGACAGCATCGTCTTTCAAATCCCCCCGACCAGATATAATCCCTCGCATAACATGAGTTTCTCCTATATCCCACATAGCCACAGTTCCTCTGAGATGCCTAGGAACATTAAATTGAATATTGAGGTTTTCAAACCAACCTATTCGACCTACTGTTAACGAGACATAAAACTTTCCCGCGACAGAAGTTCCTACAGTTCTAACCGTTCCTTTAAAGACAACTTTTTTTCCTTCGAATTTTTTCCACATCTCCTCCTGTTCCGAAGGAGTCATATCTGTCTTTGCCCTAATAAATCCCACTAGAGCTTTTGCTGTAGCCTCTTCTTCAGCAGTAGCACTCTTTACCTGAGCCTGTACTGTAGAAGCAATTAAACAGGTTGACGCCATCAATAATGTCATTACACTTGTTTTCAATATATTAGTAACCTTCATTTTTGCTTTCCTCCTACCCTATTACGTGTTTTCACTTCGCAAGGATCGGGCATTTTCTTGTTCCGTGTCGCATTGCCGCGCTATAATCAAACACGAATTGGGAAAATAAAAAACCTCTCTTCGTATTTCCGGTGAGGCCGTGAGAATAATGCCTTAGGTGAAATACGTAGAGAGGAAACGCGACTGCGTTCCCTGCCAAGTATCGTCACCTTTGAAATTTCTCACGTTCCACCGGACGACCACTTTGCAGCTATGCAAATTGTTTTAAGCGATTGGGGGTGGAAAGCTTTTAGCGGTTTTGCCGCGCTTAAAGCAATCAGTTCCCAAACTATAGCATCTTCCAATGAATCAACTTCGCGCTCACAACGCTCGTATCACCATCAAAAGACATTATTATTATATCACATTCCTAATCCTTGTTTGTAAAATTTCTAAAATAAAACTCCTTAAAAATCCTTTAAGTTTTACAAGCCAAAAACTTAGCTATACTACTACCCTGAGCGCGTTCAAGAAGGAAGACAACTCCCCTTATAAGAACACCGAAAAACAAACACCCGACTAATGAAAATTTGATATAATCATTACAAAAACAAGGTCTCTTTGCAACCAACTCGCCCAGTGATGACATCAGTAAACACAAAAGCTCTTGAATTCAGCTACCCTCCGGAACTGCCGATATGCGCGTTCCGAACGGAAATTCTCGATGCGCTTAAAAAGAACAATGTCATCATAGTGTGCGGTGAAACGGGCTCGGGTAAAACGACGCAGCTGCCTAAAATGGCGATGGAACTTAATCTCGGCAGTAATGGGCGAAAAATCGCCTGTACTCAGCCGCGCCGTGTCGCCGCGACAACAGTTGCCGAGCGCGTCGCCAAAGAACTTAAAACGGAAATCGGCGGAATCGTAGGCTACCAGCACCGCTTCGACAAAAAGCTCTCCGATGATACGCGCGTAAAGTTCATGACCGACGGCGTGCTCCTGACGGAAACGCTTTTCGACCCCCTTCTCAACGCATACGACACGATCATCATCGACGAAGCTCACGAGCGAACGCTCAACATCGATTTTCTTCTCGGCATCGTAAAACGCATTTCCGAAAAACGCCGCGATCTTAAGATTATAATCTCATCGGCGACTCTCGATACGGAGCGGTTTTCTAAATTCTTCTCAAGCGCTCCGGCCGTAATCGTACCGGGCCGCCTATATCCCGTTGAAATCGTCTATCAGCCGTGCGACGACGAGGACAGCCGTGACCTGCCGCGCGATGTCGCCCGCGCCGCGCGTAATCTCCCGCCTGACGACGACATACTAGTATTTCTCCCCGGCGAGCGCGACATACGCGAAACCGCTGACGCTTTAAAGCGCGATGTCTTTTTGGGAAAGAGCGAGATAATCCCCCTTTACGCCTCGCTCCCGCCCGGAGAATTGAAGCGAGCGTTCGTAACTCTCGATAAACGCCGCATCATTCTCGCGACGAACGTGGCCGAAACCTCGCTCACCATTCCCGGAATAAAAGCCGTGATCGACTCGGGCCTCGCGCGAATCTCGCGCTACATCCACCGTACGCGCGTCCAGCGCCTCCAGATCGAGCCGATATCGCGCGCGTCGGCGCGTCAGCGCGCGGGCCGATGCGGACGAATCGCGCCCGGAACCTGCGTGCGGCTTTATTCGGAGGAAGATTTCAATACGCGCGAAGAATTCACGCCGCCCGAAATCCTGCGTTCATCTCTCGCGGGCGTCATCCTGACGATGCTTGAACTTCGCCTTGGCGCGATTGACTCGTTCCCGTTCATCGATCCGCCGAAGCCGACGATGATCCGCGAAGGATTGAGGGAACTTTTAGAACTCGGAGCCATCTGCCGCGACGAACGCAGCGATGAAGTGCGCCTCACCAAAACGGGCCGCAGGCTCGCGAGAATACCGCTTGAGCCGCGCTTAGCGAGAATGCTTATCGCGGCGTCGGACTTGGCGACACTTCCGTCGGTCCTCCCGGTCGTCGCGGCGATGAGCTGCGACAACCCTAAGAAACGCCCGCTCGACGAACAGGACAAGGCCGATCGCGAACATGCGAAATGGCGCGTCCAGGGCTCCGATTTTCTGGGAACGCTCGAACTTTGGAAATGGTGGAACGATAAATCGTCATCGCTTAGCGCGACACAATTGAGGAAGTTCGCCACCTCGTCGTATCTCTCATACCCGAAAATGCGCGAATGGCGCGAATTGGTCACGCGTCTTACATCGCTCGCTGCGAAACTCAAACTCGACACCGTAAACGACAACGGAGGCGTCGATCAGTTCCACCGCGCGCTCCTGCCTTCGCTTTTAGGAAAAATCGGAAAGTTCGATCCGGAGACGAACGAGTTTAAGGGCGCTCATGGTATTCGCTTTCAGATTCACCCCTCGTCAGTTTTGGCTAAGAACTTTAAGCTTAAAAAGCCTAATTACGACAATCGCCGCGATAAGCCTAAAATACAAGTAAAAAACACTCCATCCGAATGGATAATGGCGGGCGAACTCGTCGATACGTCACGTCTCTTCGCGAGGGATGTCGCGAAAATCGATCCGTCGTGGATCGAGCCCGCCGCGGGCGATATGGCAAGACGCAGCTATTACGCGCCCGTATGGGATGCGAAGAGCGGTTTTTTAAGAGCCAAGGAACGCGTAACAGTCTACGGGCTCGTAATCGTCGACGGAAGACGTAGGGACTTTAGCCGCATCGACCCCGTACTTTCCCGCAGACTCTTCATCCTTCATGCGCTCGTTTTGGGTGAAATCCAAAATCCTCCGCCGATCGTACGGGACAACATAGACCTTCTCAAGGAGCTTGAAAAAATCTCCGAACAGCGCCGTAACCGTGAACTATTCGATACCGAAAAAATCGCCGCGCATTTCGACAAGGTCATCCCCGAAGAAATCGTGTCGGTGCACGAACTTAAAAAATGGCTTTACGGGGCTACACAAAAAGAACTTAAATCATTCCGTCTCAACCGCGATGAATGGTTAGGTAAAATAAAATCCGCCGACGGCGATTACCCAGAGACGATTTCGATCGGAGGGGCGAGACTTAAGCTCGAATACCGTCATACGCCCGACGACCCGGAGCGAGACGGAATAACGTGCACAGTTATGAAATCCGACGCGGGCGCGCTCACGCTCTGGCGTGCCGATTGGCTTGTGCCGGGGGCTCTCGGCGAAAAGGTCGCAACGATTCTCAACAGCCTGCCGAGCTCGTTGAGACGTGCGCTCCCCGGAATAAACGAGACGCTCTCGATTATTTTGCCGATACTTAAACCGGCAGACGAACCCCTTAAGGACGCGATCCGCCGCGTCGTTTACGCGAGGCTCGGTGTCAGGATTCCAGTCGAGATAATGGACGGGATAAAAATTCCCGATCATCTTATCGTCCGCTTCAGGATTCGCGACAACGAAACAAAAAAGATTATCGCCTCTTCACGCAATTTACGCGAAGTACTTGAATTGTCGGGCGTCACCCGAGACTCCGCTACGAACAACCCCGCCGCAAAAAAATACACATCGTGGGACTTCGGCGAAATCAGAAATTCGGACGCGGGCAGCGGAACCGGCTGGGGCGTAAAGCTCTACAAAGCCCTTTACGATGAAGGCGACGGAGTTACGCTAAGGCTTTTCAAAACGGAGGAGACGGCGAAAAACGAACACGCCAAAGGAACAGCAAGGCTCCTCGCTCTTGAAATGTCGAAATTCGCCAAAAGGAGCTTCAGCTCCAAAAGTCTTTCCTTCCAGGGAGCGCTTTATTTCAAAACGCTCAATTACGCGCCGGATAAACTTTCGGACGATATTTTCATGAAGGCGGTGCGGATCGCGGCGGTAGATTCAGAGCCGCGGATATTAACCGCCGAAGCGTTCGCCGAGCGGGTTAAAACGAAACGCGCCGCCGTAAACGAAGCGTATTCAGGCCTCGCGAAACTCGTCTCGCTGATCTTCGAAGAGGCGGGTCGCGTCTCTTCGCTCGCCGACGCCGCGGATCTTCCCGACGACATCGCGCTCGACATCAGCACGCAGCTTGCCTGGCTCGTATATCGCGGCTTTGTCGCGACCGTTCCTTACGAAAAGCTGAAGCTCTATCCGCGATACTTCAAGGCTTTGGAAAAGCGCATCGAGCGCGCCAAAGTCGACAAAACGCGCGACAGATCGAAGATGGCGAGATTCGAACCATACTGGACGCAATACTACGCTCTGATTACCGATAAAAACGCGAGAATCGCCGACCGCGCGGCGCTGTCCGAATACCGCTGGCTTTTAGAGGAATACCGCATTTCGCTTTTCGCCCAGGAAATGAAAACGACAGACCGAGTAAGTCCCGATATACTCTCCCGCCTGTGGATTCGGGCCTCTGCGATATAAATGATCCCCCCTTGTCTTTCATCCACTCTGTGCAACAGTAGTAACCACAATCTTGTTATTCTTCATTTCTTCTCGTGACTGTTCATATCGCGGCGGATGTTGCTGCAACCGTGCTCACCTTTTGATATGGGCGATTTGCGCGTCCTTGCGACCGCTCGACGTACACGAGTACGTCTTCGGGTCGCAGTCCAGCGCAAATCCCCACATCTGAAAAGCTTCCGC